>CAJCIS010000130.1 GCA_903970435.1 Acidobacteriota bacterium | reverse complement strand
AGATACCCCCCACCTCATCCCAAGCCCAAAAGGATCGGCGCATGGCCTCGGCCGCCGAACAACTCGCCTCCAGCCTCAATTTCAGCACCCTCTCCAAGGCCACCGAGCTGCGCAAGCGCATCTGGTTCACCCTGGGCGCGCTCGTGGTCTACCGCTTCGGCACCTACATCCCGGTGCCCGGCGTGGACGCGGCCGTGATGGCCGAAATGCTGAACCGCAATGCCGGCGGCATCCTGGGCATGTTCAACATGTTCTCCGGCGGCGCGCTCGGCCGCATGACCGTGTTTGCCCTGGCCATCATGCCCTACATCAGCGCCAGCATCATCGTGCAGCTGATGTCCAGCGCCGTGCCCGCGCTCGAGGCCCTCAAGAAGGAGGGCGAGTCCGGCCGCAAGCGGATGAACCAGTACACCCGCTACCTCACGGTGCTGATCGCCACCCTGCAATCCTACGGCGTCGCGGTCGGGCTCGAATCGATGCGCAGCGCCGCCGGCGTCGGCGCCGTGATCGACCCGGGATGGATGTTCCGCATTTCCTGCGTCATCACGCTGGTCGGCGGCACCATGTTCCTGCTCTGGCTTGGCGAGCAGATCACCGCCCGCGGCATCGGCAACGGCGTCAGCCTGATCATCTTCTCCGGCATCGTCGCCAACCTGCCGCGCGCGCTGGGCAACCTGCTTGAACTGGGCCGCACGGGCGGCCTGTCGCCGCTGTTCATCGTCACCTTCCTCATCCTCGGCTTCGGCGTGATCGCCTTCATCGTGTTCATGGAACGGGCGCAGCGGCGGGTGGTGATCCAGTATCCCAGGCGGCAGGTGGGATCGCGCATGTTCGGCGGCGACGCCACCCATATGCCGCTCAAGATCAACACGTCCGGCGTCATTCCGCCGATCTTCGCGAGCTCGCTGCTGGTGCTGCCAGCCACCATCGCCGGCTTCTCCGGCACCGGCAACATGCCCGCCTGGATGCCGCTCTGGATGTCGAACGCCTTCACCCTGGTGCTGAGCGAAATGGCGCCGGGCGCGCCGCTCTACATGGTGATCTACGCCGGCATGATCATCTTCTTCAGCTATTTCTACACCGCCGTCGTGTTCAATCCGCAGGAAACCGCCGACAACCTCAAGAAGTACGGCGGCTTCATTCCGGGCATCCGCCCCGGCAGCGCCACGGCGGACTATTTCGACCGCGTGCTCACCCGCCTGACCACGATCGGCGCGCTTTACCTGGTGGCGGTGTGCCTGCTGCCGCAGGTGCTCACCAGCCGCTACGGCCTGCCGTTCTACTTCGGCGGCACTAGCCTGATGATCATCGTTTCTGTCACCATGGATACGATCACCCAAATGCAGTCACACCTGCTGGCGCACCAGTATGGCGGCCTGATCAAGAAGGCCCGCGTAAAGGGAAGAAGATAGGAAAGTTGTTCTGTTCTGAAGAAAAGCACCAAACGCCTTATGTTGAGCCTGGCGGCGCTTGGGAAGGCGCCGCGTAGGACGCCCATTCGCGGTTTTCAAACGTCGCAAAGACAAAAGTCTCTTGGTTCTTTTCTTCAGCCAAGAACTGCTTCCTGCCTCGTTGTTTTCTTTGGTTATCCCCCGGCAGAGGACGTTGAGAGTGGCCATACATGACAGCGCCGCCTGAGGGCGCGCCGCTCAGGCTGATCCTGCTGGGGCCGCCGGGGGCGGGCAAGGGCACCCAGGCCAAGCGGATCGAGCAGCGCGAGGGTGTCGCGCAAATCTCCACCGGCGACATGCTGCGCGCCGAGGTCGCCACCGGCACCGAAATCGGCTTGCGCGCCAAGGCCATCATGGATGCCGGCAAGCTGGTGCCCGACGACGTGATCATCGCCATGCTGCGCGCGCGGGTGCAGCAGCCCGATGGCGCGCACGGTTTCATCCTCGACGGATTTCCCCGCACCGTGCCGCAGGCCGTGGCGCTGGACGACATGCTGGCCTCGATGGGCATTTCGCTCGACGCCGTCATCGAGCTGAAAGTGGATGACGCGGCGCTGGTCGAACGCATCGCCGGCCGCTTCACCTGCGCCACCTGCGGCGCCGGCTATCACGACGATTTCCATCCCACCCGGGTCGAAGGCGTCTGCGATGCATGCGGCGGCCACGCGTTCGTCCGCCGCGCCGACGACCGGCGGGAGACGGTGGCGGCGCGGCTGGAGGCGTACCATCGGCAGACCGCGCCTATCCTGCCGCATTACGCCGCGCAGGGGCGGTTGTATGGTGTGGATGGCATGGCGGAGATGAACGCGGTGGCATCCGAAATCGCCGCTATCCTCGCCGCCCTGCCCAGCCGGACGCCGCGGACGATGGCCGCTCACGATAAATTGATAGAACACCGTTGACTCGCATGCGGGGCGGGCTTAAGTCCGCGCCCTCGGCGGCGCACGCCAGTGCGCGGCCGTTTCGCGTTTCAACGCATCAGACATAACGTTTCAACCGCCCGATCCCAGGGCACCCGATCTTAGGGTAGACAAGCGTGTTGCCGTCCGCCCAGCCGGGCCGGATGCGGCATGCACAAGGAGCAGCAGGCGTGGCGCGTATTGCCGGTGTCAACATTCCCACCAATAAACGGGTCACGATCAGCCTCCGCTACATCTACGGCATCGGACCGACCAAAGCCCAACTTATTTGCGACACGCTCGGCATTCCGGCCGACCGCCGCGTCAACCAGCTCTCCGACGACGAGGTGCTGCGGATCCGCGAACTGATCGACCGCGACTACCGCGTGGAAGGCGACCTGCGCCGCGAAGTTGCGATGAACATCAAGCGGTTGATGGATCTCGCCTGCTACCGCGGCCTGCGCCATCGCAAGGGGCTGCCGGTGCACGGTCAGCGCACCCACACCAACGCCCGCACCCGCAAGGGCAAGGCCGTCGCGATCGCCGGCAAGAAGAAGGTGACGAAGTAAGGGCCGCTTTCCGCCGAAATCCGGCTCCCTTCGAAACAAACGCACAGGCCAAACCTACAGGATCTACCCGCACCATGGCGAAACAAGCCGCCTCCACCTCGCGCCCCCGCCGCAAGGAGAGAAAGAACATCACGTCAGGCGTCGCCCACGTGAACGCGTCCTTCAACAACACCATGATCACCATTACGGACGCACAGGGCAACGCCATCGCCTGGTCGTCCTCCGGCAGCCAGGGCTTCAAGGGCAGCCGCAAATCCACGCCGTATGCCGCCCAGGTGGCCGCCGAGGATGCGGGCCGCAAGGCGCGCGAGCACGGCATGGAGACCTTGGAAATCGAGGTGTCCGGCCCAGGTTCAGGTCGCGAAAGCGCGCTGCGCGCCCTCCAGGCGGTCGGCTTTTCCATCACCGCCATCCGCGACATGACGCCGATCCCCCATAACGGGTGCCGGCCGCGCAAACGCCGGCGCGTCTGATTGTCGGTCTTCAGGCGTCGGTCGTCAGACGTCAGAAGGGAACGCGGTGCCAGTCAGATTTGTCTGACGACTGAAAACTGACGACGGAAGACTTATGACGCCTGAATCGTGAGGCATAATGGTAACCATCCAACGTAATTGGCAATCGCTGATCAAGCCGGAAAAGCTCGAAGTCGAGCCCGGCTCCGATCCGCACCGTGTCGCCACCGTCATGGCCGAGCCGCTGGAGCGCGGCTTCGGCATGACGCTCGGCAATGCCATCCGCCGCATCCTGCTCTCCTCGCTGCAGGGCGCCGCCGTCACCGCCGTGCAGATCGATGGCGTGCTGCATGAATTCAGCTCCGTCGCCGGCGTCCGTGAGGACGTCACCGACATCGTGCTGAACATCAAGCAGCTCGCGCTGCGCATGCACGGCGAGGGGCCCAAGCGCATGACGCTGACCGCCACCGGCCCCGGCGAAGTGCGCGCCGGCCAGATTCAGGCCGGCCACGACGTCGACATCATGAACCCCGACCTGGTCATCTGCACGCTCGACGAGGGCGCCAAGCTGGGCATGGAACTGACGGTGCAGCTCGGCCGCGGCTACGTGCCGGCCAGCGCCAACCGGCCGGAGGACGCGCCGATCGGCCTCATTCCGGTCGACGCCATTTACAGCCCGGTCCGCCGCGTGTCCTACAAGGTCGAGCCGACCCGCGTCGGCCAGGTGACCGACTACGACAAGCTGGTGCTCACCGTCGAAACCAACGGCGCCGTGGGCCCCGAGGACGCGGTCGCCCTGGCCGCCCGCATCCTGCAGGACCAGCTCAAGCTGTTCGTCAATTTCGACGAGCCGCAGCAGGTGCGCCAGGAAGAGCAGCAGGACGACCTGCCGTTCAACCGCAACCTGCTCCGCAAGGTGGACGAACTGGAGCTGTCGGTGCGCAGCGCCAACTGCCTCAAGAACGACAACATTGTCTATATCGGCGATCTGGTGCAGAAGACCGAACAGGAAATGCTGCGCACGCCGAATTTTGGGCGCAAATCCTTGAATGAGATCAAGGAAGTGCTGACCAATATGGGGCTGGCACTCGGGATGAACGTTTCGGGATGGCCGCCGGAGAATATCGAGGATTTGGCGAAGCGGCTGGATGAGCCGTTCTAGAGGACACAAAAGGTAGTTCTTTTTTGAAAAAAAGAACCAAAGAACTTTTGCCTTTCAAGGAAGACTTCGATGCGTCATGGCGTGGCTGGGCGGAAGCTCGGCGTTACTTCGACCCACCGGCTGGCCATGTTTCGCAACATGGCCGTGGCGCTCATTAAACACGAGCAGATTACCACCACCTTGCCCAAGGCCAAGGAATTGCGGCCGGTGGCGGAGAAACTGATTACGCTCGGCAAGCGAGGCGGCCTGCACGCGCGCCGCCAGGCCTATGCGCAGTTGCGCGACGATGTCATCGTCGGAAAGCTGTTCACAACGCTAGCGGATCGTTACAAGGTCCGCGCAGGCGGTTACACCCGCGTGCTGAAGGCGGGCATCCGCTACGGCGACGCGGCGAACATGGCGGTGATCGAACTGGTGGATCGCGACCCGTCCGCCAAAGGCCAGGATAGCGGCCCCCGGCCCGAAACGCCGGACTCCGAAGCCGAATAGAAAAAGGGGCCTTCGCGGCCCCTTTTTCATTGCCTCCGGCGGGCGGGGGGT
>CAJCIS010000129.1 GCA_903970435.1 Acidobacteriota bacterium | reverse complement strand
CCGCTGGTCATGACCAGCAACGTATTGCCGTCCGGGCTAAGCGCGGTCTTCACCGCATCGACGGCGCGATAGTCCCGATGATCAGGCAAATGCGGGTCCAGCGACTGAAAAACCGCGCCCGGCGCGGCCGTCGGCGAGATGTATTGGCCATCGGGCAGCTCTGTCGAAGCCCCCGGAGTTTCGCCGCGGGCCGCCGCACATGCCGGCGCAGCCTGCAACCCCACGGCCAACAATGCGCCAAACGGCACGCCTAATCGCGCCCCGAAACCGGCCATGCCCGTCCTCCCCGCTTATTTTGCCTTCTTATTCGCGCCGGGGGCACCAGCTCCGTCAGTCCCGCCAACGCCCGTATCCATAATGCCGTGCACCGGCCTGCTCGGGAAGCCCCGATTGCTCGGCGGCCGCGGAATGGTCTTACACTGCGTAGCATAGTTGTTTTGACGTAACCGGCACTAATAATACAACAAACGCCAGTGAAACGCAAGGAAACGCTCACGCGCACGGAAAGTTCATGTGCTGATATATAAACTCGCTTTACATCTGTTATCATAGTGGATAGATAGGACTTCCGCCGAAGTGGCGTTTTTTCCTGGGAGGGACTTTTCTAATGTATCGCCTTGTTCTCCTGCGGACTTTGTCCGCGGCAGCCCTGGTGGCTGGCTTCAGCCCCAGCTTCGCCGCTTCGCCAACCATCATAAACGGTGGTGGCGCGACCTCTCCGCAAGCCGACTATGCCGGCCCGGACAACGGCAACACGCCAACCAGCGAATTCTCGCTGTTCAACTCCACCTACAAGAAGGCGAACTTCGGCACCTACTGGGGCTCAGGTTCCGGCGTCGGTCAGCAGGCCTTCATTAACGACGATCTCACCTGCGACATCAACAAGGTGCAGAACGGCGGCAAGTGCGCCGGCACGCCAGGCGGCGCCGATACGGTTCATTACAGTGCGTCCGACACCCCGGTCAGCAGCACGCAGCTTTCCACCTGGGCCACGTCCAGCTATGGCCAGTCGGCCGCCGGCAATTTCATCCAGATCCCGTCGCTCGGCACCGGTCCCGGGATCGTGGTGAATGATACCAATCTGCCCGAGGGCGCCAGCAGCAACGGCCTGGTGGAATTCAGCGACAGCGATCTGTGCGGCATCTTCTCCGGCCTGATCACCGACTTCAGCCAGATCACCGACAGCAAGACTCTGGCGCCGGCGCCGGGCCCGATCACGCTCGTCTATCGTCTCGACAGCGCGGCGCCGACCTTCTTCATCACCAACCATCTTGCGGCGGTCTGCACCGGTGCGGATACGGCGCCGGGCGTCACCTTCACCGCGACCACCACGTTCGCCACGCTGTTTCCGGGCGGTATCAATAATTCCATTCCGAATGCGGTCGGCGAAAGCCTGAGCTCGGGTGTTGCAGATTATCTGGCGGCCGGTGGTTCGGGTGGCACACCGATCCCGCAGGCGATCGGGTATCTGTCGCCCGACTGGACGTCGCTCACGCCCAACTCGCCGGAGCTCGTCAACGGCGCCCCGAGCCAGCTGGTCGTGGCGGCCCTGTTCAACGGCAAGAAGGCCTACACGCCGACCACCAAGAACCTGATTGCCGGCTTGGAACATGCAACGGTTGGCGTGAACCTGTCCAACCCGACGATCAACGACGGTGCCAATCCGATTGTCTGGGTTCCGGTGATCCAGGTGACCAGCACCGGCTACCCGATTGTCGGCTATGGCACCCTCGACGTGGCGCAGTGCTACGCGAACCCGGCGATTTCGACGGCGCTGATCTTGTTCCTGACGGATCATTACAAGAAAGCGCCCTATCTGACGATCGAGGCGAATAATGGCCTGGTTCCGCTGAAGAAGGCCGGCAAAACCGGGTTGGAAAACCTGGTCCTGAACCATCTGCTCGCAAATAGCGGCAGCGGCAACAATCAGTGGAACATCAATATCGAGAACCCGACGGCCTGCAGCGGTTTGGCCGGTCGATAAAGCAAGCAGGGCCAGGGGCGATTTCGCCCCTGGCCTCGACCCTTTGAGTCAGGAAGCCGTTCTTTTCTGAAGAAAAGAACCAAAAGACTTCTGCTCCTGATGCAATCCCCAACGTATCGGCCATGCCCCGAACCTCTGTGCAGGCGCAGGGGCAAAAGTCTTTTGGTTCTTTTCTTCAGAAAAGAACATTCTTCTCCCTTTGACGCCATTACCACAATTTGTTCTGTGGTAATATCATAACACCTATGGCACGCGCCTGTTTGTGTGATCCACGTCCAATTTCATAAAACTGTCACACGTTTTGGGAGAAATGACCTTTACCGCCGTTACCATATTGCTCTAGTAGGAAATTCCCGTCGTTGGGTGTATGAAAGGATTTTCAATGTATCGCGTTGTTCTCCTGCGGACTTTGTCCGCGGCAGCCTTGACGGCTGGCCTGTGCCCGAGCCTGGCTTCGGCGCAAGCCATCATAAACGGCGGCGGCGCGACCGCGTCGCAGGCCGACTATTCCGGACCCAACAACGGCAACACGCCGACCAGTGAATTCTCGCTGTTCAATTCCACCGACAAGAAGGCGGACTTCGGCACCTACTGGGGCTCTGGCTCCGGCACCGGGCAGCAGGCGTTCATTAACGACGACCTCACCTGCGATATCAACAAGGTGCAGAACGGCGGCAAATGCTCCGGCGACCCCGGCGGTGCCAACACGGTGCATTACGGCGCGTCGGACAACCCGGTCTCTTCCACGCAGCTTTCGACATGGGCCACGTCCAGCTACGGCCAGTCGGCCGCCGGCAACTTCATTCAGATCCCCTCGTTCGGCACCGGCCCCGCGGTTGTGGTGAACGATACGAATCTGCCCGAGGGCGCCAGCAGCAATGGCCTGGTGGAACTGAGCGATAACGATTTGTGCGGCATCTTCTCCGGCCTGATCACCGATTTCAGCCAGGTGACCGACAGCAAGACGCTGACACCGGCGCCGGGACCGATCACGGTGGTGTTCCGCGCGGACAGTTCCGGGACGACGTTCCTGCTCACCAACCATCTGTCGGCCGTCTGCACCGGGGCGAACACCCTGGCCGGCGTGACCTTCACGGCGACGACGACATTCGCCACGTTGTTCCCGAACGGGATCAACTCCTACATTCCGAATGCCGTCGGCGAAAACCTGAGCTCCGGCGTGGCCGACTATCTGGCCGGCGGCGGCGCCAATGGCACACCGATTCCGCAGGCAGTCGGCTACCTGACGCCGGACTGGACGTCGCTGACGCCAAACTCGCCGGAGCTGGTGAACGGCGCGCCGAGCCAGCTGGTTGTCGCGGCCATTTTCAACGGCAAGAAGGCCTACACGCCGACGACCAAGAATCTCATTACTGGCTTGGAACATGCATCGCAGGGCCAGTTCCTGACCAATCCCACCATCAGCAACGGGGCCAATCCGCAGGTTTGGGTACCGGTCATTCAGACGACCAGTACCGGCTACCCGATTGTGGGGTACGCCACGCTCGATTTCGCGCAGTGCTATGCAAACGCGGCGATTTCGACCGCCGTGATCGCGTTCCTGAAGGATCACTACAAGAAGGCGCCTTATTTGACGATCGAGGCGAATAACGGGATTGTTCCGTTGAAGAAGGCCGGCAAGACCGGATTGGAAAACCTCGTGCTGGACCACCTTGACGCCAATACCGGCAGCGGCAACAGCCAGTGGAACGACAATATCGGTAACGTTGCGGCCTGCACGGGACTCGCGGGTCGATAGCAAAACAAGGCCAGGGGCGCATTCGCCCCTGGCTGCGGCCGCACATCGACAAAGAGCAAAAGTTTTTTGGTTCTTTTTTTCAAAGAAGAACTGCTGCCTTTGCTACTATTACGCTTTCCGTAACAAAAACAAGGCCTGCTCGCCAAACATGTTCGCCAGCCACAGATATCGCCGCCAGGGCGATTTCCGCCCTGCCTCGTCGATTGCCAGCCAGCGCTCCACGCGGTAGCCTTCCTGCGCGCAGAGTTCGCAAAAATCCAGCACCGTGCAGGGATGGATATTCGGCGTCTCGTACCAGGGGCGCGCCCAGGTGCGCGTCATCGGCATGCGCCCCGACATCACCAGGCGCCAGCGCACCTGCCAGTGGCCGAAATTTGGAAAACTCACCAGCGCGCGCGTGCCGATACGCAGCATCTGGCGCAGCACCTCGCGCGGCCGCTCCACCGCCTGCAAGGTACGCGACAGCACCACGTAGTCGAACGCGCCGTCCGGGTATTGCGAAAGATCGTTGTCGGCATCGCCATGCATCACCGGCAGGCCGTGTGCGACAGCGTGCGTCACTGCCGCCATGTCGATTTCGATGCCGCGCGCGTCGCAGCCATTTTCGCGAAACAAATGTTCAATGAGCGAGCCGTCGCCGCTGCCTATGTCTAGCACGCGGGTGCCGGGTTCTATCATTTCTGCTATGAATCTTAGGTCTACGCGCATGAAGGAAGCAGTTCTTTTTTGAAAAAAAGAACCAAAAAACTTTTACTTTTTTGGTGCAATTCCCAACTCATCGGCCATGACCCCAACGTTCGTGCAGGCGCAATAGAAAAAGTCTTTTGGTTCTTTTCTTCAGAAAAGAACGGCTTCTTTACTTGATTCCCGCATGCTCCGCACACCCCGACAAAAACCCGGCCAGCGTTGTAAAAAAATCCGGCTCTTCCAGCAGAAACGCATCGTGGCCCTTGTCGCTGCGAATTTCGACGAAGCTCACATTCGCGGCACTCCGGTTCAGCGCCTGCGCCACCACACGGGATTGCGCCGTGGGAAACAGCCAGTCCGACGAGAACGACACCAGGCAAAACCTTGTCCGCGACCCCGCGAAGGCGCGCGACAGATCGCCGTCATGGTCCGCCGCGAGATCGAACCAGTCCATCGCGCGCGTAATGGTGAGATACGAATTTGCATCGAACCGCCGCACAAAGCTGCTGCCCTGGTGGCGAAGATAGCTTTCCACCTCGAAGATGTCGTCGAACATGGTGGCGCCCGCATCGGCGCCGCGCAGCCGGCGGCCGAATTTGCGCGACAGCGCGGTTTCCGAAAGATACGTGATGTGCGCCATCATGCGCGCCACCGCCAGGCCGCGGGCCGGCACCGTGCCGGTCGCCCAATACCGCCCCGCGGCGAAATCCGGGTCCGCGGCGATTGCCTGGCGGCTGACTTCGTTGAACGCAATGTTCTGCGCCGAATGATGCGCGGCCGCCGCGATCGGCACGGCGGCGAATACGCGCGGTCCGAAACTCGCGGCCCATTGCAGCACCTGCATGCCGCCCATGGACCCGCCGATGACGCAGAACAAACGCTCGATCCCGAGCGCGTCGATCAGCATGGCCTGCGCCCGCACCATGTCGGCCATGGTCACCGGCGGAAAATCAGGGCCCCACGGCGTGCCGTTATCCCGCGGCGACAATGGCCCCGTGGAGCCCATGCACCCGCCCAGCACATTGCTGCACACCACGAAATAACGATCCGTGTCGATCGGGCGGCCCGGCCCCACCACGCTTTCCCACCATCCCGGCTTGCCGGTGACGGGATGCGGCTCGGCGACATACTGGTCGCCGGTCAGCGCGTGGCACACCAGCACCGCGTTGCTGCGCGCGGCGTTCAGGCTGCCGTAGGTACGATACGCAATGTCGATCGGAGCCAGGTGCTGGCCGCATTCCAGGGTGAGCCCTTCGGCGAAGCTTGCATGCTGATGGGGGGGAGGTGACGGGTCCATTTGGGGGGGTGTCTATGCGGCGCTCACGCCCAACACCAGGGGTGTAAAAGGCAAAGAAAGGAAGGCTTCCTTTTGAAAAAAGAAGCAAAGACTTTGGCTATTTCAGGTCGGCGCAGGTGGACTGGGGTGGGGGGGTGTGGCGGAGCACGGCGTTGAGCCTTGCGGCTTCGCAGCTGTTGGCGCGGACGAAGATGTCGTCGGCCTCGTCACCGGCATCGCCCAGGCCGGCGGAGCGCCATACATGGTCCGCCATGGGGCGTGACAGCACCCAGTTCAGCGGCACCGGGTCGGCGCCCCTGGCGCCCAGGTAGAAGTGGAAAAACCGCTGCTGCGGCGCGCACCAGCCGGCCCGCGCCCGCCGCAGCAGCTTGTCCACATGCCCGGCCCGCACCTGGTACAGCCCGGCGAAGGGCGCCAGGAAATCCGCCGCAATTCCGGCCATCGGCGGCTGATCCGGCCGGAACTCGCCGGCCCCGCAGCGCACGATATCGTCCGACGGCGCATGCACGGCCCGCGCTTCGAGCCCATTGCCGTAGCCGCTTCCCGTGGCCGCGATCAGGATGGGGTCCGCGCCTTGCCGCCGCAGCCAGTCGGCCAGTTCCATGGCCGTCTCGAGCCCGGACTGGTCGTAATAGCCGCCGTCGATCAGTTCCAAACCCTCATGCGCGAACCGCCGCGAGGGGGCCACGCCGACCGGCTCCAGAAACGGAAACCGGGCGGTGACGTTGATGGCCGTGGAAATGGGTATGTCGGCGCCAAGCTGCGCCAGCAGGTCGGCGGCGCCATCGAACGGCCATTCCGTGTCGCCACCGCCTTGGACGGGCACCACCAGCACGGGGCCGCCCGTCTCCTGCTCCGTCGCCACGCCGATCCACAGCGGCAGGCCGGGTCCGGCCAGGCTGAGATACGGCGCGCCGAGCGGCACCGCCGCGAGCCCGGCCTTGCGCGCCGCCCGTACCGCATTCGCCTCGAAGGCGCGTTCGACCGCCGCCGCACGGTCGCCGCCGCGCATCGGTGCGCCCAGGGCGGCCGGCAGCCAGCCGAACAGGCTGCGCGGCACGTCCGACAGTACCACGCCGGCCAGCAATGGCCCGATCGCGTCCGCGGCCCCCAAAGTCTTGGCGTAGGTGGCGAACCGCGCCGACAGATGCGGTGCCAAGGCGCACGCGGCCGGCGTGCCGGGCGGCCCGGCCGGCGTGGCGGCACGCACCGACAGGTAGGCCGAGGCGCCGAGCGAGCCGCCCGAAACCGTGCTGATGGCGAAAATGGCCGCGCCCTGGCCGCCGGCGACGCTGTCGATCTCGGCCAGCACGGCAGCCCCCCAGAGCGCCGCGCGCGCGGCGCCGCCGGAAATTGCCACCACCACCGGCCGGGTGCCGGCGCCGCAGGCCGCGCGCCAGGCCTGCCAATGCGCGCCCAGCGCCGGCCGCGCCGGCAACGGTCCCGCCACCGTGCGGATGGCATGCAGGCCGGCAATGCCGGGCCCCAGCGTCGCCATCAGCAGCAAGGCGCTCAGCAGCGGCGGCCGCGAAAAACCCACCGGGGCGGCGCGGATCCACACGGCCACGCGCAGCCCGTCCAGCACGAACGACAGCACGGAGAGCGGTCCCACCATCAGCGCGCAGCCCAGCAACACCGGGGTGGGTCCGTGCCAGACGGTCCAGATCAGGTTGCGCGGATCGTCCTGCCGGGTGGCGGGAAAATAGCTGGCGGCGGCGGTGACGCAGAACACCCCGAGGCTGAGCGTGAGAAGTACCGCGGCCGGCCATGGACCGGAAGGCGCCCGCTGCATGACTTTCCAGAACCGGTAGGGCGCCCGCCGCAGCCAGATCCGCACATTGTAGGTGGTGCGCAGCCGGACGGTTTCGCGCGGCAGCGGCTCGTCGGTGAAGTGGTGGCCGCGCAACAAGGTGCGCCTGGCCCAGCCGCGGATGCGCCGGCGGTGGTCCACCAGGAACCACACCAGGAACAACGATGCGAGCGTCGCGACGCCGAGCGCCACCGCGCCGCTCTGCAGCGCCACCAGAAAGCCGGTGACGCCGGCGATGGGGATCGGCGCCTGCGGCACGATGTGCAGGGGCGCGTTGCGCACGAACGGGCGCGAGCCGTGCTGGCCGCGCTCCACCGCATGGTCCCAGGCCTGCCGTGAATCCGGCAGGTCGAACCGGGCCGACAGCGTGGCGCGCGCCCAGTACCAGCAGAGGAAGCCGAACGCCGCCATGCTGGCCGGAAAGGCGGCCCAGGCGCGGATGTCGTGCGTCTCCGCCTCGGTGGCCAGCATGTCGCGCATTTGCGGCGGCAGCAGCAGGCCGGCGGCGACCAGGGCCTGAAAGCCGTAGGACACGCGGGCGGTGCGGATGAGCGATACCCAGCTGATGTCCTCGCGCCGCGCCGCGTCGTGCCAGGTGTGGCTGACCGGCTTGGGGCACGGGCGCGTGCGGGCGGGGTGGATTAACAACCCCAACCTTTCCGGCGCAACCTTTCTGGCACGTGTCAGCTTCCTTGCACTTGCGCGGTGCTTCGCCCATCAACCGCAGCCTGACACCGTTATATGAACAAAATGCCGCTGCACCCCCGCCCCGAAATCCTCGACATCGAGCCCTACACCCCCGGCGTCTCAAAGCTTCCGGGCGCCAACAGGGTGATCAAGCTCTCCTCCAACGAGGGCGCCTTCGGGCCGCCGCCGGGCGCCCTGCGCGCGATCGCGGCGGCCGCCCCCGGCCTGCACCGCTACCCGGACGGCAGCGCCACGCGCCTGCGCCAGGCCATCGGCGATCGTTTCGGCCTGGACGGCGAGCGCATCGTGTGCGGCGCCGGGTCGGACGACCTGATTTTCCTGCTCTGCCACATTTATGGCGGCGCCGGCACCGAACTGATCATGACGGCGCACGGGTTTTCGATCTACCAGATCGCCGGCCGCCTGGCCGGATGCCGCGTGGTGAAGGTGCCGGAACGAAATCTGACCGCCGACGTCGACGCCATTCTCGCTTGGGTGTCGCCGGCCACGCGCATGGTGTTCATTGCCAACCCCAACAATCCCACCGGCACGTTCCTGCCGCATACCGAAATCCTGCGCCTGCGCGCCGCCTTGCCGCCCGATGTGCTGCTGGTGCTGGATGCGGCCTACGCGGAATACATGGACCGGCCCGACTACGACGCCGGCGCTTCGCTGGTGGACGCCGCCGACAACGTTGTCATGACGCGTACATTCTCGAAGATGTTCGGCATGGGCGGATTGCGCCTCGGCTGGGCCTATGCGCCGCCTTCCGTGGTGGACCTGCTGCACCGCACGCGCGGCCCGTTCAACGTTTCGCTGGCGGCGCACGACGCCGGCATCGCGGCGCTCGCCGAACCCGGCTGGGTGGAGAAAAGCCTTGCCCACAACACGGCCGAACGCGCACGCGTCACCGCCGCGCTGGCCGCCGCCGGCATTCGCGTGCCGCCCAGCGAGGGCAATTTCGTGCTCGCCGATTTCGGCACGCCGGATGTGGCCGAAGCGGCCGATAGGCATCTGCGCGGCCGCGGCCTGATTGTGCGCCGGGTCGGCGGCTACGGCCTGCCGCACTGCCTGCGCATTACGATCGGTTTGGCGGAGGAGAACGACCTGCTGATCGATGCGCTGCGCGATTTCATGAAGGAAGCAGTTCTTTTTTGAAAAAAAGAACTGCTTCCTTCTGGCGGGACCAATTCGTATGAATTTATCCACAAGACCGCTTTTCGCCCGCGTCGCCCTGCTGGGCATGGGCCTGATCGGCAGCTCGATCGCCCGCGCCGCGCGCGTCCGCGGCGGCCTGGCCGGCGAAATCGTGGCCCATGCCAAAACGGGGCGCACCCTCGCCCGCGTCGCCGAACTTGGCATCGCCGACCGTATCGAATCCGACGCCACATTGGCGGTGCAAGGTGCCGACTGCGTCATTCTGTGCGCGCCCGTCGGCGCCTACGCGGAACTCGCCGCCACCATCGGTCCGCATCTGGCGCCCGGCGCGATATTGTCGGACGTTGGCTCGACGAAACAGAGCGTCATCCGCGATGTGGGTCCGCACGTGCCGCCGGGCGTTCATTTCATCCCCGCACACCCGCTCGCCGGCACCGAATATTCCGGACCCGACGCGGGTTTCGCCGAATTGTTCGAAAACCGCTGGTGCCTGCTCACGCCGCCGCCGGGCACCGACGCGAATTGTGTCGCGCGGCTGGAGCAATTCTGGCGCGGCCTGGGCAGCATGGTGTCGATCACCGACCCGGCGCACCACGACCGCGTGCTCGCCATCGTCAGCCACCTGCCGCATTTGCTGGCCTTCACCATCTGCGGCACCGCGGACGATCTGGCCGACGAAACCCGCCAGGAAGTGCTGCAATTCGCCGCGACCGGGTTTCGCGATTTTACCCGCATCGCCGCCAGCGATCCGACGATGTGGCGGGATGTGTTTTTGAATAATCGCGAGGCGCTTCTGGAAATGCTGGCGCGGTTTACCGAGGATGCGCAGGCTATGGCGCGGGCGGTGCGGTGGGGGGATGAGGCTTATATCGAGGACAAGATACGGCGGGGGCGGAAGATTCGGCAGTCCTTGATTGAGTTGAAGCAGGCGTAAGGAAGGAAGTAGTTCTTTTTTGAAAAAAAGAACCAAAAAACT
>CAJCIS010000128.1 GCA_903970435.1 Acidobacteriota bacterium | reverse complement strand
CGCTCGAACAAACCGAGCCGTAGACCGTCAAACGCAAGAACAAAAAACTTAGGGCTGCCGGTCGCGCGCCCCAAGCAGGCAAAAGTTTTTTGTTTCTTTTTTCAAAAAAGAAATACTTCCTTCCTCGCCGATGGGTCCGTCGTATCCATCCGGTGAACACCGCGGTGACGGTCAGGCGGCTTGGCGCGCCACCGTTTGTTGAGGCTGCCAGTTCCACGGGAGGAGCTCGTCCAGCCGATTGGCGGGATGTTGAGCAGTTTTGGCCAGGACATGCGCCAGCCACGCCTGCGGATCCACGTCGTTCAATTTTGCCGTGACGATCAAGCTGTACATGACTGTCGATGTTCGTCCGCATCCCGGCGCCCTGCCAAGGTGTATGGGAAGCATCGCTCATACACATTCCGGATGCAGGGCAAGGCGCACGCCGACGGGCCTCCCTCATTAGTCATCCGCTCATGCCTGCAACGCATAATGGGGGGCATGGCACCTCCCGACCGACATCCGCGAGGACCTGCGCCTGCGGCCGATCTGCCGTTGGCGGTGCAGGCCACTCTGTTGGCGCCTCTCTACACCCGCGCGGCCACGTTACTGGTGGCGCACATCTGCACCGTCGGCCTCTGCCTCATCGTCATGTGGCGGATCGGCGGCCCATGGCCGGACGCCTTCGTGGCGGCCAGCCTCGCGGCCATGGCGGCGCGGACGGTACTGTTCCTGCGGGTACGTCGCGCGCCGATGGTCACGACGCAGGACGTCATGCGTTGGCGCAGGCCCTATCAGGCGGTCAGCCTCGCCTGGAGCATCATCAGCACTCTGACCGGGGTATTTTGTCTGATCGGTGAAACTGACGAGGTCTGCCGTCTTCTGGCATTCGTGTTGATGCTCGGCGTTTCCAGCGCGATCGCCTCGCGCAATGCGGGATCGCCGCGTTTCGCCATCGTGCTCCTGTGCATCTGGCTCGTGCCGGTGGTGCTCGTGGCGCCATTGATGGGCGCCTGGTACTGGAGCCTGTCGTTGATGACCGGGCTCTACCTGTTCGCCCTCTGCTCCATCGTCCGGCAGCATTACGACAACCTGGTGGCGTTGACTGGCGCCGAGCACCGCAACAACGCGCTGGCCAGGATGTTTGACGCGGCGGTCAGCAACATGACTCAGGGGCTGCTGATGTTCGGCGCCGGCGGCACGTTGCAACTGGCCAGCCGGCGGTTTTGCGAACTGTTCGAATTGCCTGAAGATGCCTTGCAGTCCGGCCTGGACTACCCGGCATTCGTTTCCGTGTGCGAAGGTGCCGGCGTGCCCGGCATTCTGATCGGCGCGTTTGGCGCGCAGGAGCCCGGCGCGGCAAACCGGGTTGTGCTGGACGTGCCGGACGGACGGGCATTTGCCATCACACGGCGGTTGCTGGCCGATGGCGGCCGTGTTGTGACGGTGGAGAACGTCACGGGCGGCCGGCGCGCCAGGCTCGCCCTGGCGGCGCGCGAGGCCCAGTTGCAGGCGATTTTCGACAATGCGGGCGCCGGTGTTGTTGAAGTCGACATCGAGTCGAACCGGCTGGTCCGCGTCAATCGGGTGTTTTGCGAAATCTTGGGGCGCAGCGAGGCCTACCTTCTAGCGCATCCCGATCCGGCGGAACTGGCGCATGCGGAGGATCGGCCGGCGCACGACCGGGGGATTGCGGCGCTGTGTCAAACCGGCGTGTCCTATGACGCGGAGGCGCGTTACGTGCGCGGGGACGGCACGATTGTCTGGGCCCGTTCCAGCGCCTCGATTGCCGCGGTGGACGGCGCGGGGCGGCCGACGCGCCTGGTGGCCATCGTGCAGGACATCACCGAGCGCAAGGCGGCCGAAGCCGCATTGCGCGCCAGCGAGGAGATGTTGCG
The DNA here is from genome assembly GCA_903970435.1 of Acidobacteriota bacterium. Taxonomy (GTDB): domain Bacteria; phylum Pseudomonadota; class Alphaproteobacteria; order Acetobacterales; family Acetobacteraceae; genus CAJCIS01. Next base: position 9,717 of record CAJCIS010000128.1, on the reverse strand, counting down.
GCTAGCGCTCGAAGCCGGCCGCATCGGCGTTTACCGGCGCGATCATATCACCGGCCTGCTGCATTGCGGTAGCGAGACGAAACGGATGCATGGCTTTTCAGCCGATACGGAGCCGGTGCCGGCCGAGGCGTGGCTATCCATATTGGTGCCGGAGGATCGCGCGAAACTGGCAGTGGATATGAGGCTGACCTATGCCGAGCGCCGGCCGGCCGTCGAATACGAGTACCGCTACAATCATCCAACCGAGGGCATTCGCCACGTCGAGACGCGCTCCAGCATCGAGTACGACGAGGCTGGCCGCCCCACCGAGTCGATCGGCGTGATGATCGACGTGACGGACCGGCGCGCGGCCGAAGCGCGTATCGCCCACCTCGCGCATCACGATTCCTTGACCGACCTGCCCAATCGCAGCCTGTTTCACATCCGGCTTGATGAGGCGCTGGCGCGCGCCAGGCGCGGCGAGGCGTTCGCGCTGTTCTGCCTTGACCTGGATCATTTCAAGTTCGTCAATGACACCCTCGGGCATCCGGTCGGTGACGCGCTGCTGAAGGCGGTCACGCAGCGGCTGCAGATATTGGTGCGGCCGACTGACACGGTGGCAAGGCTGGGCGGCGATGAATTCGCCATTCTGCAATCCGATCTGGAGCAGGCCGCCGATGCGACGGCCTTGGCCGGCCGCATCATCGCCGCCATTGCGGCACCGTTCGATATTGAGGGCCATCACATCGTCATCGGCATCAGTGTCGGTGTTTCGTTGGCGCCCGCCGATGGGATGGATGCCGACCAGCTTTTGCGCAACGCCGATATGGCGCTGTATACCGCCAAGGCGGCGGATCGCGGCTGCCTGCGCTTTTTCGAGCCCGAAATGGACATGCTGATGCAGGCGCGGCGGGCACTCGAACTCGATCTGCGCCGCGCGCTCGATACGAAAGCGTTCGAGCTGTTCTATCAGCCGGTCATTGCGGTCAGCGACGGCACCTTGCGCGGGCTTGAGGCATTGCTGCGCTGGCGCCATCCCACGCGCGGCCTGGTGGCGCCGGACCGCTTCATTCCCCTGGCCGAGGCGGTCGGCCTGATTGTTCCCATCGGCGAATGGGTGCTGCATCACGCCTGCGCCGCGGCAGCCGCGTGGCCCGGCGCGCCGCGTGTGGCCGTCAACGTCTCCGCGGTGCAGTTCGGAAGCAAGACGCTGGTCGATAATGTTGCGGCGGCATTGCGCGAATCGGGCCTCGATCCCGAACGGCTGGAGCTTGAAATTACCGAAACCGCGTTGCTTCAGGATACCGAAGCCAACCTGGAGACGCTGCACCGGCTGCGCGCGCTCGGCGTGCGTATTGCAATGGATGATTTTGGCACCGGCTATTCGTCGCTCAGCTATTTGCTGCGGTTTCCGTTCACCAAGGTCAAGATCGACCGCGCATTCATCGCCAATCTTGGTCATGCGCGCGAAAGTTCCGCGATCGTGGGCGCCGTCATCGGATTATGCACCAGCCTGAATATGAGTACGAGCGCCGAGGGTGTGGAATCCGCGAGCCAGCTTGCGGAATTGGCGCGCATCGGCTGCAGCGAGGCACAAGGTCATTTCGTTAGCCCCGCCTGTCCCGCGGATGAAATTCCCGCTGTGATCGAACGGCTGGCAAGACCACGCGAGGCGCGCGTTCTGATGGGGGCGGAGGAAGGAAGGAAGTAGTTCTTTTTTGAAAGAAAGAACCGCGACCAAAAAACTTTTACTATTAAAACAAAAAGTCTTTTGTTTTTTTCAGAGAAGAAACACTTCGTTCCTTTTTCAAATCAACCTCTGAAACTCAACCCCCGTCAGGGATTCGGAAAGTCTCCAAAGCCGTGCAAGATCAGCCGCCACCATAGCATGCGGCCAGCACCTGCCGCGCGCGGGCGCGCCGCTGATTTCAAGAAATCCGTTGGGTCCCCAATAATCGCCATTATGCGCGTCTGGCATGGCGGCGGCATAAAGCAGCGGCCAGGATCCGGCCGCGGCGCTTTGGCCGATCATTTTGCTAGCGAGAATGCCCACACGCTGCTTGTACCACGGCATTTGGCTGGCCGCGAGAAACCCGGTGAGCGCCAGCCCCGGATGCGCGGCCAGGCTCTCCAGGCGCGAGGATTGTGCCGAAGCCCGCGCCGCGAGTTCCAGGGCGAACATCAGATTGGCCAGCTTGCTTTGGTTGTAGGCGGTGCGGCCGCTGTAATGCGCGGCGAGATTGGGATCGTCCCAGTGAATGGTGCCGCGGCGATGGGCGATGCTGGAAACCGTAACGACACGTGGTTTATCGGCGCGCAGTAGGGCAGGGACGAGCTGTGCCGTTAGGGCAAAATGGCCCAGATGATTGGTGCCGAATTGCTGCTCGAACCCGTCTTCGGTAACGCGCCGTTTCGGTAGCATGCCAACACCGGCGTTGTTCAGGAGCACGTCGATCCGCTGCGTGGCGTCGTTCATGCGGGCAGCGAACGCCGCGACCGAGGCCAGACTTGCGAGGTTCAGTTGCTCTGCGGTGATGGCGGCGGCCGGATGCCTAATGCGGATTTCATTGGCGGCACAGGCGCCTTTTGCAACATCGCGAACCGCTATGACGACACTTGCGCCACGCGCCGCAAGCGCTTCGGCGCAACACAGGCCGAGCCCGCTCGTGGCGCCTGTGATGACGATGACCTTGCCGGTTTGATCCGGTATGAGATTGGTGTCCCAATTTGACAAGATACTGGTTCCCCGCGTGATTAAGGAAGCAAGTATGTTCTTTTCTGAAGAAAAGAACCAAAAGACTTTTGCTCGTGCGCCTGCACGTAGGTTATCGGCTTGGCCGATAGGTCCGGGATTGCATCGAGACAACAGTCTTTTGGTTCTTTTCTTCAGAAAAGAACTGCCTTCTTCTCAGTGCCGCCGCATGGACCCGGAGCGGCCGGTCAAAAAAACGCGAGTCCCTAGGCGGAGAGTTCCTGAAGTCCCGATGTCCGAGAACCATTATCGGCGCAATCGTGTGCAGGTATAGCAGAACCGCACCAAATAGACACCATTCAGCGCCTGTCATCTATCGACCCCTACGCGCGGCGGTTCCACCTACCTGAAGCGGATGATGTTTCCAATCGGCGGCGTCAGGATCGTGTCGTCCTGCATGACGATGTTGCCCCGGATGATGGTGGCCTGCGGCCATCCGGTGACCTGCATGCCTGCAAACGGTGTCCATCCCGCCGGCGTGACGATCCAGTCATTCTCGATCGTCCGCCGCCGCTTCATATCAACCAGGGTAAAATCAGCATCGTAGCCGGTGGCGATGCGGCCCTTGTTGACCGCGCCGAATATGCGGGCGGGGGCAGCCGACATCAGGTCGGCCATGCGGGAGAGCGATAGCCTTCCGGCGTTGACGTGATCGAGCATGATGGGCACCAGCGTTTGCACGCCGGTGAGGCCCGCGGCCGTCTCGGGCCACGGCTTTTCCTTCGCCGCACGGCTGTGCGGCGCGTGGTCGGACCCGATGTTGTCCACCGTGCCGTCGGCGACGGCCGCCCAGGCGGCGTCATAGTGACGGCGGTCGCGAATGGGCGGGTTCATCACCGCGTAGCCGCCGAGCCGTTCGTAGCATTCCGGACCGATTTGCGTGAGATGGTTGAGCAGCACCTCGCAGGTCGCGATATCCTTGTGCGCGGCGAGATAGGCAAATTCTTCCGCGGTCGAGACATGCACGATATGGGCCGGCCGCCCCGTCTTGTGCGCCAGTGACAGGATGCGCCGCGTGCCGAGCGCCGCGCATTCCGCGTCGCGCCATTCCATGTGGGTCGCATACGGCATGCCGGTGCTGAACATGGGTCGGCGGTCCTGCAAGCGGTATTCGTCCTCGGAATGAAACGCGATGCGGCGGCGGCCGGCGCGCATCACGCGCTCAATGCCGGCATCGTGCTCCACCAGAAGATCACCCGTGGTGCTGCCGGCAAACAGTTTGATGGCGCACACCCCGTCGGCGGTTTCCATCTGGCCGAGCTCGCCGGCATTGGTTTTGGTGGCACCGATATAGATGCCGAAATCGCAATAACTATGCCCGGGCACATAGGCCTGCTTCCAGGCGAGCGATGCCGGATCGGTAATGGCGGGGCTGGTGTTCGGCATATCGAAGACCGCGGTGAGGCCGCCGAGCACGGCCGCCTTGGTGCCGGTCGGGATGCTTTCCACGGCGGCGTTGCCGGGGTCGCGCAGATGCACGTGCGGGTCGATCAGGCCAGGCAGCACATGCAAATGGCTGGCATCAATCATCTGCTCGGCGGTGTCGGACGCGCCGGCCTGCAAGGTCGCGATGCGGCCGTGGCGGACGCCGATGGCAGCGGTGGCCTCGCCCCAAGGGAGGATGGCGGTGCCGTTGCGGATGAGCAGGTCGAAGTGCGCGGGCATGCTGGTGGTCCAAAGAGGTAAGGCCAGGGGCTCTGCCCCTGGACCCCGCTGCGGACAAGTCCCCAGACCCCATTTGTTTAAGAAAGTTAGGGGAGAGGGAGGGGGGGCATCGAGGATTTGGGCCTGGGTCGCGTGCCCCCTCCCTCACCCCTGACCTCCCTTAAGTAAAAGGTTCTAAGGCCTTGTCTTTAGCGGGGGTCCAGGGGGCGTCGTGCGAATGCAAGCTTCGCATGACGCACCCGGCCTTTCTTCTCTACACCTCCATCAACCGCCGCACATGCAAGGCCGCCGAAGCCGCCAGCGCATTCAGGTCATACCCCCCCTCCAGCGCCGAAACGATCTTGCCGCCGCAGCAAGTCTCCGCCACCGCCATCAGCCGATCTGTGATCCATCCGAAATCCTGCGTCTCCAGCCGCAATTGCGCCAGCGGATCGGCCTTGTGCGCATCGAACCCGGCGGAGACCAGGAGCAATTCCGGCTGAAATGCGAACAGTGCCGGCAGGCCAATCATCTCCCACGCTTCGCGAAACTGGGCCGGCCCCGATCCCGGCGCCAGCGGCAAGTTCAGAACATTGTTGGCCACACCTCGCTCGGAGCTCTTGCCGGTGCCAGGGTAGCAGGGAAATTGATGGCTGCTCACATAGAACAGATCCGGATCGTTAGCGAAAATATGCTGCGTACCGTTGCCGTGGTGCACGTCGAAATCAACGACCGCCACGCGCTTGATGTCCCAGCGCTGGCGCGCGTGTTGTGCCGCCACTGCCACGCTGGCGAACAGGCAAAACCCCATGGCCTGGCTGGGTTCCGCGTGATGGCCCGGGGGACGCACGGCGGCGAACGCGGCATCCGCCCATCCGTCCATGACCGCGTCCACACCCGCAATGACGCCGCCCGCCGCCCTTCGCGCCGCGGCGATGCTGCCATCGCATACGTACGTATCTGCATCGAGCGCTACCGCTTCGCCATGCGGCGGCGACAGCGCAAAAATCGCCTGCACATACGCCGCCGGATGCACTAGCGTGAGCTGCTCGAAGGTTGCCTCCGGCGCCTGCTCGCGCAGCAATCCGACGAAATCCGGGTGGTCGAGCGCCGTCATGACGGCCCGCAGCCGCGCCGGGCACTCCGGATGTCCCGCGCCGGGGTCATGCTCCAGGCACGCCGTGTGCGTGAACAGCGCCACTCTTTTCACGGTTCTTCCTGGAAGCGCCGGCGAATTGTAAAGCTGAACACGCCGGCTTCCTCGGCGCAGGACAGCAAATCGTGTCCGGTTTCCTTGCAATAGGCGCGGAAATCGGCCACGGCCGCGCGATCGGTGGCGAGCACGCGCAATTTCCCGCCGGCCGGCAGCCCGCGCAGCACCTTGTTGGCGCGCAGCACCGGTAAGGGACAGCTCAGGCCTTTGACGTCGAGCAGTGTTTCTCCCATGCGGCCAGTGTGGGCGCGGCGGCGCGGTCAGGCAAGGCTGCCGGGCGGCGTCAGAATGTTGTTTGCAGTGCCAGGTAAAAGGAAAAGCGGTTGGTGGCCGACTGGTTGGCAAGCCCTTGCCCGGCCGAAAACAGGACGTGGTATGTGTGGCTGAGGTCATAGCTGCCGCCGAGATTGAATCCCGGCGAGTCACGGGCGCCGGGCGCCTGCGCGGTTTGCAGGAATATCTCGCCGCCGAGCTGCAACGCATCGGTCAATTGATACAGCACCAGACCGCCCACGAACCACGCGTTCTTGCCGGCGCTGCCGGGATTGATGGAATATCCCACGCCGCCGTCGACGATCCACTTGCCGAACGTTTTATCCGCCCACACCGGCAGGAATGTCCGCCCCATGCCGGTCCCGAGGCCGCGCGCCGCACTGCCCGTCGGCGCGGTGAAGATCGGGTAGATGCTCACCATCGGCATCCAACCGTCTTTGTCTTCGTCCTGCAGTTTGATTTTCGCGCCGATCTGCGTGTCGCCGAACCCCGCCTGCGTGTTGCCTGGCCCCCACACAACCGCGATTTGCGGTTGCAGATGCAGCTGGATACCTGGCCACGCGCCGTAATTCGCATCAATGCTCGGCAGTCCGGCCACACCGCCGCCGCGTACCAGCGTGCCAATGAGCGCGTTGTTGATTTCCCATCCTTGATAATCGACCGGCACCGGGTCGTCGGTGACAAAAGGCGGGCCGGCTAAGGCGGATGCGGGGATAAGAAGCAACACCAGGCGCAACAGGACGTTACGAAAAAGAAGCAGTTCTTTCTTGAAAAAAAGAACCAAAAAACTTTTACTTTGTTCGGATAGGTCCGGGACCCAATCGAACAAAAGTCTTTTGGCTCTTTTTTTCGAATAAGTAATACTTTCTTCCTTGACCTAGGTGCCAAAACGCCTTTTTAGAAATCCGTGCAGCGGCCCTTGTACTCCCAATCGCCATATCGTGTCGGTTCCGGACTCTTTGGCCCGCCGATCTCCTTGGCCGGCGCAGGCGGCGTTTTCGCCACCTCCGCAACGGCCGGCGCCGCCTCGGACTCCTGCGCCGTCACCCGCCAGCCTCCGCGATCCGCTTCTGCGCCATGGGGCGCCAGGCGGCATCCGGCGGTGCCGCGGCCAGGGCCCTTTTGAACAATGCGAGCGCCTCCGGTGTGACGGAGCCCGCAACCTCGGTCTCCACTTCCGCGGTCTGCGCCGCCAGTGTCGGATCAAAACGATCGGCCAGCACGTGCTGCCAGGCGTCTGCCGCTTCCGGCAAATGGCCGAGCGACAATTCGGCGCGGCCAAGGATTTCGTAGCCTTCCAATGTTTTCGGTGCGTGCGGTTCCATCATGCGCAAGCGGGCCGACAACTGCGCCACCTCTTCCTCGCCGCGCTGTAGTTCGGCGCGCTGGGCAGGTGTCAATTGCGGCGGGGCGGCCGGCACGGCGCCGTCCGCCGGCGGGAAACCCGGATGGCCGACGCTGAGATACAATGCCAGAGCGGCCACCGGCACCAGTACGCCGGCGAGCACGACCGCAACGATGCTCGATCGCGGCGGGGCGGGTTCGGCGAGCGCCGCATCGGCCAGCAGCCGTCGTTGCACTTCCAGCTTGGCGGCCTCGTGCTCCTCGGCAACCAGCCGGCCGTCTTCCAGGTCGCGGTCGAGTTCCCTGAGCTGTGCCCGATGTAACGAAAGTGCCGCCTCTTGCCGTCCGCGCTGATGGCCGGCGCGCAGCGTGTAGGCCACCAGTGGTGCCACCGTCACCACGGCCAGGGCGACAACCCATAGCCAAATCATATTTTTCCTGTCAGCTCCCGCAGCTTTGCCTGTTCAGCGGCGGAAAGGGGTGCCGGCCCCGTGGTCAATACGGCGCGCTTGCGTCCCCACCAGGCCGCCAGCCCGCCCACCAGCAGCCCCAGGAACGGTGTTGCATAAAGCAATAGGGTGCTCACCATCAATGGCGGCCGCAGGCGAACGAAGGTGCCGTAACGTGCCACCATCCAGTCGATCACCTGCTGGTTGGTTCTGCCCGCAACCACCTGCTCGCGCACTTTCTGGCGCAGATCATGCGCGAGCGGCGCCTGGCTGTCCTCGATGGATTCGTTTTGACACACGAGGCAGCGCAATTGGCTGCCGATGGCTTCGGCGCGGGCTTCCTGGTGCGGGTCCGCGAGCATTTCGGTGGGGTCGGAGACCGCCAAGGCGGGGAACGAGAGCAAAAGAAAAAACAAAAAAAGTAAAGGCCAGGGGCTCTGCCCCTGGACCAAGCTGGGGACAAGTCCCCAGACCGCATCACTTAAGGCGCGCGCCAAATAAACAGGTTCTAAGGACTTGTCCTTACCGGGGTCCAAGGGCAGAGCCCCTGGCCTTACGTTTCCGTTTTTCACGCGACCGCCTTAAGCGCCGGCCTCAACTCATCCCGCACCGAATCCTCAGTCAACGGCCCCGCCTTGTGCCAACGAACAACCCCGCTGCGATCAACAACAAATGTCTCCGGCACACCATACACGCCCCAGTCGATCGCCACACTTCCCTTCGCGTCATCCGCCAGGCGCTGATACGGATTGCCATACTGATCGAGATATTTCCGGGTCGCCGCTTCCTTGTCCTCGTAGACAATGCCCCACAGCGGAATTCCCTCGGCCGACAGCGACCCCAGCACGTCGGCCTCCTGCGCGCACGGAACGCACCAGCTTGCGTAGAAATTCACCAGCACCGGCCGCTGCGCAGCCGCCGCACGCAACGACGCCGCATCGAACCCCTGGCCGCCGCCCAGCCCCGGCAAGGAGAAATCGGGGATCTTCTTGCCCAGCAACGGATTGCCGATGTCGTGGGGATCGAACTTGCCCACCGACATCCGGTCGAGCATTTTCCAGAACGCAACGCCCACCACGCCCGCCAGCCCCAGCGGCACCAGCGCGAGCAATTGCCGCCGCGCGAAATTCATGCGGTCACCGCCAGCCGCGCCCGCGCCGGCGCGCCGACGCGCAGACGCCGGTCCGCCAGCGAAATGGCGCCACCGAGTGCCATGATCGCGGCGCCCAGCCAGATCCACGGCGCCAGCACATTGACGTGGAAGCGCAACACCGCCTCGCCATCACGCTCATCGCCCAGCACGGCGTAAATGTCCCACAGGAAATTGGTGTGGATGGCCACGTCGTAGGTCGTCTGCCGCTGAATGGTGAAATTGCGGCGCGACGGATACAGCAGCATCTTCGGCACGCCGTTGCTCGCCACCAGCAACGTCGCCACCCGTGAGGTATAGTTCGGACCGTTCTCGTTCCGAAGCTGCATCAGCGTCACCTCGTAGCCGCCGGCATGCACCGTCTCGCCCGCTTTTGCCGACACGATCGTCTGCGTGGACAGCGATGACCCCGCCAGCCCGGCGATCGTGACGCCAACACCCGCGTGCGCCAGCGCCGCGCCGAGCACCGCCGCCGGCAGCCCGCGCGCGCGCCGCACGGAACTGGCCACCGGCGCGCGGAACAGCAAGGTGCGTTCCACCACCTCGGCAAAACTGCCCAGGATGATCCAGGCGGAAAGCCCGAACGCCAGAGCCGGAATGATCTTCATGCCGATGAAGCAGAACCCGCTCACCGTCAGTGCCGCGAGCCCGGCCCACCAGGCATGTTGCACCACCGGCCAAAGGCGCGCGCGCTTCCAGGGCAGCAACGGTCCCACCGCCATGGCGGCGAACAGCGGCAGCGCCAGCGGCAACACGGTTGCATTGAAGAACGGTGCGCCCACGCTGATTTTCTGTCCCAGCAGCAGATCGGCGAACGGCGGGTACATCGTGCCCACCACCACGACGGCGCAGATTGTGCAGAGAAAAATATTGTTGAGGATCAAAGCGCCTTCGCGCGAAATCGGCGCGAACA
>CAJCIS010000127.1 GCA_903970435.1 Acidobacteriota bacterium | reverse complement strand
TGTTCGAGCAGATTGCGGATTGCCTCACCTTTGCTTACACCCTCTCGCCTCAACGCATCGAACGCCTCGCGGTGTTCAAATTTCTTTTTGCGCAAATCGGCGTCTTTGAATGCGCTCCAACCTTGACGGGAAAATCCTAACGCCTGCGAGAGCAATTTAACTGGATTTATATCTTCGGAAGGCAATTTGAGTGTTTCGTCCGGCGATGTGGCAATAATTGGAACCTGTCCGTTAGATAAACACGCGATCGACACGGCAGAGAAGTGCAGATATTCTATGCACCAAGCGGGTAGACTGAATGCACCCGGCTGGCTCGATTCGATTAGACACCAGACATGAATAACATACCACGCATCGAGAGGGTTTTTGGACGTCCTATATGCTCGCTCAAATACAAGCGACATTTCATTAAAACGTGGACCAAGCTCATCGGCCACAGAGGGGCTAACTTGTAAAATTAGAGATTCGACCTTTGGAACGTTGCTGTCTTCCGTGTCTGGATTCATTCCAATGCCCCCTATGAGCCCTATGCCTCACCCTACCGCCGTCTTGTATGTTTTTCCGGCCGGCTCGGTGCAGAAGGCACCCCAATCATTCATCAGTTTTCGCCGCTTTTCAAACAAATCTCCGCGCCGGTAGGCAGCCTCAACCCGGCTCCCGACGGCATGGGCCAGCGCCATCTCCACAACCTCAGAAGGGAACGCGGTCGTCTCGGCCGCCCAGTCTCGGAACGTGGAACGGAAACCATGGGCCGTGAGATCGGCCCGCTTCATCCGGCGCAACGTCATCAGCAGCGCCATGTTGGACAGTGCCTTGCCGTCGCGCTGGCCGGCAAACACGTGCTTGCCGGTGCGAATCGTGGCGAGCTTGTGCAGCAGCGCCACCGCCGGTGCCGAGAGCGGCACCCGATGCTCGCGCCGCGCCTTCATCCGCGCAGGCGGGATCGTCCACAAAGCCGCGTCCAGATCAATCTCCGCCCAGACAGCGCCCAGCACCTCGTTCGTGCGGCCGGCGGTTAGGATGGCCATTTCCAAGGCGCGGGCGCCCAAGCCATCGGCGGCCTGTAGGCGCAGGAAGAAAGCGGGCAGTTCTGCAAAGGGCAGGGCGGTGTGATGCTTGACCGGTGCCACCTTGCTTCGCGCCGGCAGTAATTCCGCCAGGTGGCCGCGCCAGCGCGCCGGATTGTCCGACGCGCGCAGCCCCTTCACGGTCGCTGCCGTCAGCACGCTTTCAATCCGTCCGCGAAGCCGCGTGGCAGTCTCGGGTTTGGCGTGCCAGATCGGTTGCAGCACGGCCAGCACATGATCGGTGGTCACCTCGGCAATCGGCAGGTCGCCAAGGTGCGGAAAGGCATAGGCTTCCAGCGTGCTACCCCATTGCGCCTTGTGCTTCGGGTTATCCCAGCCCGGCGCCTGCGCTGCGATGTAATCTATCGCCACATCGCGGAAGGTTATGGCCCGCCGTGCCGACGCCTTTGCCTCGGCGGCCTTCGCTTCCACCTCGGCCTCCCGCACCGCCAGCGGGTCCAGCCCATCCTCCACCATGCGGTAAAGCTCGGCCGCCTTGTCCCGCGCCCTGGCCAGTGTGACAGCATTTTGCCCACGCGCCGGGCCAAGCCCAATTTCCCGCATTTTGCCAGCGGCGGTGTAGCGAAACACCCACCAAGCCGCTTCGGCGCTACGCACCAATAAATAGAGTTTGCCGCCGTCCCCATACCGTCCCGGCTTCGCGGTCTTCACCCGCAAAGCAGTCAATGGTTCCGGCCTTGGCGGCATCGCACACCCTCCGTCCAGGGGACGGAAGCCGCCACGGCCCCAGATTAGGGGACAAACCGGCCAAGCCCGTCACCGTTAGGGGATCACGGCTGCATCCCCTACTCAATCCCCTAAACCTAGTCGCGATTGGAGGCGAAGGCAAGCGAAGGGAGGCGGTGGATGAAATCGCCTAAATGGCTGTTTTTGTGGGGTTCTATGGTCGGAATCGGAGGCTTCGAGAAGGCTGGCGAAGGGCTGCGATTAGGGAATTGGCGGAGAGGGTGGGATTCGAACCCACGGTACGCTCGCACGCACAACGGTTTTCGAGACCGCCCCGATCGGCCGCTCTGGCACCTCTCCCGCGGGGGGCGCTTATAGGCTGTCGCACGCCGCGCCTGCAACCGCGGTCTTGACAGTTTGGGGCTCGGCTTGTAACGGGCCGCATCGCACGTGGGGAAACCCGCGCGCTTTGTGTTGGCGCGGCTCGCCGCGCGGCACGTTCCAGGGTGCGTTGCCACCCTAACCATAAGAATTGGACGCAAACAGCGCCCACGGAGTTTCGAAGCTATGTTCGCAGTGATCCGCACTGGCGGAAAACAATACCGCGTGACGCCCAACGCGGTGCTGAAAGTGGAAAAGCTGGCCGGCGAGCCGGGCGCCACGATTACCTTTACCGATGTGCTGGCCGTGGGCTCGGATGCCGGCGTCACCATCGGCGCGCCCATCGTGGCCGGGGCCGAGGTGACCGCGACCGTGATCGCGCAGGACCGGCTCGACAAGGTGATCATTTTCAAGAAGCGCCGGCGGCAGAACAGCCGCCGCAAGAACGGCCATCGCCAGCACGTTACCGTGCTGCGCATCGCCAACATCACAGCCGCCTGAGCAGGAGAGCGACCCCATGGCACATAAGAAAGCTGGCGGCTCGTCCCGCAACGGGCGCGACACCGAAGGCCGCCGCCTCGGCGTGAAGAAGTCGGGCGGACAGGCGGTGGTTGCCGGCAACATCATCATCCGTCAGCGCGGCACCACGTGGAAGCCGGGCGAGAATGTCGGGCTCGGGCGGGATCACACGATCTTTGCGCTGGTCGATGGCCATGTGACGTTCAAGCGCCGGGCCGAAGGGCGGGTTTGGGTGTCGGTGGCGCCGCTCCTCACGCAGGCGGCGGAGTAGCATTCAGTCGTCGGTCGTTGGTTGTCGGAGCAGAGGGCTTTTGACGACCGGTGACCGGTGACGGCCGAACCATGAAGTTCCTCGACCAGGCAAAAATCTACGTCCGCTCCGGCGACGGCGGCAACGGCGTGGTGGCGTTTCGGCGTGAGAAATTCCTTGAATTTGGCGGCCCGGACGGCGGCAATGGCGGGCGCGGCGGGCATATCATTTTCGAGGCGGTGCAGAACCTCAATACGCTGATCGATTTCCGCTACACCCAGCATTTCCGCGCGCCCAAAGGCGGCAACGGTGCGGGCAGCGACCGCACCGGGGCCGCGGCGCCGGACGTTCACATCAAGGTGCCCGTCGGTACCCAGATCCTGGCCGACGACCAGGAAACGTTGCTCGCGGACCTCGATGTTCCCGGCAAGTCCATTACGCTCTGCCGTGGCGGCGATGGCGGGCACGGCAACACCCATTTCAAATCCAGCACCAATCGCGCGCCGCGCCGGGCCACCGAGGGATATCCCGGCGAGGAACGCTGGGTGTGGCTGCGTCTGAAGCTCATCGCCGATGCCGGCCTGGTGGGGCTGCCGAATGCGGGCAAATCCACGTTCCTGGCAGCGTCGTCCGCCGCGCGGCCGAAAATCGCCGACTACCCGTTCACCACGTTGCACCCGCAGCTTGGCGTTATCCGGCTGTCGAACGCCGAGGAATTCGTGCTCGCCGATATTCCGGGCCTGATCGAGGGGGCGCATGAAGGCGCGGGGCTCGGCGACCGGTTCCTTGGCCATGTGGAACGTTGCGCCGTGCTGTTGCATCTGGTCGATGGCGCCGCGGGCCATGTGGTGGATGCCTGGCGCACGGTTCGCGGCGAGCTCGATGCGTACGGCGCCGGGCTGGAAGACAAGCCGGAGCTGATTGCGCTGAACAAGATCGATGCCATGACCAAGCGCGAAATCTCCAGCCGCCGCGCGGCCTTGGCGCGCGCGTCCGGCCAGGAAATACATCTCGTTTCGGGCGTGACAGGCAAGGGCGTGCAGGAATTGTTGCGCGCTGTGCAGGACGCGGTAACGCGCCACAAAGCAGAATAAGCAGTTCTTTTTTGAAAAAAAGAACCAAAAAACTTTTATCTGTTACGGGGAAAAACCGTGTTGATCGTGTTATCATCATGCTGGCGCAGCCAGTGAGCAAGAGTTTTTTGGAGCTTTTTTTCAAAACAGAACTGCTTTCTTAACTATGTCCGCTTCCTATTCGATCGCTTCCGCAAAATTACTTGTCATCAAGATCGGCAGCGCCCTGGTCGTGGACCCAGACCGCGCCGTCCCCCGCACCGCCTGGCTCGACGGACTATGCGCAGACATTGCGCAGGCGCGTGCGCGGGGCACGCAGGTTATCGTGGTGTCCTCCGGGGCCATTTCGCTGGCGCGACGTGCGCTCGGACTAACCCGGGCGCGGCTGAAGCTGGAGGAGAAGCAGGCGGCCGCCGCGGTGGGGCAGATCCGCCTTGCGCAGGCGTGGGCGCAGGGGCTGGCGGCGCACGGCCTGATTGCGGCGCAATTGCTGCTGACGTTTGGCGACACCGAGGACCGGCGCCGTTACCTCAACGCCCGCGCCACGCTGCGCACCTTGCTGGACATGGGCTGCGTGCCGGTGATTAACGAAAACGACAGTGTGGCCACCGCGGAAATCCGTTTCGGTGACAATGACCGTCTGGCGGCGCGCGTCGCCGAAATGGTGCAGGCGGACCAGCTGGTGCTGTTTTCCGACATCGACGGTCTGTACACGGCTGATCCGCGGCGCGACCCGGCGGCCGTGCACATTGAAGCGGTGCCGTTTATTACGCCGGACATCGAGGCCGCGGCCGGCGATCCGCCGCCGGGGTTTTCGTCGGGCGGCATGCGCACGAAACTCGCCGCCGCGCGGGTGGCGACGCAGGCCGGGTGCGCCATGGCCATCGCCATCGGGCATTGCGATCATCCGCTGCAAACGCTGGCGGACGGGGCGCGCTGCACCTGGTTTTTGCCGCTGCCGGACGGCCGTAGCGCGCGCAAGCGGTGGATCGCCGGCAGCCTGCAACCGAATGGCAGCCTTGCGGTGGATGCGGGGGCGGCGCGCGCGCTCGCCCTGGGCGGTTCGTTGCTGCCGGCGGGCGTGACTTCCGTTGCGGGCAAGTTCAGCCGGGGGGATGCGGTGATTGTTGTTGGACCGGACGGAACTTGCCTGGGCCGGGGGCTGGCCAATTACGATAGCGGAGATGCCGTGCTGATTGCGGGGCGGCGTTCGGGGGAGATCGAGGCGATATTGGGGTGGCGGGGGCGGGACGAATTGATCCATCGGGATGATCTTGTGATGCTTTGAGGCCACAGGAAGGGAGGAAAAAGTAGTTCTTTTTTGAAAAAAAGAACCAAAAAACTTTTATTTTGATAGAAGCTCATCGTCTGCATGCGGCGGTGGCGGGGGGAAAAAAGACGTGCTTCCTTTCGCGCTCGGCGCCCCTTGGCGTTTCGCACTCTTCACGATCTTGCTCTATGCAATGTTGCTGGTGCCGCTTGCCACCAGCCGGCGATCGGACCTGTCGGTTTTCATTATGGCGGGCGACACGTTCGCCAACCCTGCCACCGTTTCGCCGCCAATTGCCGTGTTGCGCAACTCTCTCGGCTATGACGGGCAATTCTTTTATCGCTTTGCGCTGAACCCGCTCTCCACCGCGCGCACGGCGCACGGCATCATGCTCGATACGCCGGCCAAACGCATGCAGCGCATTGTGTATCCGTTGCTGGGCTGGCTGGTTTCGTTTGGGCGGCCGGCGCTGGTTCCGGCGAGCCTGCTGTTGGTCAATCTGGCGGGCCTGGGCATCATTGCGGCAACGACAGCATGGCTCACGCGACGGCATGGGCTGGCCTGGTGGCTGCCGATTGCGATTACGGCGTGGCCGGGATTTCTGGTGGCACTCACGCACGACACGGCCGAAATCACCACCGCGGCGCTGCTGCTGACCGCCATCGCCTGCTACATGTCGAACCGGCTTGCCGCCTACGGCGTGCTGGCCGCCGCGGCCGCGCTGACACGCGAGACGGTCATCCCTGTGCTGCTCGGCGTGCTGGCTTATGAGGCCTACATTTTTGCGATCGCGCCGGCGCCGGCGCGGCGTCCGTGGCGGCTGATTTGCTGTGGCGCGGTTTTCATTCCGTTTGCAATCTGGTGGGAAATTGTCGGATTTATCTGGCATCAATCGCCCCAGTCGCTGGGGCAGACGCCGGATCTCGGCTGGCCGTTCGCCGGTGTCGTGACGATGCTGATTGGCACGCTGAACGGCACGCATGCATTGCACGCCGCGCCCGGCGCGGGCCTCACGACACGCGGCTTTGCACTGCTGACAACGGGCGGCCTGATCGCGTTTTGCGTGGCCGTGGCGCTGCGCATTCCGCGCCTGCTGCGGTCCGGCGTGGCGGGGCTGGCCATTGGATGGGGCCTGATTGCCGCGCTGATGTCGCTGCTCACCGCGGATGGTCCGTGGATCGAGCCATTGTCGTATTTCCGTGCGTTCAGCGAATGCTGGGTGGTTGGCTGCCTGTTGCTCGCGCAGCCGCCGGTCGCCCCGGTGCGGCGGCCGCTGGCGCTGGCCGCCCTGCTGTTCGCCGCGGACGTGAACCTGGTGATTTGGAAGTGGAGCCTGTGGCTCATCAACCAGTAGAGGCTGGCACCGGAACGTTGCCGTTGCGCGGTGCGGGGATCGATATCTTCCGGCTGCTCCCGGCGATGGCCGCGATCCTGGCTTGCGGCGTTGTTTTGCTGCCGTTCGTTCTGGCGCCGGCGCTGCCGTTGTTCGATTTGCCCAATCACCTGGCGCGTCTGCATGTGCTAGGTGCTCCTGCCGACAGTCCGATACGGCAGGTTTACGCGCCGCAGTGGGCGTTGATGCCCAATCTGGGCATCGAGTTGATCTACATGGCGTGCCATTTCGTCGTGTCACCTGAAATCGTGGTGCGAATTTGCCTGGTCGGTTCGTTCCTGGTGCTGTTTGCCGCGATATGGCGACTGCAACGGTTGCTATGGGGCACGACGAGTTATGCGGTGGCGCTGGCGCCCGTTTTCGCAACCGGCTTGTGCGTGTTCATGGGTTACCTGAATTACATCCTGAGCATTGCCATCACGTTCGCGGCCCTGGCGCTGTATGCCGGCTGGCGGCCGCGTCTTTCGGTTTTTGGTGTCGGTACACTTTCGATCTTGGCGACGATGGCGTGGTTTTGCCATATTGCGGGTTTCGCCATGTTCGGCTTTCTGCTGGCGATGATGGACCTGACCGGCCGTGTTCTCGATCATCCAGGCGCTGGCTGGCGCGATCGAATTCGGCACGGCGCGCGCGCGGCTGGATTTTTGGCGGTTGTCTTGGGTCCCGGTGTGGTTCTGTCGCTTGCGGCGGAGAAACAAGGTGGCGCGCCGTATGTGGTTTATGGCGGCATGGAGAAATTGCGGTTCGTAATCGCGCCCGCCTTGTTGACGGGCTCCGGCGCCGATTTGCTCATTCTCGTGCTTGCCATGTTTGTTGCAGGCTTCGCGGTATTTGGCCGCGCCTTGACACTCGCGCCGATTGTACGGCCGGCGGTGATCCTTTTGGCGGCATTGATTGTGCTGTGTCCGTTTCAAATCGGCCAGGCGGTCGATGTCGATGCGCGGATGGTTCTGCCGTGGACAGCATTGCTGTTGGCGGGCGGGCGTCTTGCGGCGCCGCGCCGTGGCGGGATGGTTGTGCTGTGCCTTGGGGTGTTCCTGACCGTTCTTTTGTTGCGCGACCGTGCTTTTCTGCGGTCTGCCAGGGAGGAAGCGCATGAGGTTGCAGCCCTGGAGCGGCTCGCGGATGGTTTGCCGGCCGGTTCGGCGATGCTCGCCGTGGACGCCAAGGGGGCGGATGGCTGCACGGCGGCGGGGGATGTGCAGGCGCCGCCGCTCGACCACCTCATTTCGTTTACGGTGATCGAACGGGGGATTTACGCGCCGTCCATTTTCACATCGGCCGGCATGCAGCCGTTGCGGGCCACGCGTCCGCCGTTTCCGGCCAGAACGAAGGTCATGGTGCCGCCCAGCATCAGGATGTTGCAGGCGGTGACAGCGGCCGGTGGCGTGGCGGCATTGCGGGCCGCGCCGCCCGCGGACGCGGATTTGCGCGATCAATTACGCCTACTCCAAGAATCGGAAGACATGCCTCTGGCACAGTATTGGCCTGACCAATATCAATCATTGCTGGTGCTGCATGATGGATGCGGACGCAACCCGTTGCCCCGCCGCCTTGATCTGCTGGGCGAGGGAGATTTCTTCAGCCTCTTCCGCGTGCATCCACCCACAAAAGAGTAAAAGTTCTTCGGTTCTTCTTTTCAAGAAAGAACTACTTCCTTAACTTCCTCGGGCAGGCAATGAATAAATCCGGTTCGCTTGGCAGTATATGGGTGTTGGCGGTAGCAACATTCACCGTCGCCGTGGCCATCCGTTTTGCCATTGCATCGCAGGACTTGCTCTATGTCGACCGGCTATTCCTGCCCGACGACACTTATTACAGCCTGGCGATTGCGCGCAACATTGCGCGTGGGATTGGGCCATCGGCGGATGGTTTTATTCTGACGAACGGATTTCAGCCGCTGATCACATTTGCGCAGGTGCCGATTTTTTGGCTCGGCGCGGGGCCGGACCAGGCGGTGAGATGTGCCGTTTTCGAAACGGCGTTCCTTGGGTCATGCGCGGCGGCTGCGCTCGGTGCATTGATGGCGCGCATTGCGGGGCGGCCTGCCGGATGGATGGCCGGAATGATCGCGGCGGTCAATCCGGCGATTATCGGCAACGACCTCAATGGGCTGGAGACTTCGCTGAGTTTGCTCGTTGATCTTATGGTTCTGCATGCGGTTCTGTCTTATGCGCGAAATCCCACGGCGGCGCGTGAATGTTGGCTCGGTGCGCTTTTCGGGGCATCGCTGCTGGCGCGCATTGACAATTGTTTTCTGATCATGGCGGTGACACCGGTGCTTCTGCGGCAGGTCGGCCTTCGCAGCGTTGGGGTAGCGTTTATCGCCGCGCTGGCGGTTGTCGCACCGTGGTGGCT
>CAJCIS010000126.1 GCA_903970435.1 Acidobacteriota bacterium | reverse complement strand
TGGCGGGCCGCGACCTCGACATTCTGCGTCAGTTCGCGACCGGCCCGACACTGCTCGCGCTCATGGACCTTCCGTTCGCACCGCTTTTCCTGCTGGTCATCTTTGGGCTGCATTGGGAACTGGGTGCCGCCGGCTTGCTGTGTATGGCCATTCAGGCTTCGCTGTCGTACCTCGCGGTGCGCGCCGCAGCATCGGCACCCGGCGATGGCGGCATTGTCGTTCACGCTTATGAATTCGGCGACGCGGTCACCCGGCACGCGGACTGCGCCAGCACCATGGGCCTCAGCACCGGCCTGACGCGGCGTTGGCAAAGTCTGCGCGGCCGTGTGCATTCCGATGAAGTCGCGCCGGGCCGAGCTGCCGCGCAGCTGACCGCGGCCGCGCGTTTTTGCGGCCTTGCCAGCCGCACGCTGATTTTCGGCGCCGGCGCCCTGCTGGCGCGGCACCACGCGATTGGCGCCGGCGCCGTCTTCGCAACATTCCTGCTGCTCGACCGCGCGCTGTCGCCGCTCGAATCCGTCGCCGGCGCGTGGCGCGACGTGCTGTCCGCCCGCGCCGCCCTGCGGCGCGTGCGAGGCGAGATCGGGCAATGGCCGGCCGTGACCCGGCCAAAGCTGCCGCACGCGCGCGGCGAACTGCTGCTGGAGGGCGTTGTATGGACGCCGCCGGGCGCGTCCCGGCCCGCCTTGCGCGGCGTGACGATCAAGATCGAGGCGGGCGCGGTGCTCGCCGTCATCGGGCCGAGCGCCGCCGGCAAATCGACCCTGGCGCGGGTGCTTTGCGGTGCTTTGCGCCCGGCGCACGGCATGGCGCTGCTGGACGGCGCCGAGCTCGGTTCATGGAATGCGGAACAGTTGGGCGGCGCGATTGGCTACGTGCCGCAGGACGTCGCGCTATTCCCCGGCACGATTGCCGAAAATATTTGCCGCTTCGGCCAAGGCAGTGAATTTCAGATCGCCGCCGCCGCCCGCCTGGCAGGTGCGCACGACATGATAAAGCAATTGCCGGAAGGGTATCAGACCGCCATTGACGGCAATGCCGGTTTCCTGTCGGCCGGCCAGCGGCAGCGCGTGGCACTGGCGCGCGCGCTGTTCGGCGATCCCCCTGTATTGGTATTGGACGAACCCGACGCGAGCCTGGACGCCGAGGGCGAGGCGGCGCTGATCGGCTGCATGATCGAGGCGCGCCGCCGCCGCCGCACCGTCATCATGATTACCCACAACACCGCGCTGGTGCGGGTCGCCGATTTCGTCGCCACCATGGTCGGCGGCCACATCATGAAAGTGCAACGCACTGCCGAGGTTCTCGGCCGGCCGGCCATGCTGGCGGCCGGCTAGTAAATGAAAGAAGCAGTTCTTTTCTGAAGAAAAGAACCAAAAGACTTTTGCTTTTTGACGCGCCTTTTTGGTTCTTTTTTCAAGAAAGAACTCCTTCCTCCTTCTTATGCCTGCCGCAATTTATCCCCCGGGCGCCGACCGAACGCCGTTGCCCCTGGCACCTTTCACCGCGCTACCGGCAGGCTTTTTCTTCTTCATTTTGCTTTGATTGTAAGCGATAGCCGCGCGAATGAGATTACCGAGCGCCCGCTCATCGATCTCATCGCCTTCGAAATAATCGATCGCCCGGCGCGCATTACCCTCGAACCCCGCGTTAAAGAGCTTGTCCGGATCAGGAAAGAACGCGCCGTAGGCAAAGGTAAGCTTCACCTTCCCCTTGAACGCACCAGCGACGGCGATGATGCCATCGCGATACCAGACCGGACTTCCCATCCACTTCCATTCCTCGACGATCTCCCGATCCGCCTCAAGAATGATCTTGCGCATTCTGGCAAACACGGCGCCACGCCAATCCGTAATTCCCGCAATAAGCTGATCCACATGCTCCGACGGAGTCATCGTACATCCCTTCAAAAAGCAAAAGTTTTTTGGTTCTTTTTTTCAAAAAAGAACTGCTTCCTGTTTCCTTAAACTGTCTTTGCAAGAACCGCCTCCAGGCCAGCAAAAAACTTGCGCCACCCCATCTTGGCGCCTTGATAAGCCTGCTGCCGATCGGCCCGGAACCCCGACTGCTCCATGCGCAGGTGCGTGCCTGTGCCGGCCGGCGTGAGCGTCCAGGTAACCACAGTCTCGAGGCCCATGGCAGTCCACGTGTAAGACAGCGTCTTCTCCGGCTCCACCGCCATAACCCGGCAGTCGACACCGCCCCAGTCCGCGCGAAAAGCAAAATTGTGTCCCACCACCGGCGCGAAGTCGTTCTTCATCAGCCACTCTTCGATCAAATGTGGCTGCGTGAGCGCACGCCAGATCCTTTCCGGCGCAAACGGTATCTCCCGCTCGACAACCACGGACAAAGTTTCGGTTTCCGTATCGTTCATCGGTCCATCCTCTTGAGCAGGTCTTCGAGTTGGTCGAACCGGCCTTTCCAGAAGCAGGCCATCTGGCTGGTCCAGTCGATCAGCGGTGCGAGCGCGCCAGGCAACGCGCTATAATGCGTCTGCCGTCCCTCGTGCCGGTCGCGCACCAGCCCCG
>CAJCIS010000125.1 GCA_903970435.1 Acidobacteriota bacterium | reverse complement strand
CACCGTGCGGATCCTGCGCGCCGCCGAAGGGGCGCGCGCCATGCTGGCCGGATTCGCCTCCAACGAAGTCGCCGGCGCCTGCGTCGCCGCCATCATCGGGTCCGGCATCATTCCGGTTGCCCTGGAATTCATGGACCGCCCCGCCATTCACGCCTGCGAGGCGTTCGCCCACGCCCATTACCCGCTCGATGCCGAAGCCATGCTCATCATCGAGGTGGAAGGCTGCGTCGCCGAGCAGGACGAGCTGCTGGGCAAGCTGGCCGCCATCTGCCGCGACTTCGGTGCCACCAGCCTGCGCGTCGCCGCCACCGCGGAGGAAAGTGCCGCCATCTGGAAGGGCCGCAAGGGCGCGTTCGGCGCCGTCGGCCGCATCAGCCCCGACTATTTCTGCATGGACGGGACCATCCCCACCAGCAAGCTGCCCGAAACGCTCGCCCGCATCGGCGCCATGGCCGACGCGGCGGGCCTGGCCGTCTGCAACATCTTCCACGCCGGCGACGGGAACCTGCATCCGCTCATCATGTTCGACGCCAACAACGCCGAACAATTCGCCCGCGCCGAATTGCTGGGCGCCGACATCCTGAAACTCTGCGTCGAAATGGGCGGCTGCCTCACCGGCGAGCACGGCGTCGGCATCGAAAAGCGCGACCTGATGGGCGTGCAATTCTCCGAAGCCGATCTGGACCAGCAACGCCGTATCAAAAGCGCGTTCGACCCCGGCTGGCTGCTGAACCCGTCGAAGGTTTTTCCGCTGCAACCCATCGCTGCCTGACGCGCGGTGCTCACCCTCGAAAAAAGGCGGGGGGCTTTGCCCCCTCGACCCCCACCGGCGTGCCGCCGGCGTCTGAAGCGCTGCGCGGCACGCCGAAACGCCAGGGATTGCATCAAGAGCAAAAGTTTTTTGTTTCTTTTTTTCAAAAAAGAAATACTTCCTAACCTTTTGTTTTCGCGACCTTCCTCATGGGACAACAGCGTGAGCACCGCCCCCGCCAGCGAAGCGGAGCTGGCCGCCATCATCGGCGCGGCCAACCGCGACCGCACCCCCCTCGCCATCCGCGGCGCCGGCACCCTCCACCAGATGCTGCGCCCCGTTCAGGCGGCGCAAACCATCCGCATGGATGCCTACACCGGCGTCACCCTGCACGCCCCGCGCGAACTGGTGTTTGCCGCCCGCGCCGGCACCACCTTGCGCGATGTCGCCACAGCCCTCGCGGCGGACGGCCAGCACATCATCGCCGAACCGCCGGATTATTCCCGGCTGATGGGTACCGGCAATGCCCCGACCTTGGGGGGCGCCGTCGCCGCCAATCTCTCCGGCCCGCGCCGCATCGCCGCCGGCGCGATGCGCGACCATGTGCTCGGCGTGCGCGCGGTGAACGGCGCCGGCGAAATCCTGGTCAATGGCGGCCGCGTCCTGAAGAACGTCACCGGGCTGGACATGTGCAAGCTGCTCGCCGGCAGCCACGGCACCCTGGCGGTGTTGACGGAAATCACCCTGAAAGTGCTGCCGATGGCGGAGAGTTCGGCGAGCCTCGCGCTGCACGGCCTGACACCCGAGGAAGGCGTCGCGGCCCTGGCGGCCGCCCTCGGCTCGCCGTTCGGCGTCACCGGCGCCGCCTATCTGCCCGTGGCCGCCGCGGCGCGCCTCGGCGAGGACGGACCGCTCGCATTGCTGCGGCTGGAGGATTTCGCCACGTCCGTCGCCTATCGCGGCGCACGGCTGTCAGCCCTGCTGGGCGATGGCGCCACACTTTGGGATCGGCCGCGCAGCGAAGCGGCCTGGGCGGCCATCCGCGACGCGAACGTGCTGCCGGCGGCCGAAACGCATGCGGTGTGGCGCGTCTCGGTGCGGCCCTCCCGCGGACCCGGGGTGCTCGAAGCCGTGCAGGCGGCCGGCGGCGACGGCTATCTGGACTGGGGCGGCGGGCTGGTCATGGTCGCGGGCCCGGCGACGGCCGAGATGCACGGGGCGATCATGGCCGCCACAAGAAATGCCGGCGGCGTGTGGACATTGTTGCGGGCGCCACTGCCGCTGCGGGCGGAGGTTTCGGTTGTACCGCCGGAGGCGCCGGCGCTAGCGGCGTTGACGCGGCGGGTGAAGGCGGCGATGGACCCGGGCGGTATACTTAATCCTGGTCGGATTTTCGCAGGGGTATAAGAAGACCGGGGCTCTGCCCCTGGACCCCGCTAAGGACAAGTCCTTAGAACCTGTTACTTAAGAAAAGTTGGCGGATCAGGAGGGGGCAAAGCCCCGGCCTTCTTCTTCCTCCTTCGGAGCACCAACCGTGCGCATCGTGGTAGCCATGTCCGGCGGCGTCGACAGCAGCGTCACCGCCGCCCTCCTCGCCGAGGCCGGCCACGACATCATCGGCGTCACCCTCCAGCTCTACGACCACGGCGCCGCCACCGCGAAAAAAGGCGCGTGCTGCGCCGGCCAGGACATCCACGACGCGCGCAACGTCGCCGACCGCCTCGGCATTCCGCACTACGTCATCGACGCCGAAGCCCGCTTTCGCGCCTCCGTCATCGAACCCTTCGCCGCCGCCTACGCCGCCGGCGAAACCCCTGTGCCCTGCATCGCCTGCAACCAGGGCGTCAAATTCAACGACCTGCTCGGCCTCGCCCGCGACCTCGGCGCCGAGGCCCTGGCCACCGGCCACTACGTCCGCCGCGAGGAAGGACCACACGGCCCCGAATTGCATCGCGCCGCCGACCCCGGCCGCGACCAGAGCTGGTTCCTGTTCGCCACCACCCGCGCGCAACTCGCCTTCTGCCGCTTTCCGCTCGGCCACATGCCCGACAAAGCCAGCGTGCGCGCCCACGCCGCCCGCCTCGCCTTGCCGGTCGCGGAAAAACCCGACAGCCAGGATATCTGCTTCGTCCCCAGCGGCACCTACGCCGACCTGGTCACCCGCCTGCGCCCGGACTCGGCCGCGCCCGGCGACATCGTCACCCAGGACGGCACAAAACTCGGCCCCCACGCCGGCATCGCCCGATTCACCGTCGGCCAAACCAAACGCCTCGGCGCCGCCGCCATGCACAAGGGCCAGCGCATGGCGGTGATTTCGCTCGACGCCGCAGCGCGCCGAGTCGTCGTCGGTCCGCGCGAAACCGGAACCACGCGCATCACCCTGCGCGACGTAAACTGGCTGGCCGATCCACCGCCGGAAGGACTCGATTGCACGGTCAGATTGCGTGCGCGCGATGAATTGCGCCCGGCGCACGTAAAATCAATGGGCGCCGGCGCCGACGTCACGCTCGAGTCGGCCGCCCTGCCCGCCCCAGGCCAGGCCTGCGTATTTTACGACGGCACCCGAATCCTGGGCGGCGGATTCATACGCGCGAGATATGAAAACGCCGGCCGCGAAACCGCACTCCATGAAACCGGGCATGAAAATGGCGCGGAGAGCATCGCCCCCCGCGCCTGCTGAAATGCGAGTTAATACCTACATCAACCGAAACGGGCGCGGCAAATGACATTTGTGTTTCGTGGCCAAAAACACACAATTTTCGTGATCACAAGAACGTGCCTTTGCCAGTAACAATTTTATAAATATTCCCGCCGCGGCAACCGTTACCGAAACTTAATGAGCGGTTTCGCCCGCCGGCGCCGCGTGCGTTCCTTGCGCATCCGCAAACTGGCACGCAATCAGGAATTCCCGGTTGCCCTCCGGCCCGGTAATCGGGCTTTCCGCAATCCCCAGCACCGACCATCCGGGCAGCGCTGCCCACCAATCCCGAACCGTCGCGCACACCGCCCGATGCACCTCGGGGTCCCGCACCACGCCCCGCGCCCCCACCTGGGCTGGGCCCGCCTCGAATTGCGGCTTGATCAGCGCCACCGCCCACGCGCCCGGGACGCACAATGAAAGCGCGGCCGGCAGCACGATCCGCAGGCCGATGAAACTCGCATCGCACACCAGCGCCGCCACCCCCTCGCCGATCGTGGCCCGATCCAGCGTGCGCGCGTTGGTCCGCTCATGGACAATCACGCGCGAATCGCCGCGCAACCTCCATGCCAGTTGTCCGTGGCCGACATCCACCGCGTGCACACGCGCCGCGCCCCGCGCCAGCAGCACATCGGTAAAGCCGCCCGTGGAAGCCCCGATATCGAGGCAAATCCGGCCCGCCACCGGCAATCCGAACAGCGTCAGCGCATGGTCCAGCTTCAGGCCGCCGCGGGACACCCACGGATGGTCCTGGCCGCGCACTTCCAGCGCCATGGCGTCGCTGACCGGCGCGCCCGCCTTGTCCACCCGGCGCGTGCCCGAGAACACCTTGCCCGCCAGAATCAGCGCCTGCGCCCGCGCCCGGCTCTCCACCAGTCCGCGCGCCACCAGCGCCTGATCCGCCCGCATCCGCCCCGTGCTGCCGCTCATAATCTCACAAAAACAGAAGGTTAGGAAGAGGTGTTCTGAAGAAAGGAACATTGTTCCCCTGTCGCCGATCCACCGCGCAAACCGCGCACGGTTGTTAAATATCTCCCGCAATGCAATATCGCGACAGGGGCGCCCCACCGGCGTTACATGCAGAGTCGCACCATCCGCCGCCGCCCGGCCGCGGCGCGGCTTAGCCGTCAGGCCGCGGCGCGGCTTATATGTCCGCACCCAAGCGAGGGTGCATGGTTTAGGAGTTTCAGGCGTGGCTGTTCCGTTAAGGCAGGTTCTGCGTGTCGGCGCCTACGTGGTCAGACAGCACATGGCCGGCCGCAAGCGCTACCCCCTGGTGCTGATGCTGGAGCCCTTGTTCCGCTGCAATCTGGCCTGCGCCGGCTGCGGCAAGATCGACTACCCCGCCGAAATCCTCAACCAGCGCCTCTCCGTGCAGGAATGCCTCGACGCGGTGGACGAGTGCGGCGCCCCCGTGGTGGCCATCGCCGGCGGCGAGCCGCTGCTGCACAAGGAACTGCCCGAAATCGTCGCCAAGATTCTGGCGCGCAAAAAGTTCGTCTATCTCTGCACCAACGCCCTGCTGCTGGAAAAGAAGCTCGACCAGTTCAAGCCGCATCCCTATTTCAGTTGGGACGTGCATCTCGACGGCGACCGCGAAATGCACGATTGGGCGGTCAGCCAGGACGGCGTCTTCGATCGTGCCGTCAGCGCCATCAAGGCCGCCAAGGCGCGCGGCTTCCGGCTGTCGATCAACACCACCTTGTTCGACGGCGCCGACCCGGCCCGCGTGGCGAAATTTTTCGACGCGGCGATGGCGCTCGGCATCGACGGCATCATGACCTCACCCGGCTACGCGTACGAGCGCGCGCCCGACCAGCAGCATTTCCTCAGCCGCCAGAAAACCAAGCAGCTGTTCCGCGACCTCCTCGCGCGCGGCAAAGGCAAGGGGTGGAAATTTTCGCAAAGCCCGCTGTTCATCGATTTTCTGGCCGGCAATCAGACCTATCACTGCATGCCGTGGGGCAATCCCACCCGCAACGTATTTGGCTGGCAGCGCCCCTGCTATCTGCTGGGCGAGGGCTACACCAAAACATTTACCGAATTGATGGAGACGACCGACTGGGACGCCTACGGCACCGGTAATTACGAAAAATGCGCCGATTGCATGGTGCATTCGGGCTATGAGGCCGCCGCCGTGGTCGACGCGGTGAAACATCCGCTGAAAATCGCCGCCGTCGCCCTGCGCGGCCCCCGGGTCAGCGGCCCGATGGCGCCGGAAATACCGCTCGAAGGCCAGCGCCCCGCGGAATTCGTGTTCAGCCGCCATGTGCAGGACAAGATGTCCGCGCTCGCGCACGACAAGGCGGCGCGCACCAAGCCGGACGCATTGGCCGACGCCGCCGATTAGGTTCGGCGGCGCACGGACGAACAATCAGTATTGCGGGCACCCTTAAACGCGGGTAAATATTTCGCGCACGCCATGTGTGGCGGCATGCCTGGTGATGTTTCACAAAAATAATACAGTTCGTCGACAATATTGCGAACCATGATTTTACTGCCGGTCTGCATCGCGCTCTTGACAGATAATCGTTTGGCGCGGTCTTAGAGGGCTACTTTGAAACGGTGGGGTTGTGGTGGATTTCAGTGCCACAGTGAGAGGATCACGGACTCGCAAGCAGCGGGGTGACAAGAAGGCTGCAAGCTCGTCCGTCGTGCCGTTTCCCGAAATGAAGAAGCGCCCGCTGCCGGCTGATTTGGACGCCGCGCCGAAGTCTCCCACCGCGCCCTTGCAGAGTTCTTCGCCGGCATCCGCCAAGGCCAAATCCACCAAACGGACCGCCGCCGCCGCATCCAGCCAGGCGTCCCCCCCGCCGGCGCCCCCGCCGGCTCCCGGTGCAAAGAGGCGTCCCGCCGGCAAAGCCGCGGCGCCAGGCGCGCAGCCTTCCCCACCGGCCCAGGCCGCGCTCCTGACCGAAGCCGCGCCGGATTGCGAACCGCCGGAAGCGCCCGGCACGTCCGAGCCCATACAGGCCGCCGGCTGCGTCAGCCCGGCCGCGCAGGCGCCGGCGGCCGAAATCCTGGCCCGAGCCCCGGCCGCGCGGGAAACCCCAACCGCCCCCGCGACGGCCCCCGACGATTTTCAGGAACTCGCCGACTTCCTGAACAGCGCGCCCGCTGCGCGCCTGGACGCGGGCGCCCGGATCTGCATCGTCACCAACGAAATGGTCGCGTTCCACAAGAACGGCGGCCTGGGCACCGCCACGTCCGGCCTCATCGAGACACTGGCCCTGCGCGGCCTCAAGCTCAGCGTCATCTATACCGCGCCGCTGGACCTCAACGCCGAATATGTCCGCCGCGCCATTGCCGAAATCCGGCTGCGCGGCATCGATTTCATGTGCCTGCAGGACAGCATCCCCGCCGACTGGATGTCGTCGCCGCGCAAGCTGTCCTACGCCTGCTACTGGCTGCTGCGCCGGCAGGAACCCGCGATCATTCATTTCAACGATTATCTGGGCAATGGTTTCTACACCGCCCAGGCACGCTACACCGGCACCGCGCTGCCCCACAGCATCGTCATCGTCACCGTGCACGGGCCCACCCGCTGGGCGCTCAGCATCGATGAACGGCCGATGGCCACGCCGGATCAGCAGGAAATCTGTTTTCTCGAGGAACGCACGCTGGAATTCGCCGACGTCGTGCTCGGCGTCAGCCACCATCTGCTGCACTGGTTACGCAACGAAGGCGTCAGGCTGCCGAGGCACAGCTACGTTCACAAGAACATCATGCCGGTGGTGAACGACGCGCGCCTGCCCCGCCGGCTGCTGCCCGGCCAGCTGTCCGAAGTGGTGTTCTTCGCCCGCCAGGATGTGCGCAAGGGCTTTCTGATCATGCTCGCGGCGATCCGCGCGCTGTCGGCCACCCTGCCCCAGCTGAAATTCACCTTCCTCGGCAAGTTCTCCAGCATCGCCGGCGAACATTCCGGCGCAATGGCGCTGGACGAATTGCGCAGCGTGCCCAACCTCATCGATTTCCGCCATAGTTTCGACCGCAACGCGGCGCTGCGCTATCTGCGCCGCCACGGCGTCCTGGCGGTCATTCCGTCCATGGACGAAAATTCGCCCTGCACGGTGTTCGAGTGCATCGTCGAGGGAATTCCGTTTATCGCCAGCGCGGTCGGCGGCATTCCGGAACTGGTGGCACCCGCGAACCATGCCAGCGTGCTGTTCGCCCCCACCGCCGCGGCCCTGGCCGCGAAAATCCAGGAAGTCGCCGAAGTCGGCGTCGACGAGGTGGCGCTCGCCTTCGATCCGCCCGCCATCGCCGATCAGATGGTGGACGGATTCGCCGCGCTCTACAACGAAATCATGCGCGAGCGCGACGCCAGGAATGCCGCCCTGGCCGAGCAGAAACCGCTCGTTTCGGTCGTGGTGACGCATTTCAATCGTCACCACCTGCTCAAGCCGCTGCTCTCCGCGCTCGAGCGCCAGACCTACCCGAATTTCGAGGTCATTGTCATCGACGATGGCAGCACCAAGGTCGCATCGATCGCCTATATCAACAGCCTGAAGGATATGAACTTCCGGTACACCCTGAAGGTGCACCGCACGAAAAACCAGTATCTCGGCGCCGCGCGCAACGCCGGCGTGCGGCACGCGGACGGCGTGTTCGTGAAGTTCCAGGATGACGACAACCTGCCGCTGCCGCATGAAATCGAATATTTCGTCCGCGCGGCGCTGACCGCGGAGGCGGACATCGTCACCGGAATGTCACGGTTTTTCCGCGACGAATCGGAAACCGATACCGAAATCGACCTTGCCGAATTCCAGTATTTTCCGCTCGGCGCCTCGCTCCCGCTGGCGCTCACGCATAACGAATACGGCGACGCCAACGCCCTGGTCCGGCGCGCCAGCTTTCTCGAGGATGGCGGCTTCACCGAGCATTATGGGGTCGGCAGCGAAGACTACGAATTCTTCGTCATGTCCGAAAGCCGCGGGCGCCGTATCGTTTTCGTGCCCGAGCCGCTGTTCAATTACCGCGTGTCCGACACCAGCATGCTGCAAACCACCTCGGCCTATCGCGGCGCCAAGCGCGCCCGCGCCGGGTTGCAGGCCGGCAACCAGCGCTGGCTCAAGGACCTGATCATTTTCAGCCACGAATCCGCCCTCGCCCGCGACATCGCCCATCAGGCCTGGTGGCGCGCCGGCAAACGGCAATTCTGCGACCTGCACCGGCAGATGATGGAAGGCAGCCCCGAAAGCCCCGACAACATCAACCGCTTCCTCGACCTCGCCGCCCGCTACGGCCGCCTCGAAGACGTCATCCACATGGTGCTCAGCCAGAACACGCTGTTCGATTCCCTGAAATGGCTCGAAGGCAACGCCAAACGTTACGAGGAATCACCCACAACCGTGCGCGAATTTCTCCGCACCCGGCCCCGCATCCTCAAATTCAGTTCGTTCGAAGGCATCGAACTGTTGCAGCCGACCGAGGATCTGCCGTCCGGATGGTCGGTCTTCCGCGTCGAACCGAACGGCCTGCTGGTCCATCCGCTTTCCGGCCGCATCACCCAGGTGCTGGTACCCAAGGCGCTGCCCGTCAACACCAAGAAGGTGATGGTGAAATTCAGCCATCGCAACCCGCAGGGCGGCCGCGTCCGCATGGGCTTCAATATCGTCGCCGACGGCCTGACCTTGGTGGAATCCGGCTGGGTCGAGGTGCTGCCCGGCAGCGAGGCGACCGCCGCGGTGGTCATCGACATTTCGACCGATACCGAAACGGACCTGGTGCTGCTCTCCACCATCGAAGGCGCGCAGGATTTCGCCTGGGCATTCGCCGATCATTTGTGCATCGAGCTGGATAATTAATACCAGCCGCGCTTGATCTTGGCGCATCTTCGTTGCCTTCGGCGACCGGGGGGTTTCACCCCCTGGACCCCCGCCGGCGTGCCGCCGGCGTCGCAATCGGCTGAATGCCAAATTGCGAGG
>CAJCIS010000124.1 GCA_903970435.1 Acidobacteriota bacterium | reverse complement strand
GGATCTTCAGTATCGTCAGGACGGCGTCGCCGGCGTCCTGAACAACACCGGTACCGGCACCATTATCGGCGGCGCCGGCTACAATAGCGGCGCCGGCATTTCCGCGGGCGCCGGCGGCGCGGGTGTCTTCATCACCGGTGCGGCAACCATAACCAACAGCGGCACCTTCGTCGGCGGCGCCGGCGGCCATTGCCAGGTGACCGTCCAGGGGACCTCCACTGTCACGACGTATCTCGCGGGGGATGGCGGCATCGGCGGCGCCGGCGCCTTTCTCGCGGCAAATCTTCAACTCTCGAACGACGGCCTTATCGTCGGTGGCGCGGGCGGTATTGCGGGATCCGTTTATGCCGGCGCCGGCGGTGCTGGCGTCACGTCCCTCGGCCTGCTGACGAACCAAGGCACGATTGACGGCGGCGCCGGCGGCAATGCGCAATATTGCGGAAGCGGCATGGGCGGTGCGGGCGTGAATCAGAGTGCCGGCACGTTGACGAATTTCGGTATGGTGGCAGGCGGCGCCGGCGGCACGGTGAGCTTTGGCATCATATCGGCCAGCGCCGGGGGCGCGGGCGTTATATTGAGCGGCGCGGCGGTGCTGACGAATAAAGGCTCTATCCAGGGCGGCGCTGGCGGCCAGGGAAACCTGGGCGCCGGCGCGGGCGGCGCCGGCGTGTACATGCTTGCCGGCGCCACCGGCGCGATCATAAATTACGAGAACGCGACGATCACCGGCGGAGCCGCCGGCCTTTGCATTTCGAACCCTGGTACCGCCGGCGGCGAAGGGGTGACGTTGGCCATGGGTGGCTACCTTGAAAACTTGGGCCTTATCAAAGGCTACTACGGCAGCTCATCGAACGGAACATACGGCTTCGGACCCGGCGGGTCGGGCGTCGCCCTTCAGTTGGGCGGGACCGTAATGAACGCGGTCACCGGCACCATCAGCGGTGGCAATGGCTACAACAAAAGCGGCGGCGATAGCGCCGGCGGCGTCGGGGTTGTTCTATTCATGGGGGGCACCGTCACGAACGCCGGAAGTATTGGCGGCGGGAACGCCGGCACATCACTGTCCAATACCGACGCGGGCAGTTCAGGTGGTACCGGTGTGGATTTGAGATTGGGCGGAAGTCTGACTAACACCAGCACTGGCACGATCACCGGCGGCAACGCCCATTATTTTTATACCGGATACGATCGAGGCGGCACTGGGGTTCGGCTGCTGCAACATGGAACGCTGAGCAATTTTGGCGTCATCATGGCCGGAGTCGCCGGCGGAGCTAACGGCGTGGCTGCGCGCGGCGGCTACGGCGTCGAGGTGGGTTCCGGCATAGTTATGAATTACGGCACGATTATAGGCGGCCCCGGAGGATATTCCAAGACTCAGAATGGCGGCGATGGGGGCGTCGGCGTCAATTTCACGGGTGGGACACTCATCAATGCGGGAACCATAATCGGCGGCACGGGCGGCGTTGCGCTAAGCCAAGGTTTCCAACAAGGTGCCAACGGTGACGCGGTCCGGTTCAACTCACTTGCCTGCACGTTGATTGTCAAGCCGGGAGCTTCGTTCGTCGGCTTTGTCGTTGCAAATACAAATCCCAAAGTCAATGATGTGGTCGCGCTCGCCGCCGGCACCGGGGCGGGCACGCTGACCGGACTGGGTTCGGAATACATCGGCTTCAAGACGCTCATTGAGGACCAGAATGCCGCCTGGACGCTGAACGGCGCAAATACGCTTGTCGGCGGCGTAACGGTTGCTGGCGCGCTGACGATAGGCGGGGGAACACTCACGGCAACAACCGTAACAATTGCCGCCGGGGGCACCCTGACGGGATATGGCACCGTCATAAGCACAATCTCCGGCGCCGGCCTGATCGATGCCGCCACCGGCGGCACACTTTCAGTCTCCGACCTGGCCGGCCTGGCCGGAGGCACCTGGTCTGGCGGCGGCCTTGAAGCGGACGCCGACGCAGTCTTGCTGCTGCCGACAAATGAAACGATCACTACAAATGCCGGCCTGATTGCGCTGTCCGGCCCTGGCTCCGGAATTCATACGGAGGTCAACGGCAAGCAAGTCGGCCTGCATGATACACTGGCGACCATTGCAACGTCCGGTACGCTCGAATTGGGCAATGGCGAGATTTTCACCGCGAACAATAATAAGATGCTTACCTGCCAAGGTACGATCCTGCTCGACAACGCGACGTTGGAGCCGGTAAACCTCACGCTCGAGGCCGGCGCGGTGGTCAGCGGAACCGGCACCATCGTCGGCACCGTTACCGCATCCGGCGCCGCAACGGTACAAGGCGGTACGATTGAAATGAACGGATCGGTGCAGGGACCGGGCGGCCTGACGATCGACGCCGGCGCCACGCTGCAAGCCGACAGCATATTGAGCGTGGGCTCCGTAACCTTCGCTTCCGGCGCCGGCACGCTGGCGCTGATGGAACCCAACTCCGTCACCAGCACGCTCGCCGGCTTCGGCACCGGCGACGTGATAGACCTCGTCAATAAAATGGCGAATACACTCACCCTCACCGGAAATACGCTGACGGTTAAGGAAAACACCATGTTGGTCGCGACCCTGACATTTCAGGGCAGCTACAACATCAACGATTTCTTGCTTGTGCCGGATGGCCATAACGGCACCGATATTACGTTCGACGACGCCGTGCTCTTCCTGCCGGATATGATGCCGCACGGCCTCGCCCCGTTCGACTTCACGCATCATATGCTTAACGATCGCGCCTACCACTTCAATGCGCCGCAACACGATGCGACCGCCCCATCACATTTCGTCGCCGATGATTGGGGAAGCCTGTCGAAAAGCGTGATTTGGGAACATTGGTCGCACGCGCTGTAGCGTGGCAAAAGGAAGTGGTCCTTTTTTCAAAAAAGACCCAAGAAACTTTTACTCTGTAGGGATCCCGCAGCCATGCGCACCGCCTGCCTACTTGGAATGTCGATGCTCCTGGGGACTGTTTCCGTGCGGGCGGCGACACCCTTTAAACACATCATCATCGTGTTCCAGGAGAATCGAACCCCCGATAACATGTTTGCCAGCAATCCAACTTTCGAACCAGGAGTGGACATCCAGAATTACGGCATAAACTCGCAAGGCCAGACCGTTCAGTTCACACCCGTCGCCCTCAACGGCTGTTACGACATCGGTCATTCCCATACCAACTTCGAAACAATGCTGAATGTCGGCGCCGACAAGGAAGGCACCGACGTGCCGCAGGGATGCACCCTTCCGCCAAACCCGGAATTCAAATACATCGACAATTCAACCGGCGTGATCCAGCCCTATTTTGATATCGCTACGAATTACGGGTTCGCCAACCGCATGTTCCAGACCAACCAGGGCCCAAGCTTTCCCGCCCATCAGTTCATCTTCGGTGGCACCTCCGCGCCTTCCACCGACACGCCCCTCTTCGCCGCCGAAAACCCCAGCGTGCTGAAACGGGCGGGCTGTATCGGGCCGCCGCGCGCATTGGTCACACTAATCGACGGCTCGGGAAACGAGAAGGACAACCCCCGGATCTACCCGTGTTTCGAACACCCAACCTTGTCCGACCTGTTGGATACCGCGCAAATCGGCTGGCGCTATTATGCCCCCACCCCCGGCTCGATCTGGACGGCGCCTGATGCCATCCAGCACATCTGCCAGCCGGCAAAAATCAACGGCAAATTGACCTGCAACGGGCCAGACTGGACGCCCAACACCGGCAGTGTCGTGCCCAACGATCCAGCAGAGATCCTCAAAGACATCACCAACTGCAGCCTGCGCAGCGTGAGCTGGGTCATCCCCACCGCGGCAGAGTCCGACCATGCCCGTATCAACCAGGCCAAAGGTCCCGATTGGGTGGCCCACATCGTGGACGCTGTCGGCACGCAGCCCTCATGCGCCGGCGAGGTTTATTGGAAAGATACGGCAATTCTGATCTCGTGGGACGATTGGGGCGGCTGGTACGACCACGTCAAGCCATTTGCCGTCAATCTCAAACAGCAAGGCCAGCCCGGTGCGTGGGGCGACGGCTACACCTATGGCTTCAGAGTTCCCCTTCTGGTGGTCTCGGCCTTTACTCCCCCCGGCCTTGTCACCAACAATATTTATGATTTCGGCAGCATTCTTTATTTTATCGAGCAAAATTTTTCGCTCGGCTTCATCGGGCCCGGCAACGATACCTACACCCAATACGCCGATTATCAGTCTACCTTGCCAACGCCTCCCGGACGCGGCTTTCTAGCGACAGATTTCTTTACCCTAGATGCGCCGCGCAAATTCACCAAAATCAAAACAACCCGCTCTGCCAAAGATTTCATAAACGCACCGGAATCGTCTACACCACCGGATGATGATTGAGCTTGCTGCGCGCTACGCCTACTTCAGGTCTAACGTAATCTTCTCGATCTTACCGGTGAATGCAAATGGCGCGTCGTACCGGGCACTCACCGGCGATTCCAGATCGGCGCCGACGTCGAACGTTTCGCCATAACCGAAGCTTCCGAACGAGGTGATATCGCCCGCGCCTGCACGCTTGCCGTTCACCCACAATTGGCCATGTCCGTTCACCGGCCGTGAACCAAACAAAATGCCCCCGGGCGAACCCCCGTCGGCGGTGAATTCCCACACCAGTTGAACCTTGCCGGACGGCAACGGATCCGGCGCGGTGATAATCTGATGCACGTGGCCTTGCGCATTGTTTTCGTAGCTGACTTTGTTGTCCGCGACATAAAGAGTAAATCCGCCGAAACGGCCACCTTCGGCTACCACCACGCCGGACGCACCGCTGGCGGGCACATCGATGTCGGCCGTAATGATGTGCGAACGGCCGCCAATGGGCGGTGCCACGGCCAAGGGCAGGCGCGTGACACCCTCGCGGTAGGTGAACGAAGTCTTGCCCGCGGCCGGGGACGGCTGCGGGCGGCGCAAGGGTGCTGTCGGATACGCGTTGTTACGCCACGCCTCGCTGTCATACAACGCCACCATTTCGGTGAGCTTGTCCGGATATTTGTCGGCCACGTTATGCGCCTGGCTAAAATCCGTTCTCAGATCATACAACTCCCACGGGTGCAGCTTGTCGGGGTCCTCCGCGCTCCACTTCTGATTCAATTCCCACGGCAGCAGGAACCGCCGGCCGGCGAACCAGCCGTCCCGATAGATGCCGCGGTTCCCGACCATTTCGAAATACTGCAACGTATGTCCTGTCACGGCGTTCGCATCGCTGAAGGTGCCCACCAGGCTCTTTCCCTCCAATGGAATCTGTTTGGTGCCGTTCACCACATCCGGCGGCGTAATTCCGGCGGCCTGATAGATGGTCGGGGCGATATCGACAATGTGGCTGAACTGTCCGCGGATATCCCCGTGCGCGCCAATCCTGGCCGGCCACGACACGATCAGCGGATCGGTAATGCCGCCGAGATGCGAGGCAACCTGTTTCGCCCACGGAAACGGCGCATTCAGTGCATAGGCCCAGCCCGCCGCATAATTGTTGCTCAACAGCCTGCTGCCGAGTTCCCCGGCGCGTGCCAATTGCACCGAAACGGGATCGAATTTGCCATCGGCCCGCGGTATATCGTAACCGGTCGGGCTGCCTTCCTCGGTCGCGCCATTGTCGCCGACAATATACAACACCAGCGTATTGTTCATATGTCCTTCATCGCGTACAGCCTGCAGCACGCGCCCAACTTCATGGTCGGTGTGCGCCAGGAAGCCCGCATACACTTCCATCTGCCGTGCGAACAATTTCTTTGCATCGGCGCTGAGCGAGTCCCACGCCGGCAATTCTGGCGGCCGGGGTGAGATGTCGGCGTTGGCGGGAATGACACCACGCTGCTTTTCGCGCTGGTAGATTTGCGCGCGCAAGGCATCGTAACCAGCGTCAAAACGGCCCTTGAAGCGATCGATCCATTCATCTGGAACCTGGTGAGGCGTGTGCGTGCCGCCAGTTGCGAAATAAAGAAAGAACGGCTTGTCCGGCACGATCGCGTCGTGCTGATGCAGCCACCTGATCGCATCGTTGGCGAGGTCGGTGGTCAAATCGTAGCCCTGCGCCGGCGTGGCGGGCAGTTCCGCCGCAACCGTACCGCGATACGGCGAAGGCTCTATCTGGTTGGTGGCACCCCCCATGAAGCCATAAAAATACTCGAATCCCAGATGGGTCGGCCACCGATCGAATGGACCCGCCGGGCTCACTTCCCAAATCGGCGTATTGTGCCATTTGCCGAAGGCAGCGGTGGAGTAGCCGTTATCCTTCAGCACTTCGGCAATGGACGCGGCACTTCGTGGCCATATCGAATTATAGCCGGGGTAGCCGGCCGCCACCTCGGCCACCGCGGCAAATCCCACCTGGTGATTGTTCCGGCCCGACAGCAACGCGCTTCGTGTCGGCGAGCACAACGCATTGACGTGAAAATTATTGTAGCGCAATCCTTGGCTGGCCAACTGCTCCAGCGCCGGTGTTTCAATAACGCCGCCCATGGCAGTGGTCGCACCAAACCCAACATCGTCGAGAAGTACGAGCACAATGTTGGGCGCATTCGCAGGCGCTGTCACTTCCTCCGGCCAGGCGGGCTTGGCATTGTTGCGCGAAGCGTCGATCGTGCCGGCAAAAGGCTCGGCCGGTTTTGGCAAGGTTTCGGCCGCCAAGCCGGACTGCGCGGCAAACATTGCGGTAGCCGCAACGAGTAATCGGCGCGTGAACGTCATCCTGCATGCTCCTCAAGGAAAGCGTCAAAAAAGCAAGAGCTTATTGGGTCTCTTTTTCAAGAAGGAACTGCTTCCTGCTTCTTTAATCCTCACTTCAACGTAAGCGTAACCTTCTCGATCTTCCCATTAAACGCAAAAGGCGTTTCATAATCATTGCTGACAGGCGAGCCGAGATCACTGCCGATATCGAATGTCTCGCCAAACATGCCGAACGCGCTGATATCGCCTTCGCCTTCGAGTTTGCCGTCGACCAGCAAGCGGCCATGACCGTTACGCACGGCAATACCGTAAGCATCGGCTTTCCCCGGCTCACCCTTCGCCACGGTAAATTCATATGTTACCTCAACCTTGCCAGACGGCAACGGATCTCCTGCAGCAATAATCTCATGGTTGTGGCCCTGGGCGTTATTTTCGTAAATCAGCCGGCCGTTCTTCACGTACAGGCTGAACCCTCCGTACCGGCCGCCCTCGGCCAGGATCACGCCAGACGCACCACCGGGCGGTGTTTCGATATCCGCGACAAACACGTGCGAGCGGCCAGCAACGGCGGGGGCCGCCCGCAATGGCAGCCGCGTGACACCGTCACGGTAAGTAAACGAGGTTCTTCCCGCGGCCGGGCTCAGCTGCGGCAGGCGAAATGGCGCGGTAGGATAGGCATTATTCCGGCGCGCTTCGTTGTCATAGAGCGCGACCATTTCGGCGAGTTTCTCCGGTTGCTTGCCGGCGAGATCATGCGCCTGGCTATAATCCGTATTCAGATCATAAAGCTCCCAAGGATGCAGGCGGTCGGGGTCCTCGTTGGTCCACTTGTCCAGCCGCCCAGATTCCCACGGCAGCAGAAAGCGGCGGCCGGCGAACCAGCCGTCCTTGTAGATGCCGCGATTGCCGATCAGTTCGAAATATTGCAGCGTATGTCCGGTCTTGGCGTTCGGATCATCGAAGGTCGGCACCAGGCTCTTGCCTTCCAGCTTCATCTGGGCCACGCCATTAACAACATCCGGCGGGGTGATGCCGGCCGCCTGGTAAATCGTCGGCGCGATATCAACGATGTGGCTGAACTGCCGACGGACATCGCCCCGCGCATTGATCTTCGCCGGCCACGAAACGATCAACGGATCGGTTATGCCGCCCAGATGCGAAGCCACCTGCTTGGCCCAGGGGAACGGCGTGTTCAATGCGTAGGCCCAACCGGCGCCATAGATGTTGCTCAGGGCTTTCGATCCCAGTTCATCGGCACGGGCAAGTTGTACCGAAGCCGAATCGTAACCGCCGTCGCCACGGCGTAAATCCCCACCCAACGGGCTACCTTCCTCGGTCGCACCATTGTCGCCAACGATATACAGCACAAGTGTGTTGTCGCCGCGGCCTTCTTCACGGATTGCCTGCAGCACGCGGCCCACTTCGTAATCGGTCTGCGCCAGATATGCGGCATATACTTCCATCTGACGCAACAATAATTTCTTTTCATCCGCGGACAGCGAATCCCACGCCGGCAATTCAGCGGGCCGCGGCGATATGTCGGCGTCCGCGGGAATGATGCCACGCGCCTTTTGGCGCTGGTAGATCGCCTGCCGCAAATTGTCGTAGCCAGCATCGAAACGGCCATGGAACTTGTCGATCCATTGTTGCGGCACCTGATGCGGCGAATGCGTGCCACCGGTTGCGAAATAAACGAAGAACGGTTTTTCCGGCACGATCGCGTCGTGCTGATGCAACCACCTGATCGCGTCGCTGGCCAAGTCGTGGGTAAGGTTGTAGCCCTGCTCCGGTGTTGCTGGCGGCTCCACCGCCGAAGTGTCGCGATAGAGCGACGGTTCCCACTGGCTTGTCGCGGCCTGCATGAACCCATAAAAATACTCGAAACCAAGATATGTCGGCCAGCGGTCAAATGGACCGGCGGCACTCACCTCCCACACCGGCGTGTTGTGCCATTTGCCGAACGCTGCCGTCGAATAGCCGTTATCCTTGAGTACTTCAGCGATCGACGCTGCACTTCTCGGCCACACCGAATTAAACCCGGGATAGCCAGCGGCGGATTCGGTGATAGGCCCGAATCCCACCTGGTGATTGTTGCGGCCAGACAGTAACGCAGCCCGCGTTGGCGAACACATCGCGTTGACATGAAAATTGTTGTATCGGAGACCCCCACTGGCAAGTTGATCAAGTACCGGCGTTTCAATGACGCCGCCCATGGCGCTCGACGCTCCGAATCCCACATCGTCCAGCAACACAAGAACAATGTTCGGCGCATTGGCCGGCGCTTTCACCTCGGCGGGCCAGGCCGGCGTCGATTTGTCGCGCGACGGATCTATTTTTCCGGTAAACGGCGGCGGCGCCTTCGGGAGTGTTTCCTGGGCCAGCGCGGGTCCACTGGCGAGCAACGCGGCTGCGCCGCTCCAAAGCCATGTGCGAATGCGTGTCATGTGTGGCTCCCCAATGTTTTGGAAGGCAGGTATTTCTTTTTTGAAAGAAGAAACAAGAAGCTTTTATTACAAAGCCGATAGCGACATGTGTACCTCATGGAGCAAAAGTCTTTTGGTTCTTTTTTTCAAAAAAGAATTACTTCCTTACGTACTATACCACATTAATCGGCGGGACCCGATATTGCCCCGACAACAGCGCCGCTTCGGGCTGATAGGTGCGCAGGATAAGCCGGAATGTACCGCGCGGCGCCGGCAGCCAGTTCGCCGTATTGGCCGGCATGTGGTGTTGTATAAGGATGCGCAACGAGCCATCCTGCCCGAATTCAATGCCCTCGGTGCGATCATTTATGGCGTAGCGGTCTGCCGGGTTGTCATACAGATGGAAATCCGCATTGTAGAGGATGAGGGACCAGAAAGCGCGCACCGGGGGCAGCGCGCCTTTCGGGAACGTGATGCTGTATCGCCTGGAGCCATCAAGCTGCTCGCCTTCGGCATCGTGCGCGGCCGTGAAATACAACGCCTCCTCGGCAATGTTCGAGCCTGGACCGAGCTGATTGACACTGGCGCGGGCGAGGGGGTCGGCGATGAAGGTGGTAATGTTATAATTGACCTGCCAGCCATCATTATCCTGCGCGACGTTGGCGCTTCGCACGCGGTGAAGCGCGCGCTCCAACGCGCTTTGCAAATCCGCGGGCGGCAGCGGTGTCTGTCGCGAAAAGCTCGTGCCCAGGCCAAGCAGGGCGAAACGCGCGAAGGCGATTTCTTCCCGGCCGCGCGGTGGAAATTGCCGCACCAGCGCATCGAGCTCGTTGAAATACAATGAGCCAGATCCATGAAGGTCGAGCGCCGGCAGAATGTCCAGGGCATTGCTCTCGATAATGCCGGCGGTTCGCTGCGCCGGATACGATGCAAGCGGCGCGAGCGTGAAGGCGGATTGCAGCCGCTGTGCGGCCGCGAGGTCCGCGGGCCTCGTCACCAAGGTACGCGCGAGCAGCAAAACCGCATCCGTGGGCGCATCGATGCGGTGGGCCGGTGACGGCAGCCCCGCCCCCTGCCAACCGCTTTGCGCAATGACAT
The DNA here is from genome assembly GCA_903970435.1 of Acidobacteriota bacterium. GTDB lineage: Bacteria > Pseudomonadota > Alphaproteobacteria > Acetobacterales > Acetobacteraceae > CAJCIS01. The sequence continues at coordinate 23,116 of CAJCIS010000124.1, read as the reverse complement.
GGCGCCCCGCCCGTCCGCCGGTTGCCCGCGTGCCGACATAGGCAAAGGTGTTTTCATAAGCGTCGATGAACTGAATGGCATAGTAGCGGTCTCCCGCATCCGGAACATCGAGCACCAGCGGCCCCTTCGACAGGTCCAACCAGGCAAGGCCGTAAATTGTATCGACATTCGGCGCCGGAATGAGAAGCGTGGGTGTCGCCAGCGCCTGGCTCAAATAGAACTGGTTCATCCGCAAATTCTTGGCGCGCGCCAAAGCCAGGTAGCGGCCAGTTTGCACGAGAGGCAGACCCCAAATGGCCGCATCCTCGGCCAGGCGCTGCAGATCGCCATCGGCCGCTTGCGGCTGATCCGGCGCGGCCCGCGCCGAATTTGTCCAGGCTGGCACGCTGAAGGCCGCGAGCAGCCCGCACGCGCCGCCCACAACTGCGCGCCGATCCAACATCCCCTTAGTCATCGCGGCCCCCTGTTTCGTCATTCATTCGATACGCAATAACCTGGAATGTCCGCTCACAAATGCACCCTCAACGTGGCGCCGAATGTCAGCGGATCGCCGATATTGCCATACAGCAGGCCGCTAAATGGCGTGGTCACGCCCCGCACCAGATAATAGTCGGTATTGGTTGCGTTATGCGACCACAGGAACAGATCGTACCGGCTGTCGGCGGTGCGCACACCCAGCCGCACATCCAGCAGCCCGTAGCCGGGGATGTTGCCATAGATCGAATCGTTCGCGGTGACGTTGTAGTTGGAGCGCAAGCTGAAATCGGCGCCGACATAGCCCACCAGGTCATATCGTCCGTAGCTGCCGATCGGGCGGGCAATTTCGCCGCCCGTCGACATCACCCAGCGCGATGTGCCCGGCACTGTCTTGCCCGTCAGATTGCAGATTTCCGTGGCGGAACCGGAGATTTCGGGCGGGCACTGGCCCTTCGGATAAGATTCGTATTCCGCGTAGGTATAGGCGCCGCTGAAATTCAAGGTCAGCCAATCGAATGGCCGTGCGCTGCTATCAATTTCGATACCTTGCGATTTCACCTTCGGCACGCTCGCAATATAGGTCAGCGATTTCACCGGGCTGATCGGCACCGCGGTGATACCCTGATAATCCGAATCCTCGACCCAGAAAGCGTCCGCATTGGCCGTCAGGCGGTGGTCGAACCACGAACTCTTCAGGCCGACCTCGTAGTCGTCAATCCGCTCCGGCTTGACGATCGCATCGGTCGGGGAAGGCAGTTGCGTAACGTTCACGCCGGCCGACTTGTTGCCGCGCGAGTAGCTCGCGTAAGCGTTTATGTCGTCCGTAATCTTGTAGGTGGAGCTTATCAGGTACGACAGCGCCCCGTTATGGGTCAGTTCCTTGTAATATAGCTCCGATCCCAGCGATGCGCGGATGGCATCTATCTGCGCGGCCTCCTTGGCTGGCAAACCGGCCACAGAGGCGCCGCCGGTCGTATACTGATAGAAGCTGCCTGATTTATCTTCATACGTGTAGCGCAGCCCCGCCAGCAGGTCCAGTTGCGGCGCGACATGCCAGGTGGCCTGGCCGTAGCCCGCATAGCTGTTCGTGACCGGATCGGAATTCGACAGGATCCCATAGCCGTTGAACGCGAGCGTTGAAACCGGCACCGGGTATTTCGGCCCCTCATAGAATTCCCCCGCCTGCGGCCCCCAGCTCGTGACGCTTCGGCCTTCCAGATCCTGGTAAAAGAAATACGCACCCGCAGTGAAATCCACCGCGCCGCCGGTGGGCGATGTCACGCGGAATTCCTGGCTCGTCTCCTTCTGCCGGTCCCCGGTATTGCCAAACGTTTCTGTCTGCAAACCAACCGCGGGGGTGGCACCGTTCTGCGGCCACCAGTTCCAGAAGCGCCAGGCGGATAGCGACGTCAACGTATAGCCATTCAGATCATAATCAGCCTGCAATGACACACCGCCGGTCTCCATCCGGAAATAGGTTGGATCGTTGATCGAGGCATCACGGGTGAACGGATTGAAGTTTGGCAATTGATAGTGGGTGAACGCCTCCCGCGCGAAGAAATCATAGGGGATCAGGCTGCCGTTCTCGAGGTTGGTGAATGCGCCGGCAGGCAGGTTGACGCAGCAGGTCTGGAACTGATGCGCATAATCGACGATCAGCCGAAGCGTCAGGTTGTCGGTCGGCGTCGCCAGGATCTGCGCCCGGCCCGCCTTGTCATCGAGACTGGCGTAATGCTGACCGGCGACAACGCCGGTGATCGTGCCATCACGTTCGTCGCCCAGGAATGATACGCGCGCCGCGATCTTGTCGCTGAAGCCGTCGCTGACGGTTCCCTTCACCTGCCAATAGCCATAATTGCCGACCGAGGCTTCAAGATCGGCCTGCGGCGTGAATGTCGGCAGTTTGGTGTGCACGTCGATGGCGCCCGCCGTGGTGTTCTTGCCGAACAACGTGCCCTGCGGACCACGCAGCACTTCCACATCGGCGATGTCAGGAAAGTCGAAGGCCGCGACGCCGGGGCGCGCATAAATCACGCCGTCCACATACACGCCCACGCCGGCCTCCAGGCCGTCATTCGAACTGGCAACGTTGTTGCCAACACCTCGGATGTTGAAGCTGGTGTTGCGCGGATTGAATTCGCTCACCTGCAAGGTCGGTACCAGAAATTCCAGGTCGGTGATGGATGTGGTACCGGTGTTGGCCAGTTTCGTGGTGCCGACAGCCGTGAGCGCGATCGGCACTTTCTGCGCTTTCTCGGAACGATGCCGAGCCGTAACCACCACGTCTTCCACCCCGGTCGGCACCGCACCGGTTCCGATCGCCGCCTGCACCGAAGGTGCGGTGGTCTGTGCCAGCGCCGGGACGCAAACCGAGCAGAAGAGTGCCCCGAGGAAGGTAGTGCGGGGCAAGGCCGGTATCGCAAGAGTGCTCCGGCCCGGTCGGCGGTCAGAATAATCCATTAATAACGGCTCCCGTTCGTACAATCCACGTACCACTATGAATAATAGTGGTACGGAATTTCGTCAACAGGGTTTACGTCCTCACGCGGGATTTTTTGTATCGCTCAACGTAATGAGCGCGGTGTTCCACGCCAAACCATCAAGCCGACTTCAACGGAAAATAGTTTTTTGGTTCTTTTTTCAAAAAGAACATTCTTCTGTCGGCCTACTTGCCCTGAAGCAAATCCATGAAAGGCGGAAATGTCAGCAGAACGCCAATCCCCAACAATATCAGGGCGCCAATATTGACCTTGGCAAGTTCGATATCTTTGCCATTCCAGCGCCGCCCCAATCCAAGCCACGCCACCAGCCAAATCACGATTGCGGACGTCGTGACACCGGAAAGCGCGCCGGTGGGCCTATAGAAAGTCAAAATGTGATTGATCGGCTGCGACGCATCCGCCAACATCGCAAACACCCCCAGCGCGGCACTGCCAATGCCGGCCGCGAGAATGGCGGCCCCCGCCAGTCCGCTCGGCAAACCTGCGGTCGGGCGGAGCGGTGGATCCGTCATGGCGCGTCTGCCCGTTCGGCCTGATGGCGACTCATGACCGGTGCGTAGTTGTTGAGCGCCTTGCCAAATATGCCCGACACGCCGGCGGCGGCGAACGCAACGACGGTGAATGTCAGAAACGTGCGGCGCAGGCCCTTATGCTGCGATAATCCTGCGCCATACACGGTGTAGATATAGGCAACCATTGTCAGTATCATCGGCGCCAGCCAACTCACATGTTCCTTCCATTCCATGCCGACATCGTGCAACCATTGCGTGTCCGGGTGGGACAGCAGCAGCGATCGTGGATACAGCGACAGATCGGTTAAGCCGGCCGGCGGCTTGGCGCGATACCAAGGATAGATCACATAGGCGCCGGCAAAAACGGCGATCCAACCGATTGCCGCAAGCAACCACAATCCGCGCGCCAGATATTTCTGTTCCCGCGCGCTCGGCAAACGGTCGGCGGACGACGTGGTGCCGGCCAGTGCCACGATCGCCAGCGGAAAACCCGCCACGAATATGGCGCCGAAACCCCAGCCGTGCAGCAGCGTAATGACATGCCGGCCGTCCATGGGCGGATTTCCTTTGCAGGGGCTGTTCTAGAAAGTCGTGAGGCGAATGAGCCAAAGCTCCGCCCTCTCCGCCGGCAAACGAGCAAAAGTCTTTCGGTTCTTTCCTTCAGAAAAGAACATCCTTCCTCCTTCGCAGACGAAACGCGGCGCCACATGCGCAAGTCGGGTCATCCAAATTATACCGCCAAACAAAGTAGATAACAAGATCAGCGCTTACATCTGCGTGCAACCGATAAGACTCGTCAATGATAGTGGTTTATCCAAACCGACGTCAATAGCTTGCAAATAATGTCGGCGCGCCTGTAATACGCTAACATTATGTGAATTTAGCCGGACAGGTCGGGGCCATCGATGAAGCGGACTAAATGGCGCGGTGCCCCGCGGTTACCGCGCAGCCGATGGTGGCTCAGCGCCCTCGTGTCCCTGCTGACGCTCTGCGGCCTGGCCAGCCATGCGCAGCGCATAGCCACACAGCCCGCCGATGCCAGCAGGATCGGCCTGCTGTCGCCCCGCGCGCCGCAAGGCTATGCCGGATCATCCGCCTGCGCCGCGTGCCACGTCCCCGAAGCCGCCGCGTGGCGGCATTCGCACCACGCCATCGCCCAGGCGGCCGCCACCCCAGGCACCGTCCGCGGCGACTTCAACGGCGCAAGGATCAGTTTCAAGGGATCGACCGGCCGCTTCTACCGCAACGGTGACGCCTACATCGTCGAAACCGAAGGCGCCGACGGCAAGCCGGCCAACTTTCCCGTCAGCTACAGCTTCGGCTTTGCACCGCTCCAGCAATACCTCGTCACATTCCCCGACGGTCGGCTCCAGGTGCTGCCCTGGGCCTGGGACACGCGCCCCGCCGCGGCCGGCGGCCAACGCTGGTTCCACCTCTATCAGAACCAGCCGATCCCCGCGTCCGACCCGCTTCACTGGACCGGCCGGATGCAGAACTGGAATTTCATGTGCGCCGAATGCCACACCACCGGCCTGCGCAAGCGCTACGATGCCGCCCGCAACAGCTACGATACCATTTTCGCCGAGGTCAGCGTCGGCTGCGAAAGCTGCCATGGCCCGGGCGCCGCGCACGTCGCCTGGGCCCGCAACGGCCGCGACCCGCATACGCCGCGCCAGGGTTTCGCCACCCAGGCCGCGCGCCGCCCCCCCGCCGACTGGACGCCGAACCCGGCCACCGGCAGCCCCGCGCACGGTGTCGCGCGGCCCGCGGGCGACGAGGTCGAAGTCTGCGCCCAGTGCCATTCCCGCCGCTCGGAATTCCGCGAGGGGTGGCTGCCGGGCCAGCCGCTCACCGACACCCACCTGCCCACCTTCCTCGATGCCGGCCTGTTCGAGGATGACGGCCAGATGAAGGACGAAGTGTTCAACGACCAGTCCTTCAAGCAAAGCCTGATGTATGCCCGCGGCGTCGTCTGCTCCGACTGCCACGATCCGCACGCCGGCGGCCTTCGCATCGAAGCGGGCGCGCCGGCCGCCTCGGTCTGCGCGCAATGCCATCAAAGCGCCCGCTTCGCCACGCCGGCCCATACCGGCCACGCCGCGGGCCCTGGCGCGCCCGACTGCCTATCCTGCCATATGCCCGCCCGCACCTACATGGTCGTCGACCGAAGGCACGATCACAGCTTCCGCATTCCGCGGCCGGACATATCGGTCCGGGCCGGCACCCCGAATGCCTGCAACGACTGCCACACCGGCAAATCCGCCGCCTGGGCCGCCACCGCGGTGGAAGGCTGGCACGGACCGATACGTCACGGCAACCAAACCTGGACGCAGGCGCTCCACCAGGCGCGCGCCGGCGACCCAGCATCGGGCGATCTGCTCATCGCGCTGGCGAACAATCCGGCCGTCCCCGCCATAGCGCGCGCGACGGTAATCACCGAACTGCAACATTTCCCCGCGCCGGCCGAAGCCGCCGCGGTCACCGCAGCGCTGCAAGACCCCGACCCGCTGGTCCGCGTCGCCGCCCTGCAGGCGCAGGCCGATGAACCGCTCGATGCGCGCTGGCAACGCGCCCGCGCCCTGCTGTCCGACCCGATCGCCGCCGTGCGTATCGAGGCGGCATCGCTGCTCGCCGACCAGCCGGCCGCCGCCCTGCCGCAAGCCGACGCAACCCGCCTGGCCGCCGCCTGGTCCGAATACGAGGCCGCGCAGCGCCTGAACGCCGACCGCCCCGAAGGCCGAGCCAATCTGGGCCTGTTCCTCACCCGCCGCGGCCGCACCCAGGACGCCGAAGCCGAATTTCGCGCCGGCCTGCGTCTAGATGCAAAAGCCGTCCCGCTCTATGTCGATCTGGCCGATCTCTACCGCATCGAAAACCGCGAAAGCGACGCCGCCGCAACATTGCGCACGGCGATCGCGCAGGTGCCCGACGCCGCCGCGCCGCACCACGCGCTCGGCCTCAGCCTGATCCGCCAGAAGAACTATACCGCCGCCCTCGAGGAACTGCGCCACGCAACGATCCTGGCCCCCGATGAGCCACGCTATGCCTATGTTTATGCGGTCGCTTTGCGGGCGCTGCAGGGGAAGTAAAGCAAGTATTTCTTTTTTGAAAAAAAGAAACAAAAAACTTTTGATTTATCGCCTGGTTTTAGTGATTACACGCCGGGAAACTATGGCTGCCTTTGGTTCTTTTTTTTCAAAAAAGAACTGGTTCCTGCCTTACTTCCCAATATGCAACAACCAAAGCTGCGCCACGTCGATCGTGCCATCAGTTCCGCGCACGCTCCGCAACGTCGATATCGCATCCTTTTTGTCGCCCGAATTGAGATAGGCGATGGCGAGTTGCAGCTTGGCGTCTTCCGGATGGCGCAGATCGTCTTTCGCAATGGCGTCTTTGATCATCGGAATGCCTTTGTCGAACTTGGCGTAGGACACATAGGTTTCGCCAAGGGCGAGCAGGCGGTTGCCGTCGTGATCGGTTTCCGCGTCGGCGTCCTGCTTGCCGAGCTGCGCAAGCGTTTGCGCATATGTCTTGTCCACCAGGGCGCGTAGGCGCGCCTGGCGGGCGGCGTCAGGGCCCGTGCCGAACAGGCCGCCTTGATAACATTTATCCACGATTGTCTTGGCTTCGCCGGGCAGGCCCGCCTGCACGGCAAGTTCGGCCATTTCCATGGCGTCGGCGGGCGTGTTCACCAGGCTGAGCGCGAATTCCAGGCGATAGACGTCGAATACCAAACGATCGGAAAAGCCCTGCTTGGCGCGCAACGTGTCGATCACGTTCTTCCAGTAGTCGGGCTTCTGATAATACAGCACCAGTTGCTTCATCGTATTGAGCGCACCGGTATTGTCGTTGTTGCCTTTCTGGCAATTATACAGAAGCAGCAATTCGTTTTCGGCCGGGATGCGGCCGGCGCGGGTTTGCGCCGCGACCACCTGCGCCTGCAGGCGGCCGGCCTCGGCGTAGTTCTTAGCCAGATAGAGCGCCTGAATTTGCAGGGTGCGCAATTCCGGTGCGGTGCCGCCGGCCTTGAAATATTTATCGAGCCAGTTGACGGCCTGGCCGTAATTCTGCGCCCGGTAGGCCAGCGAGGCCTCGGCCTGGTAGATGCGGACGGCCTGTGCGCCGCCCACCTGGCCGCTGGCCAGCATGCGCTGGTACGCGGCCGACGCCGTGGCCATGTCGCCGGATTTTTCGGCGATGGCGGCGCGCATTTCCTCGATGACGTATTGTTCGTGCGCGGTTTTGCCGGGTACCGCGTCGGCCGCGCGCACCGCGGCCATGGCCTGGGGGTAGCGGCCCTGCCGAAGCAACTGGCCCGCCTGGGCGAGCGGCTTGCCGAGCGCCGGCCGCATTTCCTCGGCATGGGCGGCGGCCGCCGAGAGCATGCCGAGTACCAGCGCCGCGCGAAGTACGTTACGAACAACCATCGTGATATCCTGTTGCTGAAATGGTCCTGCAAGCGCCTGCCACCGAGCAACAATTTCATACGAAAGAGTTCGGCGCATGTCGAGAAAGGACCAGCAAAGAAGCAGTTCTTTTTTGAAAAAAAGAACCAAAAAACTTTTATCTGTTACGGGAAATGCCAACCTTCCCACCTGGGAGGGGCAGCGACGGCCAACTGACAAAAGTTTCTTGGTTCTTTTTTTCAAAAAAGAACTGCTTCTTTTTCCACAAGTAGCCGCTAGTACCCGCCGACCACGCCAAGTTTCTTCACGCCGAGCCGCTGCGCGTCCGACATGACGTGCGCCACCACGCCGTACGTCGCCAGCTTGTTCGGCTCGAGATGAATTTCCGGCTGCGCGTCCTCGGACTGCTTGCCGATCGCCGACAATTGCGCAACCAGGCTGTTCTCGTCCGCAACCGTGGTGCCGTCCCAGCTTATGGTACCATCGAAATCGACCACGATATGCACGACAGGCGGCGGCACCGGCGGCGGCGGCGGGTTGCCCACCGGCAGGTCCATCTTCACCGCGTGCATCTGGATCGGGATGGTGATGATCAGCATGATCAGCAGCACCAGCATCACGTCGATCAGCGGCGTGGTGTTCATTTCCACCACGACATCCGGCTCGCCCCCGCCCGAGGGCCCTACATTCATGGACATGCTCGGCCTCCTCAGCCGCCCTTCAGCGGCGGCTGGATGATGAACGCGACCTTGGCAATCTGGGCACGTTGCAGTGCGGCGACCACCTTGCCGACGAACTCGTAACGTCCACTCTCGTCGCCGCGGATCTGCACTTCCGGTTGCGGCACCTTCACGGCGACCGCTTCCAGCTTCTTGGTCAGCGCGTCGATGTCGGCGACCTTGGCTTCGTTCCAGAAATAGTCGCCGTCCTTGTTCACCGCGATGGTGATGTTCTCCGGCTTGGTCTGGTTCGGCTGATTGGTGTCCTTCGGCAGCGACAACGGCACGGTATGCGTTGCCACCGGAATGGTAATCAGGAAGATGATGAGCAGCACCAGCATCACGTCCACCAGCGGGGTGGTATTGATGGCCGATACGACTTCGTCATCATCGCCGTCTGACGGGCCGACGCTCATGGCCATCGGATCAGGCCGCCTTGCTGGTGGCGGTGGTGGTGCCGCCGACCGTCAGCCGGCTGCCCGAAAGCAGGACGGAATGCAGGTCGCTGCCGAAATTGCGCACCTTCTCCAGCGCGGTCTTGTTGCGGCGGACCAGGAAATTGTAGCCCAGCACGGCCGGCACGGCGGTCACCAGGCCGAATGCCGTCATGATCAGCGCCTCGCCGACGGGGCCTGCAACCTTGTCGATGGAGGCCTGGCCCGAGGCGCCGATGGCGGTGAGCGCGTGGTAGATGCCCCACACCGTGCCGAACAGACCCACGAACGGGGCGGTGGAGCCCACCGTGGCCAGGAACGCCAGGCCCCCTTGCAGGCGTGAATTGATTGCATCCACCGCGCGCTGCACGCTCATCGTCACCCAGGTGTGCAGGTCGATGCTGTCGGTGAGCGCGCCGTCATGATGCTCGCTAGCGGACAGCCCGCTTTCGGCAATGAAGCGGAAGGGGCTGGTTTCCTTCAACCGCTGCACGCCCTCACGCACCGAATTGGTTTTCCAGAAATCGCGGGCGGCGACCTTGGCGGCGCCGAACATGCGGGCCTGCTCGATGTATTTGGTCACCATGATGTACCAGGTGCCGAACGACATGATCGTCAGGATGATGAGCGTGCCGCGGGACACGAAGTCGCCCTTCTTCCACAGCGAGGACGGGCCGTAGGGGTTCTCCACCGCCAGCTGGCCATTGCCTTCGTCGACCGGCGGCGGTGCCGCGGTCTGGTCGGCGCCGGGGGCCGGCGGCGTGCCGGCGGCAGTGGGTGCGCCGGGCGCCGGGGTGGTGCCGGGCACGGTGCCCTGGTCCGGCGTGCCGGGGGCGGGGGTCGCCCCGGGCGTTGTGCCGGGCGTTGTGCTGGGCGTTGTGCCGGGGGGCGCTGCCTGATCGGTGGGCGGGGTGGTGCCGGGGGCGGCCGGCGCGGGCGTCGCCTGCACCGGAGACGGTGGCACCGCGGGCGCTTGCGCCCACGCGGCGGCCGGCACGAGGGAAGCGGCGCCGAGTGCGAGGAAGGCCGCCAATGCCGGAATGGATAGCTTGCTCATGGTGTCTCCTTTAGCAGGTCCGGCTTGGATGCGCTCCGCCGGGCCGTGACGTGGGTGATGCGGTGGTGCGGCACGCGACTTAATCAGGTGGCTGATACGTGACCACCCACTGATGTTCCTCGCGGACCGGCACGCCGCCGCGGGTGGTGGGCTTGTAGCGCGGCGGGCTGCCGCCGGTGAGCCATTGCATGGTTGCGCTGGCGAAGGCGGCGCCGCCCGATGCGCTGAGCACGTGGCAATTGCTCGGCCGCCCGTCGGTTTCGATCGTGCAATCGACGGTGACGCGGCCGGATTTCTGGGCGTCCTCATACTGTTCCGGATAGGTCGGCGCACGGGTGCCGCCCACGATGTGGCCGGGGCTGAAGGTCGTGTCGGCCACCGCGGGCGGCGCAGGCTTCGCGACCGGCGTTGGCGGCGCCACGTTGCTGCGCACGACGGCCTGGATGGCGTTGTTCTGCACTGGCGGCGTCGGCAATTGAATATCCGGCGGTGGCACCACGTCGGGCGGCGGCGGCGGATGCAGTAGATCGGGCGGCGGCGGCGGCGGCGGCGGCGGTGGCGGTGGCTCATCATGCTTGATGATCTTCGTCGCGATCGGCGGCGGCACCTTGTCGATAAAGTTTTTGCCGAGCACCGTGATGACGAAATAAATCAGCACCACGTGAAACAAGGCGACAATCGTCAGCCCGGGCAGACTGCGCAACGGATTCCGTTGCTGCTCAATATAATTCATCCGTTGTGCCCTCCCATGCCGCCCCGAATCCTCTCGTCCACAATATCCGTATCCGAACCGGTACCGGCGTTTAGCCGGTCCGGCGGTCTTGTCGTATCCGATGACGTGCCCGCGCGCCGCTTGTCGGCGGCAATTCTGTCGGTCGGAATACGCAATTGCTGTGCCGCCGCCGACACTGTGCCACGCGCGCCGGAAACCCGCCAGCCGAGCTCGGCGCTCATGGCGTCGGCGGCTTCGCGCACCGCGTCCCGGGCAGTGTCGAGTTCGGCGCCGTCCGCATACACGGATGCCGCGGCAATCCCGAGCGCGGCGCGCACGCTGCCGTCGGCGCCACGCACGGGCGCTGCAATGGTACGTATTTCCGATCGCCCGTCGTCCACCAGCACCTCATCGCAGGCCGAAGCAGCCGTGTCGGTCCCTGGTGCCGCTCCCCCTGGTGAGGCTCCCGGGGCTGCCAGCACGTCGCCGAGCGCGCAGCCTTGGGCGGCGAGGCGGTCGCCCGCCCGCAGACTGGGCACCACCCGGCGCCGGCCGGCGGCGTGGTCGGCCACCAGCACGTCCTGCCCGTCCCGCACCGCCAGCAAGGCGACGTCGCCGGTGCGCGCCGCCAGCGCTTCGAGGTAAGGACGACCGAGCCGCACCAGGCTGATCTGGTCGCGCGCCAGAAACCCCAGTTCCAGCAATTTGGGACCCAGCGAATAGCCGCGGCGGGGGGTCACATTCAGGTAGCGCCGCTCCAGTAACGTTGTCGCGAGGCGATGCACGGTACTGCGCGACAGGCCGAGTTGGCGCGCTATGGTGCTCAAAGCCACCGGACCATCCGCCACCTGCTCCAGGACATCGAGACCGCGCACCAACGTCTGGCTGGCCGGCGAAACAGCGGACAGCAGCGCATCGGCGGGCGACGGTTCCGTGTCGTAGTTCATCAGATGGGAAGCTATTCCATAAGCCGGAATAGGAGGCAACCCGGCCACATCGCTTTTTTGCCGCGAAAGCAGGCGGCATCCGCAATGCCTAAAGTATGGGCAGCAGCGAGTCCATGGGCGGCGGCCGGCGGCAAAGAAGTAAAGAAGCCGTTCTTTTCTGAAGAAAAGAACCAAAAGAATGCTGGCCTTGGCCCCCCTTAGCGCGGCGGCTTGCAGACCTGGAGGTAGGTCGACCGGATCGTTCCGGTAGGGTCCTGGACGGCCTTGGCCGGCAGAACGTCGCCGTCGCCGGTGCCGGTATCGGTCAGAACAAGGTAAAAGGCAGACGCGCCGACATAACGTCGTTCACTGTTCTGATAGTTGACGTGACCGCAGACGATCGTGCCGCCCAGCAAATACGGCCTGGCGGATTCGAACTCCCAGATCGCCGTTTGCGGCATAATGAACAAGTGGCTGTAGTGCGCGATGACTCGCTGTTGGAGCGCCAACGGCACATTGTTTTCGGCCGGCGCCGCCGCGCTCAGAAACAGGACGGAAACGGCGGCTAGGGCAGGGCGCATGCGGCGCCGTGATAGCGGCGCCTCTCCTGCGCAGCAATCACGTTGTGGATCGCCCAGAAAAAAGTTTTTTGCTGCTTTTTTTCAAAAAAGAAGTTCTTCCTTCGTCCTGCATAAGTCCAGCCCGCCGCTCGGATCACCTTGCAAGCAAACGTGCGCGGCGCCACACTCCCACCATGATCTATCGGCATCATCAGATAATCGACCTCACACCCACCGGCGAATTCCTGCCGCGGCCGGCGACTTTGTCCTGGACAGCCCGGATCGGCATCGTGGCCACTCTGGTTGCCGTCGCCGCCGGGGTGATCGCGGTTGCCGCCGTGTTCCTGTGGATTGCGTCGCTGTTGCTGCCGGTCGCGCTGATCGCCGCGGCCGTGGCGTACATGGCGTATCGCCTGCAGCGCCGGCGATACGGCGTTGGCTAAGCCGCCGCCAAACGCGCGATGATGATCGGCTCCCGTCATCACATTTCCGACATCTGATCGCCGATGAGCAGTCTGGTCCGCGCCGGACCGCGTGGCGGCCCGGATGCCCACACCGCGCCGGGCGCGCGCTACGACAATCTGATGGACGTGCTGCGCGACCGGGTGACCACCCGGGCGTTTGATCAAAGCTTCAGCATGCCGCGCGCTCATATCGAGCAGGTGATGGATGCCGCGGCACAGGCGCCCTCGGGCGCCAACGCGCAGCCCTGGCACTATGTCGCGGTGACCACGCCCCAGACCAAGCGGCTGATCGCCCAGCACGTGGTGGCCGAGCAGATGCGCCGCGCGATGACCCGCGATGCTCAGACCACCCAGGCCGCCCCGCGGCTGCACTGCATCGATTATGCGGCCATGGGCCATGCCCCCGGCTTCATAGTGGTGGTACTCGACCCGCGCATGACCTGGGCATTTCCCGGCCTGATGGAAGGCTCCGAACTCGACCAGCCCTACCATGCGAATTCCGAGCGTCTTTTGCTGCAGAGCGTGGCCGCCAGCACGATGGCCGCGCATCTGGCGGCGACCGCGCTGGGCTACCAGACCTGGTGGGTCTCGGCCCTCGGATATGACGAGGCACGCGCCGCCATCGGCCGCGAATTGGGCATTCCGGGCGACTTGCAGATTACGGATTTTTTCCTGTTCGGCCCCAGCCTGTCACCCCCGGCCCCACGCTGGAAGAAAACGCGCCCGCAGATCCTGAGCTGGGATCATTTTGACATGGCAAATTTCCGCTCGGTCGAGCAGATCGATGAATGGATCAGCGAACTTCGAGATCAACGCGCCCTGGAGGCGCCCACCCGCAAGCAAGTAAAGTAGGGCGTATCAGCGAACGCCATCCGCCACAGCCCTAAATCGAAAAAGTTTTATTTTTCTTCAAAAAAGAAATACTTTCGTCCTTGTTTCAAAACGCCACCCGACCAAACACACCATGTAAAATAGCATACAAGACCCCCCCGGCCAGCGCCCCGACCAGCGTGCCGTTCATGCGGACATATTGCAGGTCACGGCCAACCCGCAGCTCCAGGCGATCGGTAATCGTTGCGGTGTCCCAGCTTGCCACAACGTTCGCAATGAAGTCGGCGATCTGCGCCTGCGCCGAAGGCAACAAGGCAGCCACCAGCCGCTCGGCGGTGCGCTGAACGCGCGCCCGGGCCACGTCGTCGCTGGCCAGCAACGCGCCGAGGTTGCGCACCGCACCCTCCAGCACCGCGACTGTCCGGCCATTGGGCCGGGCGGCGTCGGATTCCAGGGCGGCGCGCATACGGTGCCACACGTCCAGGCTCCAGGCCTGCACCGTTTCGTGCGTCATGACCCGGCGCAAGGCGCGGCCGATTTCGGCGGCGTGCGCGGGGTCCTCCTCCATGCGGCGGATTTCGTGCTGCACCCATTCGTCGAACGCGTCGCGCAACGCCGCGCTGTTGGGGCCGGCGTTCTCGAGTTCGCTGTTCACCATGCCCAGGATGCGGGTGGCGATGGTGGCGCCGAGCGCCCATCCGACCAGGCGGCCGCCCTCGGCGCGGACCTTGTCCTCGATGAAGCCGCGCAGCTGGTCCTCGCGCGCGATCATGCCCTCGCGGAGCTTGTCGAGGATAAAGCTCAACATTTCCTGGTGCCGGCCGCCTTCGACCAGGCCGCGCAGTGCGCGGGCAACGACGCGCCCGGCCTCGGGGCCGCCGATCAGGCGCGGGATCAGCCGGCCGAGTGTCCGCCGGGCGCGGCCATCCTCCACCGTGGCCAGCACGCGCGGCAGCATGTTGGCCAGGCTGCGCGCCATGGGCGCCACGATCTGCGGGTCCGTCAGCAGCATCTTGGCGAAGGCCCCCACGTCGAAGCGGCCCATCAGCCGGGTCACTTCGTCGCGGTTGACGACGTGCCGGCTGACAAAGCGGCCCAGCGCCTGGCCGAGCCGCGCCTTTTCGCGCGGAATGATGGCGGTGTGGGGAATCGGCAAGCCTAGCGGCCGGCGGAACAGGGCGGTGACGGCGAACCAGTCGGCCAGGCCGCCGACGAGCCCGGCCTTTGCGGACGCTTGCGCCAGGTCAGTCCAGTAGCTCGGGGGAAGCCAGTAGGCGCCCAGGGTGGCGGCCGCCATGAGGATCAGCAGGCCGGTGGCGACGGCCCGGTGGTTGCGCAGCGAGCGTCTTGCCGGGGCGTCGGGGTCGGGGGTCATGGGGGCCTCACGAAGACGAAGGGGGTATTTCTTTTTTGAAAAAAAGAAACAAAAAACTTTTATCGGTCGACGCGCCAAATACCCGGTGTAGTTGCGTACTCAAACTAATAAAAGTTTTTTGATTCTTTTTTTCAAAGAAGGAAATACTTGCTTCCTCTACGGTGCCGCCCTGCGCGCCGTCACCTCAATCTCAATGCGCATGCGTGGATCGGCCAATCCAACAACCATCACGGTCGCCGCGGGCGCGGCGCCGCCGAACGCCTCGCGCAGCAGCGGCCAGCAGGGCGGAAAATCGGCCGAATCGGGCAGTAGATATCGCACGCGAACGACGTCGCGCAGCGTGGCGCCCGCTTGGTCGAGCGCCCACTCGATATTGCGAATGGCCTGCGCGCATTGCGAGACAACATCCGGCGCAATGATCATCGTTTCGTAATCAAAGCCGGTCGTGCCGCTGACCAGCACGAAATCGCCGGAGATCACGGCGCGGGAATAGCCGATGTCGTTTTCGAACGTGCTGCCGGAAAAAATGCGCGACTGCGGGATTTCGGCGGGCTTCTCGGTTTTCAAGGCGGCGCGTCCTGGCGGTAGAGCGCCCAACCGGCGCGCGCATCGGCCGCCGCGTCGCGCGAAAAACCGTGCCACGGCAGTTCCGGCCGCGTGCGGTCGATCCAGAAATGCGGTTCGATCGCCGTGCGTGTCAGGTGCACGCCGCCGGCGCGCAGGCCCGGCGCCGGCGGCCACGCGGTGATGCCGCGCAGAAGCGCGTCGGGTGTCGTACTGGCGGCGTATATCCAGGGCGGCATTTTTGCACGGGCCTCGGGGGCGAGCGGCTTGGCGGGGTCGAGCAGGTTGGGATAGCGCAAATCGGGCCGGTAGAACATCAGCGGCAACGTCATGTAGTCCGGCACGACCATGGTCAGCGCGCCGGACGGCAGGGCGGCCGCCGCGTGCAGCAACGCATCGGTACCGGAAGGATAAGGCTGCGCCAATTCGGCGATGCGGGCGCAGAGCGTGCAGCGCGCCGGCCAGGCGGGCAGATAGGGAACGTTGCTGAAAACGATAAGCGCCGCGAGTGCCAACCCGGCCGCACGGCCGTGCCAACGGAAAACGATCCATATGGCAGCGGCGGTCGGAAACACGCCGGCCGCCATGACACCCAGCACGTAGCGCATATCGGCATAGTACGACATGCCGGGATCCTGCGGCGAAGCGGCGGCGGTCACGACGAGGGCGGCCGACATCATGACGAGAACCGTCAGCGCGCAGTGGGCAAGCGGGCGCAGCGGACGCAGGCTTGTGACGAAGAAAGGGGCGGCCAGCAGCGGCACCGGCAGCAAAGGAAAAAATTCGAACGGCCCCAGATCGCGCAACTCACGCCACAACAATGTTGCGGCGTGCGGCACGAAACCCATCGCGCCCTGGCGCGCGTGCCATGCCGCATACACGCCAGGGCGCGACAGCACATAAATCAGCAAAGCGGTCGTCACCAGCGAAACCATCGCGGCGAACGCCACGTTTTTCTGAGAGCGAAACGGCTTCATCGCCGCCGCGGCGGCGAGCGATCCAGCCGTGGCCGCGGCGGCGAGGTAATTCGACAGACCGAGTGCCACGGCAAGCACCGCGCCGATACCGAACCAAAGGCGCTTGTGTGGCCCGCTTGCGTGCGCGAACGCAACGTAAAGTGCCGGCACCAGAAGCAGGACGAGCGCATAGTAGCGGCATTGCGCAATGTAGAGGAGAAAGGGAACGTTGAGCGCCAGCAATCCGGCCGGCAACCACGGCGGCATATCCGTGTTAGGCACCCACGCGCGCGCCCAATAATAAACCGCCGGCAGTGCGGCCAGTCCGCAGAGCAGGAACGGCAGGCGTCCGCCCAGGGTCGTGGCGCCCAACAGCGCCATCGAGGCCGCCGCCAGCCAGAATTGCAGCGGCGATACCTCGTTTTGGATGAGGTTTGAATCCAGCGTTTCGCCGCCCCGAAACACCGTCAGGTTATGGCCGTCCCACGCGGTCAGCGTTCCGGTGTGCAACACGTTGCGCGCGAACAGCGCCGTATAGGCTTCATCATCCCAAAAAACGTGGCGAGTCAACGCGAAGCCGGCGAGCAATGCCGCCACCGCCACCACCCCCAGCAGGGCCAATGGCGGGCGGCGGGTCGAAATTATTTGTTGCAGGGCCACGCCTTCGCATAGGCGCGCAACACCAGCCCGCCGCCTGGGCGTTCCAGATTCTGTGGCTCATTGTGCAACAATTTGAGCACCACCTCGCGCATTTGCCGGTCGGTGACGCTGTTGGGAATGCAGGCCACGTGCGCGTCCTTCAACTCACCCACTGCATCGGCCACGCCGCTGAGATAGGCTTCACACCCCTTCACATCGGTGCTCCCGCACAGCGTCATCAGCTTGCCGCCATTCACCCGGGAGACGCGCTGTGCCGCGGCCGGCGCGCATGCCAGCAGGCAGGCGGCGAAAATCAGCGATCTCATGGTTGCACCTGCACATCGAAACGCTCGATCACCGTATTGGCGAGCAGCCGGCGGCCCATCTCGCCGGCCTGCGACCGCGCCTGCGCCGCGTCGGTCGCCTCAATATCGAAACTGATTACCTTGCCCACTCGCACCTCCGTCACGTTGGCAAAACCGAGATTGTGCAGCGCGTGCTCCACCGCCTTGCCTTGCGGGTCGAGCACGCCATCCTTGAGCGAAACGGTTACCGCAACCTTCACGCCATCCGCTCCTATTGCATCAACTCCGGGCCCTTCATGTCGCGCGTTCCCGCCTCCGGCAAGATGCCCAGGCGCTTGGCGACTTCCTGATAGGCCTCCTCCACCTTGCCAAGATCGCGGCGGAAACGGTCCTTGTCCATCTTTTCGTTCGTCCGCACGTCCCACAGGCGGCAATTGTCCGGGCTGATTTCGTCCGCCAGCACAATGCGCATGTCCTCGTTTTCCCAGAGACGGCCAAACTCCAGCTTGAAATCGACCAGCGTGATGCCGACGCCGAGGAACAGGCCGGTCAGGAAATCATTGATGCGCAACGTCAGCGCCACGATGTCATCCATGTCCATCGTGCTCGCCCAGCCGAAGGCGGTAATGTGCTCCTCGGCCACCATCGGGTCGCCAAGCTGGTCGTTTTTGTAATAATATTCGATGATCGAGCGCGGCAGGCGGGTGCCCTCCGGGATGCCGAGGCGGGTGCACAATGACCCGGCGGCCACGTTGCGCACGACGATTTCGAGCGGAATGATCTCCACTTCGCGGATGAGCTGCTCGCGCATGTTCAGCCGGCGGACAAAGTGCGTTGGTATGCCGACCTCGCCGAGGCGCATCATAAGGTATTCGCTGATCCGGTTGTTCAGCACCCCCTTGCCGGTGATCACCCCCTTCTTGGTGCCGTTGCCGGACGTGGCGTCGTCTTTGAAGTACTGGACGAGCGTGCCCGGCTCCGGTCCTTCGAACAGGATCTTGGCTTTGCCCTCGTAGAGCTGGCGGCGGCGGGCCATGGCGGCTCCTTGCATCAGAGCCTGGGCGTATAGCAGGCGTATTCCGGGCCGGAAAGGAACCCCCAGGCATGTGTGCGTCCACCGCACACGGGGTGCCGGAGCGGTTTCTTACTGACAAACTCATAATCGGCTGATAGGGGGTCGGCATGCCACGGCCATCCACAGCCCCCGTTCGAAAGCAGGTCAGCTTGCCTGCACAGCTCGCACGGGCAGTGGACGAGTACCGCTTTGAGAACCGCTTCAGCTCCGAGTCGGAGGCGATCCGCCACCTGATCGCCCGCGGGCTGGACGCCACGAAGCCCGAGAACGCGGGCATGGCAGGCGAATGACCGTCGTGACTTTCGACACCTACGCCGTGGTCAAGGAGCTCATGTCTGTGGGATTCACAGACATGCAGGCCGAGGTGGTTACTCGGATCGTGCGGCAATCGCAGGACGTGGATTTGTCGGCGCTCGCGACGAAGACCGATCTTCAAGTTGGCCTGGCCGCGCTTCGGAATGAGCTTCAGGTCGGTCTGGCCGCGCTTCGGAATGAACTTCAGGTCGGTCTGGCCGTGGCGAAGTCCAATTTGGCCGAAACCAAGTCCGGACTTGAGAAAAGCCTGGCCGAAACCAGGGCCGGACTTGAGAAAAGCCTGGCCGAAACCAAGGCCGGACTTGAGAAAAGCTTAGTCGCAACCAAGGCCGGACTTGAGAAAAGCCTGGCCGAAACCAAGGCCGACATCCTGAAATGGATGCTCGGCGCGATCGGCATGCAGACCGTCGTGATCCTGGGCGCCGTGCTCACCCTGGCGAGGTTGGGACCGCGCTGAAGGCTGCCGCGTCGTGGGCGGCGTTGCCCACCGGCCAAAACCGCATCATCCGGCGGCCCGGCGCCAGGGCGATCAGCATGGAGCTGGCGGTACCAAATCCGTTAGTCTCCGGGACGCAGAGCGCTGCTTCGATCGGGCCGGTACGATCTGCCAGCAACGCGGGCCAAACGCCCCAGTCCGGCGGCTCGGGGGCCGGCGCCGCGTGGAACAGCGGCAGGTAGCGCGCCACCCGCTTTTGCGTAAGGTCGTTGGGATCGGACGCGGTGACAAGGTTGAAGCCGGGGGACAGGGGCACGGAGGTTACCGGTCCCGCGCCCAGGCCGCGCACGAAGAAGGCGGCGTCGCTGTCCGCGACCACGCAATTGAAACTGCGCCATTCGGCTGCGTCCAGCTCGGCCAGCGCGGCCGCGCCCGCGGCCGCGCTCGCATGCCGGAGCGCCAGCAGCGGCAGCTCCCCGCGACTGCGTTTGCCGGTTTGCGGTCCGAGCGAACCCGTGCGGTTTAGAACGCCCGCCACAACGCCCGCCGCGTTCACTGCAAGCCAAGTGCCTCCCGCCAGCGTGTCCAGCCCGCCCACGGTTTCGGGCTGATCCACCCAATGTGAAGCGGGCGGCAGCCAGGGCCGCGCCAGCATCTCATCACGGTTTGCCGCGAGCAGCAACGGCCACGTGGCACTGCCAGGCCGATGAAGCAGGACAAGAGTGCACATAGCTCAACTACACGCATATCCGGCGGCGAAGAGCTTTTTTGCGTCGTTCCTTCGTCAATGCGTCAGCCTCCGGAATATCTTGCACGGAATGAAATGAAGTTTGCGCTGCTCGGCACGATTTACCGGGCAGATTCTGGCAAAGGAACAGGAAGTCGTTCTTTTTTGAAAAAAAGAACCAAAAAACTTTTACTTTGTTCGGTGCATGCCGTCGCGCTGATGGCTTAGGCGTCACCGTAAGGATAAGGCAAAAGTTTTTTGTTTCTTTTTTTCAAAAAAGAAATACTTCCTTCCTCGGCCGACTTCTCAGTCTTTCGCCGCCGCCTCCGCCAGCGTCATCTTGAGCCACACATTACTGATATGCGGTGCCAGGCCGGCAAGTTCATCGTTCCTGATCGGGCGATCGCCGAGTTCCGCGGCGTCACGGATATACGTCACGACCTGTTCGCGCAGTTCTTCCTCGAATGGCAGGACGCCGCCGCTGAGGGTGGCACCTTCATCGAGCTGCAGCACGCGTGCGCCGAGCAGGCAGCCCACCGGCAGTACGCCGGCCAGCCTCGGCTGCGCCACCTTGAAGTCAGGCCCGTCCAGCAACAGATCGCGCAGCTCGAGGCCGTGGCCCGGCTTGAGCCCCGTCACTTCGTACAGGCCCATCACCGAGTCCCGCACTCGCTGGATCAGCTTTCGGGCGGATGGCGTCAGCTTCCAGCCATGGCGTTTGAGGTAGGCGTCCGCCACGCGCACGCCGCCTGGCGCATCCGGCCGGGTGGTGAAATCCTCCACCACCACCGTGAACAGCATCAGGTAAGGATCCTGGCCGAGACGTTCGGGGAGGTCGGTCGGCACCAGACCGGCCTCCCGCATCGCGGCCTCGCTATGCGCCAGGAGCCGTTGCGCAAACGGCGCCTGCAACTCACGATCGCAATAGCGCGCGACGGCCTCGAACGGATTCTCCTTCATGGCGCGGTTTCCCCGAAGACGCGCGCAAACACGGTGTCCACCGCGCGCAAATGCATGTCCATCGCCATCGCCGCGTCGAGCACACCTGCAGGCACGTGCCCCGCGACGTCCGGGTCGGCGTCGAGGTTCTCGCGAAACGTTTTGCCACCCGTCGTGCCCAGTTTCGTCCATGTCGCCATGGCGTTGCGCTGAACGATTTCGTAGGCCGCCTCGCGCGAAATGCCGGCGCGGGCGAGGGCAAGCAACACCTCGCCGCTGTGCACCACGCCGCCCAGACTCTCCAGGTTGGTGCGCATCCGGTCCGGGTAGATCAGCAGGTTTTCCATCATGCCGGCCAGGCGGGCGAGCGCGAAATCGAGCGTTGCCGTCGCATCCGGCCCGATGGTGCGTTCGACACTGGAATGACTGATGTCGCGCTCGTGCCACAGCGCCACATCCTCCAGCGCCGGCACCACGGCCGCACGCACGATGCGCGCAAGTCCGGTGAGATTCTCGGATAGCACCGGGTTGCGTTTGTGCGGCATGGAGCTGCTGCCCTTCTGGCCCGCATGAAAGAATTCTTCCGCTTCACGCACCTCGCTGCGCTGCAAATGGCGCACCTCGATCGCCAGCCGCTCCACGCCGCTCGCGATCACCGCCAGCACGGCGAAGAACATCGCATGGCGGTCGCGCGGGATGATCTGGGTCGAAACAGGCTCGGTCGCCAGGCCGAGCCTTGCCGCGACATACGCCTCCACCCGCGGATCGACATGCGCGAACGTGCCGACCGCGCCGCTGATGGCACAGGTCGCGATTTCACCGCGCGCCGTGACCAGTCGCGCGCGGCCGCGGGCGAATTCGGCGAAATGGCCCGCGAGCTTGAGGCCGAAGCTGGTCGGTTCGGCATGAATGCCATGGCTGCGGCCGATGGTGGGCGTGTATTTATGCTCCAGGGCGCGGCGCCGCAGCGCGGCCAGCACAGCATCGAGGTCCGCGAGCAGCAGGTCGGCAGCCTGGGTCAGTTGCACCGCAAGGCAGGTGTCCAGCACGTCGCTGCTGGTGAGGCCGAGATGGACGAAGCGGCTCTCGGGGCCGATCTTTTCGGCGAGCCAAGTGAGGAAGGCGATCACGTCGTGCCGCGTTTCGCGCTCGATCGCATCGATGCGCGCAATGTCGTCCGGGCCGATCGCCGCAAGTGCCGGAGCCCCGCGCTGGCGGATTACCTCCGCCGCGGCTTCCGGGATGGCGCCAATGTGCGCCATGGCTTCGCAGGCAAGCGCCTCGATCTCGAACCAGATGCGGTAGCGGTTCTCGGGCGCCCAGATGGCGGCCATGACGGGTCTTGTGTAACGAGGAACCAACAGATGCTCTCCGGCCGTATAGGCGAAGGAATGAAGTATTTCTTTTTTGAAAAAAAGAAACAAAAAACCTTTATTCTATGCGGGCGCTTGGACTCAACGCACGCATTGAACAAAGTAAAGGTTTTTTGGTCTTTTTTTTCAAAGAAGAATTGCTTCCCTAGGAGGAAGACGGCGTGACGGCAAGCCGGCC
Organism: Acidobacteriota bacterium; assembly: GCA_903970435.1. Classification (GTDB taxonomy): domain Bacteria; phylum Pseudomonadota; class Alphaproteobacteria; order Acetobacterales; family Acetobacteraceae; genus CAJCIS01. Next base: position 635 of record CAJCIS010000124.1, on the reverse strand, counting down.
AGTTTCGTGACGCACAATGACGCCGGCGCCCTGCTGGCCCTGCTGCAGGTTGTGCTGATCGATGTGACGCTCGCCGGCGACAACGCGGTCGTGGTGGGCATGGCGGTGGCGGGCCTCCCGCCGCCCGAGCGGCGGCGCGCCATCGCGCTTGGCGTGGGAACGGCGGCACTGATCCGAATAATGCTGTCGCTGGTGGCGGTGCAGCTGCTGGCGGTACTCGGCCTGACCTTGGCGGGCGGCATTCTGCTCATTTGGGTGTGCTGGAAGATGTACCGCGAATTGCGCGGTGGCGCACACGGGGCGCAAGGCGGCGTCACCCGCAAGTCGTTGCGTCAGGCGATTCTACGGATTGCTGTCGCCGATCTTTCCATGAGCCTCGACAATGTGCTGGCGGTGGCCGGGGCGGCTCATGCACATGTGTGGGTGATGGTGGGCGGACTGGCGCTGTCTGTGCTGCTGATGGGCGTTGCCGCGAATTTCCTGGCGCGGTTGTTGGAACGATATCGTTGGATCGCTTGGCTCGGGTTGGTGGTGGTGGTGGTTGTGGCGGGGCGTATGATTTGGGATGGGTCCCAGGAGGTTTGGCAAAGGTTAGGGAAGGAAGTATTTCTTTTTTGAAAAAAGAAACAAAAAAC
>CAJCIS010000123.1 GCA_903970435.1 Acidobacteriota bacterium | reverse complement strand
AACAGCACGCGGACCAGCCCGGCCGGCGCTTCATCGTTACCGAAAGCGTGTTCTCCATGGACGGCGACCGCGCCGACATCCCCACCTTGGCCAGCCTCGCGGACCGCTACGGCGCCTTCGTCTATCTCGACGAGGCGCACGCCACCGGCGTTCTGGGCCACCGCGGCATGGGCCTGTCGGACCCGCGACACATCGACCTCGCCATGGGAACCTTCAGCAAGGCGCTGGGAAGTTTCGGCGCCTACGTGGCCGGTAGCCGTCCGCTGATCGACTTTCTGCAAAACGCGTGCGCCGGTTTCATCTACACCACAGCGTTGCCGCCACCCATCCTCGGCGCCATCGATGCGGCCCTGGATCTCGTCCCCGCCATGGACGCCGAACGCGCCAGCCTGGCCGCCAACGCCAACACCGTCCGCGCCGCCTTCGCCAATCTCGGCATCGACACCGCCGGCTCCAGCACGCACATCATCCCCGCCCTGGTCGGCGACGCGCGCAAAGCCCTCGATCTCGCCGCCGCGTTGCGCGAACGCGGCATCCTCGCCGTCGCGATCCGGCCCCCCACCGTGCCCGCCGGCACCAGCCGCCTGCGCTTCGCGCTGTCCGCCGCGCACGACACGAACGCCATCGCCACGCTCATCACCGCCATGCGCGCCTGCTGGCCCGCCCTGCGCCGCGCCGCCTGATGGCGTCCGGTTTCGTAAGGAACGGCGTCTTCGTCACCGGCACCGACACCGGCGTCGGCAAAACCATCGTCGCCGCCTGCCTGGTGCGACGCTGGAATGCCGACTACTGGAAGCCCGCCCAAACCGGCCTCGCCGATGAACCCGGCGACAGCGAAACAATAACACATCTCACCGGCCTGCCCCCGGCCCGCATCCACCCACCACGCCACGCCTTCGCCGCATCGCTCTCGGTGGAAGCCGCCGCCGCCGCCGAAGGCGCCCGCGTAGCCCTGGATGATTTCGATCTGCCGCACACAAGCGAACCCCTCGTGGTCGAAGGCGCCGGCGGCGTGCTGGCCCCGCTTTGCGCCGGCGCGCTCACGGCGGACCTGATGGCGCGCCTCGCCTTGCCGATTATCCTGGTGGCGCGCACCACGCTCGGCACCATCAACCACACGCTCCTGTCGCTGGAGGCGTTACGCGCCCGAAATTTGCAACTCCTCGGCGTCGTTCTGGCGGGCGTTGCATCCGCCGGCAATCGCGACGCCATCGTTCGCCACGGCGGCGTCCCCATCATGGCTGAATTGCCGCGCCTGGAGCCGCCGGCGCCCAACACGATCGCCGCCGCCGCGGCCGTTTTCCCGGACTGGAAAAGCGTAAGAAGCCGTTCTTTTTTGAAAAAAAGAACCAAAAAACCTTTGCTCGTTTGAAGGAGCGCCAGGCATGCACAGTCGTCAAATGACAAAAGTTTTTTGTTTCGTTTTTTCTTCTCTTCCATGTTGACCGACCCCGAGGTCGAAACCCTCTACCGCTGCCTGCTCGGCCGCGCCCCCGAAACCCCCGACACCATCGCCGCGTTCAAGGACTATTACGCCGAATTCGCCCGCGGCCGCGCCGCCATTCTGCAATCCGCAGAATTCGCCACCCTCTTCGCCGGCATCGCCGGCGCCGCCCCCGCCCGCCTCGCGCAAGCCTTCCTCCGCCGCGCCGGCGGCGCCGCGGGCCCCGAACAAAACCCCCCGGCCCCAGACCTTGCCGGCATCATGCGCCTCATGCTGCGCGCCCACGCCCACGTGCATCTCGCCGTCGTCATCGGCGACGCCGGCATCAACATCGCGGACCTGTTGCCGCTGGAAACCGCCGGCGCGGCCGTATTGCACGTCGCCGCCAACTTTCCCGCCTTCCTGCCGCAAGTCGGCGAACTTGCAGGCGGTGCCACGCTCCTGCGCATTCGTTTCGACGCCGCGGAATTGTGCAACTTCCTCCAGGAATGCGACCTGCGCATCGACATCCTGGCGCTGTTCCACCACGCGCCGCGCTGGCTCGCCGCCCTGCGCCCCGTCATCGCCCCCCGCGCCATCCTGCTCGGCACGCCCGATATCGCCGACGCAACAACCGCCTGGCCGCACGCGGAACGAACCATCGATGTCGCCGGCCTGACGGCGCGCCAGCTCGGCGGCTGGTTCCTCCCCGTCAGCTACACGCCCCCACCCGACGCGCCGCCCATCCCCGACGATGCCCCCGCACTCTGGGTCGCCGCCATTGTGCGCAACGAACAGGACAGCGTGGTGAACATGCTGCAAAGCGCGGCCCCCATCGCCGCCGGTTTCGTCCTGATCGACACCGGCAGCGCCGACGACACCATGGCCCGCGCCCAGGCCTGTCTCGAAACAATCGGCAAACCCTTCGTGCTGCGCACCCATAACGCCGACCGTTTCGACATCATGCGCAATGCCGCGCTCGACCTGGTGCCGCCGGACGCCGCCTGGGTGCTGATGCTCGATGCGGATGAGGAACTATGCCCCGAGGATTACGCACCCTTGCTGAACCTGCTCCGCGGCGCCGACCACGACGCCTACGCGCTGCCCCGCTATAATTTCGTCGGCGCCGACAAGTCCGGCGACGTCGCGCCCTATCCCGACCGCCAGGTCCGCCTGCTGCGCTGCAACCGCGAAAATCCGGTCCGCTACAGCGGCGCCGTGCACGAAAAGGTGCTGGGCGCCGATATCGGCCTGCTGCCGCTCAACGCCGCGTTGCTGGGCCAGGGCACCGGCGGCCCGCACATCCACCACCTGGTCCGCCGCTTCCGCACGCCGGAGGCCGAGGCGGAAAAGCAGGCGCGCTACCGCACCATTGCGGAACAGTACCAGTAGGAAGAAGTTCTTTTTTGAAAAAAAGAACCAAAAAACTTTTGCTCCGGCAACGCCGCCTGACAACCCCCATATACGCCGGACAGCTTTCGCAGGAGCCGCCCATGCTCGCCCAAGACATCATGACCCGCGCCGTCCTCACCGTCACCCCGGACACCAAATTGGTCGACGCCGCCAGCCGCATGCTGGAAGCCCATGTCAGCGCCCTGCCGGTGCTCGACACCGCCGGCCGCCTCGTCGGCATCATCTCCGAAGGCGACCTCCTCCGCCGCGCCGAAACCGGCACCGAGCCGCATCACGCCGGCTGGGTCGAGCTCTTCCTGGGCCCGTCCCGCCTGGCCACCGAATACGTCCACAGCCACGCCCGCACCGTGCATGACGTCATGACCGAAACACCCTTCACCGTCGCCGAGGACGCCCCGCTCGACGACATCGTCAAACTCATGGAGCGCCATCACATCAAGCGCGTCCCCGTCATGCGCGGCGAAACGATGGTCGGCGTCGTCAGCCGCGCCGACCTCGTCCGCCTGCTCGTGCGCAAGCTATCGGCGACCCCCACCGCCATCGCCAGCGACGCGGCCATTCACGACGCCATATGCAACGAACTGGCACAGTCCGAATGGGCCAACGCGCACAATGTCAGCGTCGATGTCCACGACGGCGTGGTCGCCCTCGAAGGCGTGCTGTTCAACGAGGCCCTGCGCCCCGCCCTTCGTGTCGCCGCCGAAAACACACCCGGCGTCAAATCCGTCGAGGATCACATGGTATGGGTCGAGCCTGTCACCGGCGCGGCGCTGGGTGCGTGACGCCGAAGGCGAAACGCGAGGGTCGGCATCAAGGTGCCCCCCTCCTAAACAAATGGGGTCTGGGGACTTGTCCCCAGCTTGGTCCAGGGGCAGAGCCCCTGGCCTTCTTCTTCCCCGCCAAACGCCCGCGCCGCACCCGCATCGGCGTGCATCGTCTGTCCGCGCCACACCACCACGTCGTCCCAGAAACTGGCCGCCACCTGCGCTACCGACAGCACGTCCCGCACCGGCAGCAGCCAGATCGGCACAGGCCGGGCCGGCCGGGCGCGTAACGGCCTTAGCGCCGTATCGATCCCGCGGGACACCGAAGCCCGCACGATCCACATGCACACAAAACACAGAACCGCCGCCAGCGCGCCACCCGACAGCAGCACCCACAACAATGCCCAGAACAGTGGATATTGCATCACCGTGCCGGCATGCGCGACCGGCGCCAGCACGCGGATCGTGCGCGCCCATCGTTGTTCATGCAGCCACAGCGCGCCCAGCGTGCGTTCCTGCACCGTCACCACCGGCAAGGTCGGTGCAATGCGCACGGCAAGTCCGGCCCGCCGCACCAGCGCGCCCAGCACGTTGTCGTCCGCCAGGTGATCCACCAGCACGCCCAGGCCGCCGACGCGGGTCAATGTCTCGCGCCGCAGCGCCATGGTGCCGCCCAGGCAGTCCTGCCGCCCCAACGCCACCGCAATCAGCGCGCTCGGCAGGAACACGTGCGACAGGTGCATGGCGCCGATCTGCGACGCAATGCCCGCGGCGGCCGGCTCGCCGGCCCCGATCGTCGTCACCAGCCCCGTCCCCGGCTGCGCCAGCGTCGCCACCACCTGGGCGAGGTAGTCCGGCCGCACATGCAGGTCGCTGTCGGCGATCACCAGCACATCGTGCTTGGCGCAGGGCAGCATGTTCATCAGGTTGCCGACCTTCCGGTTGGCCCCGTGCAACCGCCTGTCCACGACGATGGCGATATCGCAGGCCGGAAATCGTGCCCGCACCCTGCGCGCCACCACCAGCGCCGGATCGTGCGGGTCCTGCGCGCCGATAACCAGCTGATAGCAGGGATAATCCTGTCGGCAGAACGACGTGATCGCCTGCTCCAGCAACGGCTCATCGCCGCACACCGGCTTGAGGATCGTGACGGGCGGCATCGGCCCATGCGGCGGCCGGACGCGGGCGGCGAATGCCCCCACCGCGACCAGTCCCGCCACAGCCTGCGCGGCGCCGGCCCCCGTCATGGCCAGGAGCGGCCCGTCAATACCTTGCATCAACCCCCCGGTCGTCCAGCCTGACGCAAGTCGAAGCCGCTTCTTCAACCTGCGCGCGGAACAGCCACTAGCAGCGTCAAGCCGCGCCGCGAAGTCCAAAAGTAACAGCCCGACCTTCGTGCCACACGCGCCGGCGCGCAGAGCCACAAATCCACTTCTATTGAATCGCCGCGCGCCGCACCAAATACCGCCCGCATCGCAAACCTTCGAGGGAGTTTCCATGTCCGACACCGAGACGCCGTCCCCCCTTGAGCGTCACAGTTTCGGCGCCGAAGTTGGGCGCCTGCTCGACCTGGTCGTCCACTCGCTTTACTCCGAGCGCGAAATCTTCCTGCGCGAGCTGGTCGCCAACGCCGCCGACGCCACCGACCGCCGCCGCTTCGAATCCCTCACCAACCCGGCCATCAGCGCCCCCACCGACGCGAAGATCCGCGTCGAACCCGACCGTGCGGCCCGCAGCCTCATCATCGAGGATGACGGCATCGGCATGAGCCGCGACGAACTCGCCCAGAATCTCGGCACCATCGCCCGCAGCGGCACCCGCGCCTTCACCGCCTCGCTGGAAGGCGCCAAGCCCGACGAACGCCCCGCTTTGATCGGCCAGTTCGGCGTCGGCTTCTATTCCGCCTTCATGGTCGCCGACCGGGTCGAGGTCACCTCGCGCCGCGCCGACAGCGACCAGGCCTGGACCTGGGCCAGCGAAGGCGCCGGCGAATACACGCTGGCCCCCGCCGAACGCGCCCACCCCGGCACCACCATCACCCTGCACCTCAAATCGGATGCGGAAGAATATCTCGACGCCTACCGCCTCGAGACGATCATCCGCAAATGGGCCGACCACATCACCCTGCCGGTCACCATCAGCCGCGACGGCAAGGACGTCCCCGCCAATGAGGGCACCGCCCTCTGGCGCAAGCCGAAAGCCGAGATCGAGGAGAAATCCTACACCGAACTCTACCGCCATGTCAGCCACGGGTTCGACGAACCCTGGGCGACATTGCACTGGCGCGCCGAAGGCCAGATGGAGTTCTACGCCCTGCTGTTCATTCCCGGCAGCCGCCCGTTCGATCTGTTCGACGGCGACCGCGAATCCCATGTCCGCCTGCACGTGCGCCGCATGTTCATCACCGCCGACGCCAAGCTGCTGCCGGAATGGCTTCGTTTCATCCAGGGCGTGGTGGACACCGAGGATCTGCCGCTGAACGTCAGCCGCGAAATGCTGCAGGCCACCCCGGTGCTCGCGCGCATCCGCCGCGCGCTGACCAACCGCGTGCTGACCGAACTGAAGACCCGCGCCAAGGACAGCGACAGCTACATCAAGTTCTGGGAAAATTTCGGCGCCATCGTCAAGGAAGGCATCTGGGGCGACACCGAACACCGCCCCACCCTCACCGAATTGTTGCGCTTCAAAACGACCGCGCAAGACGGCTGGACTTCGATCGCCGATTACGTCGGCCGCATGAAGCCCAATCAGGAAGCCATCTACTACCTCGCCGGCGACGATGCGAAAGTGCTTGCCGCCTCGCCGCAACTCGAAGGTTTCGCCGCCCGCGGCGTCGAAGTGCTGCTGTTCACCGACCCGGTGGACGCCTTCTGGCCCGAGCGCATGGACAAGATCGACGAAAAACCGTTACGCAGCGTCACGCAAGGCGCCGCCGACCTCTCCCGCCTGCCATCCCCCACCCCGGACGGCGAGGCCGCGGACGTGAGCAAACTGGTCCCCGCCCTGAAATCCGCCCTCGGCGACGCGGTCGACGACGTCCGCCCCACGGACCGCCTCACCGGCAGCCCTGCCGTTCTCTCCGCCCCCACCAAGGGCCCCGACCTGCAATTGCAGCGCCTGATGCGCCGCAGCGGCCGCGACATGCCCGCGATACCCCCCATCCTGGACATCAACCCTCACCACCCCCTCATCCACGCGCTGGCCGCCCAGCAAGCCGCCGGCCACGACGTCACCGAAGCCGCCGAAACCCTCTTCGACCTCGCCCGCGTCCAGGACGGCGAACCCCCCCGCGACGCCGCCGCGTTCGCCAGACGCGTGGCGGCGGCTCTGGCCAAGTAGTCTTTGGTTCGGATTCATCGGCATCGCCTCCGGCGGGCGGGGGGTTTCACCCCCCTGCACCCCCCACCGGCGTGCCGCCGGCGTCGCGAATTGGTAGGGGCAGAGCCCCGGCCTTAGGCTTGAATCCGCTCTCAAGCCGCCAGCCGATCCGAAATATGCGGCAGTCCCGGCACGCGCTCCGTAGGCCCCAAAGCGGCCAAGGTCGGCCGCCCGCGGAACAGACGCGCCGCTGCGCGCCGCACATCGTCCACGCTCACGGCCTCGAGTTTCGCCAATGTTTCCGCCAGCGGCACGACCCGCCCGAAAACCTGGATCTGCCGCGCCAGTTGCTCGCACCGGCTGCCGGTGCTTTCCAGCGACATCACCAGCGACGCGCGCGTCTGTGTGCGGGCGCGGCGGACTTCGTCCTCGTGCACGTCGCGCTGCACGCGGTGGAGTTCTTCCAGCGTCACGGGCACCAGTTCGGCGGCTTCGTCCTCGCCGGTGCCGGCGTAGATGCCGAACAGGCCGCTATCCATGTAAGGCGCTGCGAAACTGTAGATGCTATAGACCAGGCCACGCTTTTCACGAATTTCCTGGAACAGGCGCGACGACATGCCGCCGCCGAGTAACGTGGAGAGCAGCAGCACCGGATAATAATCGGGGTCGGCGTAGCTCACGCCGGGAAAGCCCAGCACCAGATGCACCTGGTCCAGATCACGGCCTTCGCGAAACTCACCGCCTTCGTAACGGCCGGCCGCGATCGCGGGCGGCATCTTCGACGGCAGGTCGCCGAAATGTTGTTTCGCCAGTTCCACCACCGTATCGTGTTGCAGGGCGCCGGCGGCGGCCACCACCACATTTCCGGCCGCGTAATGGGCGCGCATGTAGCCGGAAATGTCGTGCCGCGACAGGCGGCGGATGATGTCGTCGGTGCCCAGCACCGGGCGGCCCATCGGCTGGCCGGGGAAGGCGGCTTGCTGGAAATGATCGAAGATGATGTCGTCGGGCGTATCGTTCGCCTGGCCGATTTCCTGCAGGATCACGCCGCGCTCGCGCTCCAGCTCCTCCGGCTCGAAGGTGGAATGGGTCAGGATGTCGCCGATGATGTCGGCGCCGAGCGCCAGATCGTCCTTCAGAAGCTTGACGTAGTAGGCAGTCTGCTCGCGCGCCGTGTAGGCGTTGATGTGGCCGCCGACATTCTCCACCGCCTCGGCAATGTCGGCGGCGGTGCGGCGCTCGGTGCCCTTGAAGGCCATGTGTTCGAGGAAGTGGCTGACGCCGTTCTGCTCGGCGGTCTCGTTGCGGGTGCCGCTGGCGACGTAGGCGCCGATCGAAACGGTCTCCACCCGGTCCATGGTCTCGGTCACCACGGTCAGGCCGGAGGGCAGCGTCGTGACGCGGATGGCGTCGTTCATGGCGTGTTCCTTGCGATGAGAGCGCGCAGGCGGGACTCGATGACGCTCAGGTCCGCCGGCACGATAGAGAAGCGTTCCGGGCGTTCATATAGGGTGGCGAGGTGCGCGGGCAGGGGGGGGCTGACCCCCACCGCGTCACGCATTGCGTCGGGAAACTTGGCCGGGTGCGCGGTGGCGGCCACCACCGTCGGCAGGTGGGCGCAGCGGTCGGCGCGGGCGGCGGCCAGCGCGACGGCGGTATGTGGGTCGGCCAGGTAGCCGGTCGCCGCCCGGGTGGCGCGGATTTCCGCCAGGGTGCCGGCATCGTCGAGCGCAAAACCGTGGAACAGCGTGCGCGCCTGGTGCCAGGCCGCCTCCGGCACCGCCATGCGGCCGGTGGCGCGGAAGTCGGCCATCGCCGCGCCGGTGCGCGCGCCGTCGCGGCCCAGGAACTCGAACAGCAGGCGCTCGAAATTGCTGGAGACGCCGATATCCATGCTCGGCGACAGGCTGGGCTGCACGGGGCGGATGGACATGTCGTTGGATGCCAGGAAACGCGTCAAGATATCGTTTCTGTTGCTGGCGACGGTCAGCCGGGCGATCGGCACGCCCATGCGGCGGGCGGCCCACGCCGCCAGCACATTGCCGAAATTGCCGGTGGGCACGGCGAACGCCACCTCCCGGTCCGGCGCGCCGAGCGCCAGGGCGGCCGCGACATAATACGCAATCTGCGCCGCGATGCGGGCCCAGTTGATCGAGTTCACCGCCGACAGATGCACCGCGTCGCGAAACGGCGCATCGGCGAAGGCCGCTTTCACCAGGTCCTGGCAGTCGTCGAAATTGCCCTCCACGGCGAGGTTCAGAACGTTCGGCGACAGCACCGTGGTCATTTGCCGGCGCTGCACCTCGCTGGTGCGGCCCGCCGGGTGCAGGATGGCGATGTCCACCCGGTCGCGGTCGCGGCACGCCTCGATGGCCGCGCTGCCGGTGTCGCCGCTGGTGGCGCCGAGAATGGTGATGCGCTGGTCCCGCGCGGTCAGCACATGCGCGAACAGCCGCGCCAGAAGCTGCAGGGCGAAATCCTTGAACGCCAATGTGGGGCCGTGAAACAGTTCCAGCACCCACAGCGTGCTGTCCAGTTGCACCAGCGGTGCGACCGCGGGATGCGCGAAGCCGGCATAGGCGTCGCGGCTCATGGCGCTGAGGGTTTCGAAGCCGACGGTGTCGCCGGTGAACAACGCCATGATTCTGGCGGCGATGTCGGCATAGGGCAGGCCGCGCATACCGCGCAGGTCGGCGGCGGACAAATGCGGCCATTCGGCGGGGACGTAGAGGCCGCCGTCATCCGCCAGGCCGGCGAGGAGCACGTCCGCAAAGTCGCGCTCCCCGGAGTGACCGCGGGTGGAAATGTACTTCATAGGGCCAGCGACACCGTAGGGTGCAATGCGCCTTCGCATTGCACCATCGTCCGTCGAACGCGATTCAAAAAGTTAAGGAAGCCGTTCTTTTCTGAAGAAAAGAACCAAAAGACTTTTGTCCGTGCGCCGGCACATCGGTTCGGGCCGTGGCGGATAGGTTCGGGATTGCATCAAGAGCAAAAGTCTTTTGGTTCTTTTCTTCAGAAAAGAACTGCTTCCTGCCTTCCTTAATACCTCACCAGCGCCGATCCCCAAGTCAGCCCACCCCCCAGCGCCTCCATCAGCACCAAATCCCCCCGCTTGATCCGCCCATCCCCCACAGCCTCCGCCAGCGCCAGCGGAATCGACGCCGCCGATGTGTTGGCGTGACGATCCACCGTCAGCACCACGCGCTCAGCCGGCAGGCCCAGCCGCTTGCCCATGGCGTCGATAATCCGCCGGTTTGCCTGGTGCGGCACCAGCCAATCCACGTCCGCGTGCGTCAGCCCATTGGCGGCCAGCGCCTCATCCACCGCGGCCGCCAGCTTCGTTACCGCCTGCCGGAACACCTCCTGCCCCTTCATCATCAGGTGCCCCGGCCGGTCCCGCCGGCCGACGGCGCCGTCCACATGCAGAATGTCGCCGTGGCGCCCGTCGGCGTGCAAATGCGTCGACAGTATCCCCGCCCCATGGGCATCCCCGGCGCGCAGGAATACCGCCCCCGCCCCGTCGCCGAACAGCACGCACGTCGTGCGGTCCTGCCAGTTCAGAATGCGGGAATAGACCTCGCTGCCGATCACCAGAACGCCGCGCGCGGCACCCGTGCGGATGAAGGCGTCCGCGGTGGCCAGCGCATAGACAAAGCCGCTGCACGCCGCCGCAATGTCGAACGCAAATCCGCGCGTCACCCCCAACGCCGCCTGCACCCGCACCGCGGTGGCGGGAAACGCCTCGTCCGGCGTCGATGTCGCGACGATGATCGCGTCCACCTCGGCCGCCCCGGCGCCGGCATGCGCCAACGCCGCCGCCGCCGCCCGCGTGGCCATGAACGACGCCGTTTCCTCCGGCCCCGCCAGATGCCGCTGGCGAATGCCGGTGCGCTCGACGATCCAGGCGTCGGTCGTGTCCACCGTCTCGGCCAGCGCCGCGTTGGTCACCACCCGCGCCGGCAGATAGGCGCCGACGCCGGCCAATACCGCCCGCACAGCGCCACGCGCGCCGGCTTTGCCCGCATCCGCGGGGGCGGCGTCGCTGCCCCGCGTCTGGTCCGATGGTGCCGATCCGTCTCGCAGAAGCATGGTCGAGGTTACCGTGAGATCGCGGGCGTCAGACCCGGTTTGCCGGCACCGGATTGCGCCAGCACGCCGCCGAGGCGCCCTATACCCTCGCGCAGCCGCTCATTGAACCGGTGCGTCACCATGTCCACGGCCACATCCACCGCGTGGGCGAAGCCTTCGGCATCGGTGCCGCCATGGGACTTCACCACCACGCCGTTCAACCCCAGGAAAACCGCGCCATTATAGCGCCGCGGGTCCAGCCACACCTTCATCTGGTCCAACCCGGACCGTGCCAGGAAATAGCCGAGTTTCGACGACAGGCTGCTGGCAAAAATCTGCCTCAGCAAATCATTGACCAGCTTTAGCGCCCCTTCGCCCGTCTTCAGCGCCACATTGCCGGTGAAGCCGTCGGTGATCACGATGTCGGTGGTGCCGGCGGCGATGTCGTGCCCCTCCACGAAGCCGTGGAACTGGCAGGCAATATGGCTGCGGCGCAGAATATCGGCCGCGTCGCGGATCTGGTCGTGACCCTTCAGCTCCTCCGAGCCGACATTCAGCAGGCCGATCGTGGGCGCGGTGAGGCCGAGCACGGTGCGCGCGAACATGTCGCCCAGCAGGGCGAATTCCACCAGGTTGCGCGGATCGCAGGCCAGGTTGGCGCCGAGGTCCAGCATGACCACGTCGCCGCGGGCGCTCGGCATGATGGCCGCCATGGCCGGCCGGTCGATGCCCGGCAGCGTCTTGATGACGAATTTCGACAGCGCCAGCAGGGCGCCGGTGTTGCCGGCCGAAACCACGCCCTGGGCGTGGCCGGCGGCGACCGCGTCGATCGCCACCCGCATGCTGGCGCCGCGCATGCGCAGCGCCGCCGAAACCTTGGCGTCATTGGCGATCACATCGGGGGCATGGCGCACCAGGCAGCACGCCTGGGCGCGTTTGCAGTCCGCCACGAGCGGCTGCAGCCGCGCCTCGTCGCCGACCAGCAGGAAGCGCGCGCCCGGATGCCGTTCCGCGGCGATCGCGAGCCCTTCGACAACCATATCGGGCGCCTGGTCGCCGCCCATGGCATCCACAGCGAGCGTGAAAGGCTCGCTCATCCCAACCGTGCAAAGCTGGCCGACCGTGCAAAGCTGGCCAACCTTGCGAAGTCGGGCCAGCCAAGCGATCGGGCCATGGCTGGGACCGGCCGGGTCAGATTCGGACGGCGCGCTTCAAGGCACGGCCGGCGACCGCGACCTCCCTGCCGTCGTAGTGCCCGCAGCCGGCGCAAACATGATGCGGGCGCTTCAGCTCGCCGCAATTGCTGCATTCCGCATGGGCCTCGGTGGCCAATGCTTCGTGGCTGCGGCGCATGCCCCGCCGGCTGGGCGAGGTTTTCCGCTTCGGTACCGCCATAATCGTCTCCGGTGTTTTCCCCGCGCGGGGACAGCAAGCCCAACAGCGCGAAGCCGCGCCGATTACCAGAGCCGCCCCCCCGGCGCAAGCACGTGTCGGCCCGCAAAGCCGCGCTGGCGGTCATCTGACGCGGTTTTCCCGCGCCCCGGTGCGCATGGTCAAGCGGCCACGCCGCGCCGGTGCTCGGCAAAACCACGCCAGCTGGCGCGCCATCACGACTTTCCGGACAGACACCTGGAAGAACAAGAGTTTTCTGTTTCGTTTTCAAAAAAAAGAAAACCTTCCTTCTATTGCTCCCGCCGCCGCAATTCCGCCAGCGCCGCAAACGCCGCTTCGTCCTCCTCGGCCCCCGCATCGTCCGGCAGCACCGCCCCCGGTTTACGCGGAAACGGATCGAGCGCCAGGGCCAGTTGCTCGGCCGCCGCCTCGCCCAGATCCAACACATCGCCGACGTACGGCACTTCGTCCACCGCCTCGAGATCCAATTCGGCGTTCTCGCGGCCGCGCGGCACGAAGCGCAGCGAGAAATCCTCCTCGATCAGCGCCTCGAACGGCTCCAGCGAGACGACGCAGTTCTGCATCACCCGCGCGCGCAGATGGCCCGTCGCCGGCGTTACATCGCCAAAGGCGCGCTGGAGATCGAATTCGCAGGTGAGCTGCAGGATGTCCGGCAAACCCATCCGCCGCGCGAGCGCCGCGCGTTCCGCCGCCTTGGCTTCCACCACCACCATCGTCCCCTGCCCGATCCGGTCGCGCGGATAGGGACGGCTCAACTCAGGCCCCGGGGCCGGGGTCATCCGAGCACCGCGGACGCCGGCAGGAAGGTCACCGCGCCTTGGGTCCACGCGGCCGGCGCGAAGCTTTCCAGGTGCCGGTACTGGCGCAAGGCGGCCCCCGCCAGCCGCGGCGGCGCGTCCGCCGGCGCGGCGCCGCGCCACACGTTGCGGGCCAGCGCGGCCGCCAGACCATCGGTGTCACCTGCCGCCAGCGGCCCCTCATAGGCCAGCGCCCGGCCGTGAAACGCCTCCCACATGGCGCGGACCCGTTTGCCGATCGTCATATCGCCCACGCCCAGTTCACGCAGGTTAAAGTCCATGTCGGCGAACATGGCGTCGAACACGGCCTGCGCGAGCGCGGTCCCCAACGCCGTGTCGGGCGGCGCGAGCATCCGCAGGCGCTGGATCATCAGCGCGACGAACAGGCCCACCAGGTCGAACCGCCCGTCCAGCGTATCCGCCACGCCGAGCTGCGTGAACCACACCGGCTCCCGCGCGCACCGCACCGCCGCGCCGTAAAGCTCAAACCCGGCCCGCTCATGCCGGGCCTTGCCGAATATGCCCATGCCACTCCGTCCACGTCTCACCCACCGAAGGAAGGCGGGGGGTTTCACCCCCTCGACCCCGACCGGCGTGCCGCCGGCGTCTTTAGCGCTGCGCGGCACAAGTGTCTTGTGCCGCGCAGCGCTTGAGACGCCGGCGCCACGCCGGTCAGGGGTCCAGGGGGTGAAACCCCCTGGCCTTCATTGACACGCGGCGCGCCCGCGTGACACCCACACGCCTCATCACACCCTTATGGGACCTCGCGTTTGCGCCTCGCCCACCTCGCCCGCGCCTCGATGCTGCTGCTGCCCCTGGGCCTTCCCCTGGGCGGCTGCCACGTGTTCCATCTGTGGGATCCCACCCACATGCGGCGCGGCGCGCTGATCGACGCCGAGTCGCTGAAAGACCTCACGCCGGGTGTCTCCACCCGCGCCGATGCCACGTCGGTCCTCGGCACCCCCACCGCGCGCGCCACGTTCGACGACAACACCTGGATTTACATTACGCAAATCACCAGCACCCGCATCGGCCGCACACCCGGCGTGACGATGCAGCAAGTATTGGTGCTGAAATTCGACCCGCGCGGCACGCTGACCGCCATCCGCCGGCTCGACAAGGAGGACGCCAAGCAGATCGCGATGGCCCCCGGCGCTACGCCCTCGCCGGGCAGCGAGGCGTCCTTCATGCAGCAGCTTCTGGGCAATGTCGGCCGGTTTACGCCGGCGGGATTGCCGGGCAGCGGCGGCACGTCGGGGCCGGGAGCGGGTAATACGCTGCCGTAAAGAAAGCAAGGAAGTATTTCTTTTTTGAAAAAAAGAAACAAAAAACTTTTGAATATTTAAGCGAGTGTAGGGCGTGCTCCAGCATGCCCACGCACGCCCGCAATAACTTATAAAGTAAAAGTTTTTTGGTTCTTTTTTTCAAAAAAGAACTACTTACTTCCTTTCGCCACCCGCGCGCAAATCGTAACCGCCTCCCCGAGCGACTTCGTATAATAATCCGCGCCCATCCCACGCTGCACATTCGTATCGGTCAGCGCCGGATCCTCCGACGGCCACAGCCCCACCAATATCGGCGCCCCCTCCGGCAGCCGCGCCCGCAGGCGCCGCAAGAGATATCGCAAATGCGCCGGGCTGCCGCTGATATCGAGGTAGGAAATGCACGCCATCGCCACCCCCGCCACGTCCAGCCCCGCCACGCTCTCACGCGATACCGCGCCGTAGCCGACCATTCTTGCGCCGATGCCGTGCTGGTGAAGAAGCTGCGCGAGCATGGTGGCCGCGGCTTCGTCCAGCGGCCCGCGCCCGGCGATGCAAAGCACCGCGGACGGGCCCTGCCACGCGGGCGGCAATCTACCCTTGTCGTCGGGAAGTCCTTTCGGCTGCGGATTGGCCGGCAGCAGATTGGCCGGCAGCCCGCCCTCCTCCGGTGCGGCATCGATATCGTCGCTTTCCGCGTCCGGCGCCGGGTGCACCCCGCCCGGATGCGGTGCCACATCCTCATGCCCCGCAAGACCCTTCGCCAGCGCCTTGATCGTGGACTGGATGCGCGCGAGCTGGTGGTGATCCAGCACGCCGCGCTGCAGGTCGTTCGCCGCGAGCTGCAATCCCCGCAGCGCCACCTCGTCGTAATAGGTCGAGAGCGACCGCTCCTTCAGCAGCAGCTCGGCCTGGTCCTCCGCCTCGTCGGCATCGCCTGCCAGAATGCGCTGGTAGAAGCTTTCGACTGGCGTCAGCGCCGGCTTGTCCCCCAGCATCACGTCGAGAAACTCCAGCCGCTTCACGTGCCGGCCCATCACGACCAGGCACAGCGTCAGCGGCGTGGACAGCACCAGCCCCACCGGCCCCCACACCCACGACCAGAAAATGGCGGCGACCACGACGGAAAACGGTGAAAGCCCGGTCGAATGGCCGTACACCATCGGCTCGATCATCTGCCCGGTGACGCCTTCCACCACCACGTAAAGCCCGGCGGTCCACAGCACCATCGACCAACCCGGCTCCACCGCCGCGGCCAGCGCCATCGGCAGTCCCGCCGAAATGAACGACCCGACATAGGGCACAAAGCGCAACAAAGCCGACAGCAGGCCCCACAGCACCGGGTTCGGCACCCCGATGATCAAGAGCCCGACGCCAATCACCACGCCGAAAATCGTGTTGATGGTGAGCTGCGTGACGAAATACCGGCTCAGCCGGCGTCCGCCGTCATCGATCGCCAATGTGGTGCGGTGCAAATCGTCCGAGCCGAGCAGCCGGATCAGGCGGTCGCGCAAATCCTCCCGCTGCAGCAACGCGAACACCGCCACGACGAACACGATGCCCAAGGTCGCCAGCGGCGACAGGATCGGCGTGAGGTAGGTTTCCGCCAGGCTGAGGGGCGAATTCGTCGTCGGCGTGGACGCGAAAGTCGACATCGCCGGCCCGGATTGGCCCGGCGGGCTGGCGGGCTTGGACCCGGGTGCCTGCGGCGCGCCCGCCGCCGCCGCCGGCTGCGTCCTGTGCGAGCCGATGCTGTCGGCGAAGTGCGTCAGCCGGTCGACCGTGTAGCTTCTGACATGCGCGATCTTCGTCTCGACGGTCGCGGCGTATTTCGGCAGGTCGGTGGTCAGTTCCGCGATCTGGCTGCCGATGACCCCGCCGAGCGCCACGATGATCCCCAACGCGACGAACACGCCGAGCAGCACCGACGGCACCTTGCCGAAACGCCACCGCCGCAGCAGCCCCACCAGCGGCGCCAGCACGAACGCCAGCAGCAGGGCGAGCGTCACCGGCACCAGCACCTCGCGGCCGAAATACAGGATCACCACGGTCATGACGAACAAAGTCACGATGCGCGAGGCGTCCGGCGCCGGCGCCTGCGGCACTGTGTTCGGCGGCGGCGGGTCATTCGCGTCGGGCATGCGCAACTCCTGATGCGGGTTGCCCCGCGGTGTATGTCACGCCGTATCCCGTCATGGAGTGTAGCGAAATGCGGGAAGAAGGCGGCGTGGGGTTAGGGAAGTATTTCTTTTTTGAAAAAACCAAACAAAAAACTTTTCCCTTTTGGAGGTGCCTAATTTTCATCGACGGTCGGCAATTCGCAACGGTTGTGAATCGCCGTCGCCGCAACGGCGGCATGCCCCATGGCAATGACAATCTGATCGAGCCCCCGCACAACCGCCCCCGCGGCGTAAAGGCCCTTCACTGTCGTCTGGCAATGATCATCCACGATCACGGTGCCAGTGGGATCATGCGCCGCGCCCAATGCCACTGCGAGATCAGTCCGATATCGCAATCCAAGCGCGGAGTACAGCACGTCGAATTGCAATGCCTCCCCGCCGCCCGTGGTCATCGCCGCGATCCTGTTCCCGGCCGTTTCCAAGGCCGTAATCGGCGCCTCGATGATACGAATACGATGCCGTTCCGCATGACCGCGTTCCTCCGGGCTTAGTTCCAACGACGAGCCGAGCGTCAGCAATGTCACGTTATCAGAATAGGTCCGCGCCACGAAAACCGCCTCGCCCAAACCGGCCGAACCATGCCCGATCACAGCGATCTTCAAATCCCGCGATTCATAGCCGTCGCAAATGGGGCAGTATCGCACAAGGCCTCGCTGCACCGCGTCGGGCACATCGGGGAGTTGCGGCTCTATATCCGCGGCGCCGGTCGCGAGCAGCACGTGCCTGGCGCCGATATCCATGTTCGCGCCCGCGCCGGCGTCCACGCTGGCAACAAATCCGCCGCCATCCCGCCGTTGCAAGCCGGTCACCGTTCCGCTCACAATATCAGCCCCGTAGCGTTCCGCGGTTTCGCGCTGGCGCCGCAGGATTTCCGGCCCCGAAATGCCCTCGGCAAAAAACGGCACGTTGTGGCTCGTCGGGATCCACGCGGCACGCGAGGCGCCGGCGTCGATCACCCGAAACCGGCGGCGGAACCGCGCAAAATAGAGTGCCGCCGTCAGTCCCGCGGGACCGCCGCCCACGACCAGACAGTCGAGCGCCTCATCAGTCCCCGCCCGGCGTCGGCTCATTGCCCGGAAAGCGGAATGACCGCAATCAGGCCGCCGGCGAACAATCCGCCGTTCCGCCACAAGCCCGCGCCGCCGCGCCGCCCACGATGATCGAAGCCCATGATGTCCCCACCGCCGCCTGTGTCACCGTGGACAATGCGCCGGCGCCAGCGCGGTTGCGACGGCGCCGGAATGCATACGCCGCCATTGAAGCCGCTTGCCGCGCCAATGCTTGCGCGCGATATTGGGTGTGTATCCGGCATGATCCGGACGCAACGCGACGCTTCCTTTTGGCAACGGCGTCCCCTGTGGAGGCACTCCATGCGGCCTGGTGTTTTGTTTGACATTATCTGGATCGGTTGGGCGCTTTCCTGGGTGGCGGCCGCCTTCTGGGCGGGCCGCACCGAAAAACGCGTGGCCACCTGGGAGGTATGGACCTATCGCCTGGTCATCGCGGCCGGCGCCGTATTGCTTTGGCATCGCACGGCCCAGCGGCTGGGCGAAACAAAGTTATGGCATGTCGGCTATAATGGCGCCTATTTCTTGGCCGGGGTGACCCTGGCGGGTATTCTGTTCGCCTGGTGGGCGCGGATTCACCTCGGCCGCCTGTGGTCGGGGTCCATTACGCTCAAGCAGGGTCACAGGGTCGTCGACACCGGCCCCTACAGGCTGGTTCGTCACCCGATCTATACCGGCCTGATCGCCGCCACCATCGCGACAGCCGCGGCGCAAGCCACCTACACCGGCATTGCCGCGGCCGTGCTGGTCGCCGGCGGCCTGTGGCTCAAGGCGCGAATCGAGGAGCGTTTTCTGGCCGCCGAATTAGGGCAGGACGCCTACGCCGCCTACAGAAGCCGTGTGCCAATGCTGCTACCCGGCGTCCGCCCCTAGCCAACGTCTTTTGCTGCATTTTTTTCAAAAAAGAACCGCTTCTTCCGCTTCCGCGTCCAGGACCAGGCATGTCGCATCTGAGAAGAATCCTTCCGGCCGCCCTTCTGGCGCTCGCGCTCATTCCCCCAACCACACAAGCCGCCGAAGCGCCGACGCCGCCCGATAAACCCGACCAGCGCCTCGCCATGCTGCCGGCCGACAGCGTCACCCACCACAAGATCACCGCCCGCGGCCAAACCCTGTCCTACACCGCCACCGCCGGCACCCTGAAGCTGCGCGACGAAAATGGCGCGCCCGCCGCGGCGCTATTCTACGTCGCCTACACCTTGGATGGCGCCGCCGCCGGCCGCCCGGTGAGTTTCTTCTTCAACGGCGGTCCCGGCGCCGGCAGCGCCTATCTGCATCTCGGCGCGGCCGGTCCCCAGGTGCTCGATTTCCCCGCCGACGAGGCGGACGGCGCGCACGCCAGGCTCGTCGACAACGACAGCACCTGGCTGCCCTTCACCGACATGGTGTTTCTCGACCCGGTCGGCACCGGCTATTCCCTGGCCGCCAAGCCGGAGGAGGCGCCGAAACGTTTCTGGGGCGTGCACCAGGATGCCGAATCGCTGGCCAAGGCGGTCGCCTTGTGGCTGACCCGGAACGGCCGCACCGCCAGCGAAAAATTCGTCGTCGGCGAATCGTACGGCGGCATACGCTCGGTGAAGGTTGCGCGCGCGCTGGAGGAAAGTCAGAGCGTCATCCTGAACGGAATCGTCATGGTTTCGCCGTTGCTGGAGGAACAATATTTCTTCAGCGACGACCCGCTCACCTATGCGTTCGCGCTGCCCACGCTCGCCGCCGCGGCCTTGGAGCGCGCGCATAAATTCTCGCCCGAGGCGGTGGACAGCGCCTACGCTTATGCGCTCGGGCCGTACCTCTCCACCATCGCCGGTCCGCCGCCGCAAGGCGACGCGGCCGAGGCGTTTTACAGCCATGTCGCCGACATCGCCGGATTGCCCCTGTGGGTGGCGCGCAAGCAGCGCGGCCTGATCCAGCCCGACTCGCACGACGTGCGCAGCCGCAACGGCCGGCTTTACAGCCTGTACGAAATGTCGCTCTCGGTTGCCGATCCCGCCCCCGAAGGCGTCGACAACGACGACAGCCCCGATCCGCTGCTGGAAGGCTACGGCCGCGCCTACGGCCTGGCGTTTGCCGGTTACGCGGCCGACACGCTGGGTTTCAAGACCGATCTGACCTACCGGCTGCTCGACCCGGAGGTTAATGAAAAGTGGGATTGGCGCGAGGGGTCGCATCACATCCTCAGCACCAGCACCGATTTGAAGAAGCTGCTGTCGCTCAACCCATCGTTGCATGTGTTAATAGCTCATGGCTATTTCGATGCCGTATGCCCTTTTTCTGCAACCCGTTGGCTGGTGACTCATCTGCCGATTGGGCAAAATCGTGTCCAATTAAAGGTATATCCTGGCGGCCATATGCTATATACTCGGACAACGTCGCGTGCCGCGCTCGCCGCGGATGCGGCGTTGTTGGTCGGCACTGCGTCGGGCGGCGGCGGATCCGGGTCCGCGCCGTAACGGTTTGCCGACGGGCCGGCCGGGCTGCGGCGGGCCAGCCCTGGGGGGGAGTAGTCTGTGTTCGCACCAGAGAGGGGCGTGGAAAATCCGATTGTCCGGCGCGCGGTCGAACTGTGCGACCGCGCCGGCATGAAGATCATCTATCACGAGGATGCTGTAGAAGTGTGGTTCTCGCCAGACAAAAAGCGGTTTTACACCACCTGGAGCCAATTTCTGACGGACGCCGAAAATCTGTTCGGCCCCCGCCTGCATGAAGCGCCCGAAACGCCCGCCCCCGTCCGCGCCAGTTTCGGCAACCGTTCGGCCACGCCCGAACTCGCCATGGCCGGGGCGCACGGCGAGCACGCACCCGGCCCGCTGAACGGCCACGCCAATGGCCACGCCGCTTTGGCCGAGGCACCCCGTCCCATCACCGCCAAGCAGGACGACCCCGCCCAGGCCGAAATCTCCCGCCTCCGCGCCGAAATAAAGTTGCTGGAGCGCGCGATCCGCGTCGTCGGCATGCAAAGCGAGGAATGGAAGCGCGAAACCGAGGCCGCTCGCACCGAACTCGAAACAACCCGCGCCGAAATGGCCAACATGGTCGAAGCCCGCCTCGCCCTCTCCGGCGCCGGCCCCGATCGTTACAAACAAGTGCGCCAAATCATCGTCAAACGCCTGCATCCGGATATCGCCGGAACCGACGAGGAAAAATCCTATCGGGAAAGGCTGTTCAAATCGATCTGGCAGGATATCGAGGCGCTGGATAAGAAGGGGTAGGAAAGTAGAAGAAGTAGTTCTTTTTTGAAAAAAAGAACCAAAAAACTTTTGCTATCGGTTGGTCGTAGGGTGGGCGGTTGGTATTACATTCCAACCAAAGAATAAAAGTTTTTTGTTTCTTTTTTTCAAAAAAGAAATACTTCCTTCCTTAGCCGCAACCTAAACCACCCCCTCCGCCAGCAGGCTCTCCGCCGTATCGACCACCGTCTCCTCGTTCGACCGCGGCTCCCACCCCAACATTTGCGTTGCCTTGTCGTGCGACACCGGGCGTTCCTTGCCCAATTCCCACAGGCGATCCCGGATCACGGGATCGAATTTCCCCATCAGCCGCACCGCGAAATCCGGCACGCGCAGGCGCGGCACGTTCTTGGCGCGCGCGCCGAGCCGGCGCCGCAGCACTTCGGCGATCTGGCCCATCCACCAGAATTCGTTTGCGCCGATGAAACGTTCGCCCGCAACACCCTCGGTCGTCATCGCCCGGATATGCAAATCGGCGATATCGCGCACATCCACCAGCGGCCAGCCGAAACGGGGTATGCCCTGCACCGAACCATCCATCAGCTTTTTCACCGCCTCCACCGAAGCGGAAAAATCCGCACTCGAAACAGGCCCCAGCACCAGCCCCGGATGGATCGTCACCAGCTCCAGCGCGCCGCCCTCCCGCTTGATGAAGTCGCGCGCCGCGCGCTCGGCGATCGTCTTGCTGCGCTCGTAGGCCGAGGTGTCCGACTTGTCCTTCAAATCGGTCCAGTCCGCCTCGGTATAGGGCGGCGCCGCGCGGCCGCCGCCGCCATAGGCGATGCTCGCCACGCTCGCCGTCATCACCACGCGGCGCACGCCGGCGGCCCTGGCAATCCGCAGCACCCGCAACGCGCCATCGCGCGCCGGCCGGATCAGCTGCTCCTCGTCCTTCGGGTTGATCGTCGGCAGCGGGCTGGCGACGTGCTGCACATAGGTGCAGCCCTGCATCGCTTCGGCCCAGCCGGTCTCGCCATTGAGGTCGGCAAAGAACACCCGCAACCGCTCGGTCGGCGCGTTGAGCTTCTTCATCGTGGCGTGCAGTTCGGGCTCGCGCAGCAACGTGCGTACCGTGGTGTGCACCTGGTAGCCGTCACAGAGCAGGTAGGCGATGATGAAGCTGGCAATGTAGCCGGTGCCGCCGGTAACCAGCACCGTCGGCGCGGCAGTGTCTGACATGAGGGGCTCCGGAGGAAATCGCTATCTATTTAAGACGATACGCGCCGTTCATGTCAATTCATAGACGGATCAAGCAGCGCCTGGGGTGCTTTTCCGGCCGCGGCCGGTGAAGCTTTGTAACAAGGCGTCGCTTCCCGGGCGCCAATGTAACTGGCAACCTGGCCATGGAGGGCACGTCCATGAGGCACATTCCGGCATTCGGACTACTCGCCGCTTGCAGCGTCGCCGCGCCCGCATGGGCGGCGCCGGCCGTGTGCATCGACAGCTACAGGATCGATCACACCGAGGTGCCGGACGACCTCCATATCCTCTTCCATATGCGCGACCATTCCATCTATCAGGCCAGCATGCAGGGCCCCTGCACCGGCCTGAGGCAGGATACACGGGGCTTTACCTACGAGCCGATACCCGGCAGCGACGAGATTTGCGGTAATTTGCTGACGATCCGGCTTAATACGACCCATGCGGTTTGCATGGTTGGTGCCATGAGCGAGATTAGACCGGCACGGCACAAATAAGCGTGCAACCAAAAGGCAAGGAAGTCGTTCTTTTTTGAAAAAAAGAACCAAAAAACTTTTACCTTTTTGCAGGGTGCCTCGTTCACGTTCCCTCTCACTTCGCAACACGACGCGCCGGGCCCCGAGGTTGATTTCGGAATCGTGGGACCGATATCGCGGTGATACGACCTAAGGATATACCGCTGTGAGAACTTTCCGCTTTCTTCCTGCCTATGCGCCTGCGTTCGCGGCCGCATTGCTGGCCGCCCCGATGATGGCCACCCCCCTGCACACTGCGTCCGCGCAGTTCAGCGTCGGGCTTTCCATCACCGTGGCACCCCCGGAACTGCCGGTCTATGAGCAGCCGCCGCTCCCCGCGCCCGGCTATCTCTGGACACCGGGCTACTGGGCCTACGGCGACGCCGGCTACTACTGGGTGCCCGGCACCTGGGTGGAACCGCCCGCGGTCGGCCTGCTCTGGACACCCGGCTACTGGGGCTGGAACGACGGCGTCTATGCCTTCAATGCCGGCTACTGGGGCCCGCATGTCGGCTTCTACGGCGGCATCAATTACGGCTTCGGCTATGGCGGCTTCGGCTACGAAGGCGGCGAGTGGCGCAACGGGGCGTTCGCCTACAACGCCGCGGTCAACCGATTTGGTAACGTCCATGTAACGAATGTCTATACCCGAAACGTGACCGTGAACAACGTCACGCATGTCAGCTTCAATGGCCCGCACGGTGGCGTCTCCGCCCGCCCGACGGCGCAGGAAGCGGCCTTCGCGCGGGAGCCGCATACACCGCCCACGGCGATCCAGACGCAGCACGTGCACCTGGCCGCACAGAACAAGGCGCTGCTTGCCAGCGCGAACCACGGCAACCCGCCGATCGCCGCCACCGCGCGTCCCGCCGTCTTCAGCGGTCCCGGCGTCGTACCGGCGCGCGGTCACCCGGGCACGGCGCCCGCCGCCGCGCCGCGTCCCGGCGCCGCCATGGCACCGCGTCCCGGCAGCGCCATGGCGCCCCGTCCCGGCACTGCAATGACCGCGCATCCCGGAACGGCCACGGCGCCGCATCCTGGTTACGCCGGCGCGCCGCATACCGCCTATCCGGGCGCGCTGCATACATCGGCGCCCACCACCCGGCCCGCCTACCACCCCGCGCCGCACGTCGCGTCCGCCGCGCCGCGCCCCGCCTACACGCCGCATCCGGCCGTCGAACCCCGCCCGGTCGTTGCCCACCCGGTCGCGCCGCCCCACCCGGTCGCGCCGCCCCGTCCGGCCCCGCACCCGGCGGGCGCGCCTGAAAAGCATCCCGGCTAGGGTGGGACTTGCGTGAAGTGGGGGGCGTCGGCGGGCGCCCCCCTCTTCTTGTACAAACAAAGGAAGGAAGCCGTTCTTTTTTGAAAAAAAGAACCAAAAAACTTTGGTAATTATATACCTGACTAAGCAGCCACTACATTTTGTGCCATATCCTGCGACGACCACAAAATATAGTTTGTAGGCTGCCCAATACTATGTATGTTCCTCCGCATAGCATCGGCACGGTCGATTCGATAGGAGGTTGTGGCAGGTGTCAGTTTTGTCCAACAGGATCCAGATTCCTGCTTTTATTTGCTGCGTCTCTGAGAGGGAGAAGATTCGGACTATTTTCTACGATGTTGTTCCTTCGGCGGGGTCTTTGATTCAAATTGGATCGGGGTTTTTTCAGGTAGATCAGGTCGTGCACCCGTTAAATTGGTACCCTCCAGAAATGCGTGGAGATCGGGCCATAGAGATTTTCGTTCATTCGAAAGGCGGTGAAACATATGCCGACGCCGAAAACTACGACGAGGTTGATCCGAACGATTTCAAATGCAAGCCGGGCATTTTGAAACACTACGCCTCAAAAAAGTGACCGGTTAAGGAGCCGACGATGTGGGAAGTTATCAGGATATCGGGCGGTTGCGTATCTCCGCTCCCCAATTTGCTGCCATTCGAGTTTAGGGATCAGGCCGAACGATTTGCGGCAGACTTGGCATGGTCCAATCCTGATCGGCGGACACCCGAAAATGCGTTGGTCCTAAGAGTTCGACAATTGGAGAATTAGCGTTGTCCGATACCGCTGCGACGAAGGGTGATATCGTCCCACCCACAATCTTGATATCCGTTCTTGGGAAATTGACAAGGGTTATCTGAAGCGCGACGAAATCGTTGGCGTTTTGGAGGCCACTATTACCAACTTGGCCGTGTCCGACGCTGCTCTCACCGCTCAACTGAAATCCTGATTGAGATTGTCCAGAATTGGTAGGCGGCGCGGCGAACCAACTTACTTGGTCAAGTATATAGTCACCAAAACTTTTGCCACTACGAGCAAAGTGTTTCGAATACGTTTCCGTCCGTTGCGGCAGCGTCTATGTGCGCGCGGTGCCATAGCGCATAGAACAGCAGCGTCCAGCTTGCCAGGCCGTTGCGGCCGGATGCGAACAGCGCGCGCACCCTGTCGGGATAGGCTATTTCGGCAATGCAAGGTTGGCTGGCCACGAGCGAGCCCAACCTTGCCGCATCCGCATCGATCCAGGCGCCGACCGGCACCGTGAATCCCTGCTTCGGGGCCTGCGCGTTCGCCGCCGGCAGCGCGTCGGCAAGCCAGGCGCGCAGCACATGCTTGCCGCGTCCGCCGTGGATTTTCAAGGCGTCCGGCAGGCGGTACGATGCGGCGGCGACGGCCGGGTCGAGCAGCGGCGTGCGTCCTTCCACGCCATGCGCCATCAGGCAGCGATCCAGTTTCGTCAACAGATCGTTCGGCAGCCATTCGGCAACATCGGCGGCCTGCGCGGCTTGCAGCCGCGTCCGATACGGACGCTCGGCGTTGCGTTCGGCTTCCGCCCAATCGGCGCGCCACATATCGGTCGTGTCGCGCAATATGCCGAGGCCGGCAAAGGTCCCCCGCGTGCGCATCGTGCGGCCGCCGCGCCACCAGGGCCGGCCTGCGCGGCGGTAGCGGCCGTACCCGGCAAACAATTCGTCGCCGCCTTCGCCCGATAGCAGCAATTTCTTCTCGCGCGCCGCGTGGCGGGCGAGAAACCACAGCGGCACGATGGCGTAGTCCGCGGCGGCGTCATCCATGCATGCAACGATCGCCGGCAGGTGGCGGATGAAGTCCGCTTGCGTCACCTCGATCGTTTCATGCCGGGCGCCCACCGCGCGGGCCACCGCGGCGGCCTGCGCCCGCTCGTCGGCGCCGCCGGGCACGTCGAAGCCGGCGGTGAATGCATCGACCTGCCCATGCCGCGACATCACCGCCAACAGGCTGGCGCTGTCGATGCCGCCCGACAACAGCAGGCCGGCCGGTACATCGGCGCGCAAATGCAGGGCCACCGATTCGTTCAGCGCCCGATCGAAATTCTCCACCGCCAGCGATGGGCGGACCGGTTCGGGCCGTCCCGGCGGCAGCGGGTGCAGATGGGTGCGGGCGGTGATCGCGCCGCGTTCGATGTGCAACGTCTCGCCCGGCAGCACGCGGTAGATATCGGGAAAGATGGTGTCGGCCCCACAGGAGAACTGCATTTGCAACAATGCCGCGCGGGCCCGCGGCCGGATCGCGCGTGCCGCGTGGCCGCCGGCCAGCAAGGCTTGCGGCGTGGAAGCGAAGGCCAGGCCCCAGGCGGTCGGCGTCAGGTAGAGCGGTTTGATACCGAAAGGATCGCGCGACAGCAGCAGCAATCCGCTGGCGCTGTCGTGCGCGGCGATGGCGTACATGCCGCGCAGGCGCTTGATGAAGCCCGGACCGTCGCGGCGGAACAGATGCAGCGCCGGTTCGCAATCGCTGCCGGTGGTGCATTGCACCTCAGGAATGAAAGCGCGCAGTTCGGGATAATTGTAGATCTCGGCGTTGGCGGCGAGCGAGGCGGTTCCCGCGCGCAGCGGCTGCGCCCCGCGCGCGGGGTCGATGATGGCCAGCCGGCGGTGGCCAAACGCAACGTTAAGGCTGTGATACGACCCCGTGCCGTCCGGTCCCCGGTGCGCCAGCGCATCGAGCATAAGCGGTAATGTTTCGGAGGGCGGTTTATCCCGCCAGGCCAAGCCCGCTAAGGCGCACACGAAGGCTGCTCCAAGGCGTCTTCATAGGGGGGGTCTGGGGCCTCAGGCCCCGTCACGCGACCGCGTGCTTCGCACGACGGGGTCGACGGGCAGCGCCCCTGGCCTGCCTTCTTGACGTGCTGACAGAACGAATGCCAAGCCGCAACGACCGGCGCCGCCGCGAAGGCAGCCTCAAAGCAAGCCCGCCCCGCCGCCCCGAACGAGGATGCCATCGCCCGATTGCGCAACATTCCCTCGATGCCCGCTGCCAGCGCCACGCCGCTCTCCCCCGGCACCAATATGCCGCGCCGCCCCTGGTCGAGCAGCCAGGCCGGCCCGTCCGCCATCGCCGCCACCACCGGCTTGGCGGCGGAGAACGCCTCCAGGATCTGGTTGCCCAGCGGCTCGCGGCGCGACGGGCACACCAGCATGTCCGCGGCCGCCAGCAACGACGCCGTGTCGGCCCGCCAGCCGAGGAAATGCACCCGCGGCAGAAGGCCGGCGCGCCGCGCCAGGGCGTGCAGGGCGGCGCGTTCCGGCCCGTCGCCGGCGATCAGGGCATGCACGTCCGGCAGCCGCGCGATCGCCGCGAGCAGCACGTCGAACCCCTTGTCGCGGTGCAGCCGCCCCATCGCCAGCACTGTGGGCGCGCCGGGCGGCACCGGCAGCGCGGCGGGGCGCGCCCCCGCGTGGTCCGGCACGAAGTTGGGCAGATAATGCACCCGCCCCGCGGGCCAGCCCTGCGCCGCGATCCAGCTGGCCAGCCCCGGCGTGTTGGCGACCAGGTGATCGCAATGGCGGAAGCGCGACAGCCGGTAGGTGCCACCCAACCGTCCCACCAGCACCCACGGCCCGGCCGGCGTGTGATACGCCGCCCGGCCCATCCACGCCACCGCCACGCGCGGCGCGAACCGCCGCAGGTAGTGCGCGAGCAGCCTTCCGGTCAGCGGATCGATCGTGCCGGCGAACGGGGCCAGCCGCGGCGCGGCACCCGCCGCGCGCAGCCGCGCCGCGCGTGCGCGGCCACGCACGATGGGCAACACGTCGTCGCCGGCCGCCGACAAGGCCGGCATCAGCCGCTCGAAGAACAGCTCGGCGCCCCCTTCCGTGGCGCCGGCGAGCAGGTGGGCGACCCTCATTCCGCGTCAGCCGGGGCGGCCTGCGCCCGGGCCAGCAGGTCTTCCGCCGCGCGCCGCGCGCTGCAGACCGGCAGCGCGTCCATCGGCGCACGCCCCGGCACGCCCTCGGCCAGCACCGAAGCCGTCATGCGCCCGAAAGGCGCGTATTCGCGCGCCTCGGTGGGGCCGAACAGGCCCAGCGTGGGCGTGCCCGTGCTGGCGGCCAGGTGCATCAGCCCGGAATCGTTGCCGACGAACAGCACGCAGCGCGCCAGCGCCGCGGCGACCTGGGGCAGGGGCAGGCGCCCCACCAGATCGACCGCGCCCGGCAGCCCGGCCAGAACGGGTGCCGCGGCGGCCCGCTCGGCCGCGCCGGGCCCGCCGAAAACCACCGCCCGGGCGCGCGGCATCGTGCGGGCCAGCGCCTGGAACAAGGCGACGAACCGCTCCGCCGGCCAGATCTTCCTGTCCCAGTTGGCGGTCGGCCCCAATCCGATGAAAGGGTCGCCGTCGGGCAGCAGCGACGCCGCCGCGGCCCGGTCCGCGGCGCCGATCCAGGCGACCGGCAGAGGCGGCGCGGCCAGGCCCAATGCGGCGGCCAGATGCGTGCTGCGATGCCCCTGCCGCCGGCCGCCGCGCATGATGGCGCGGCGGGCAGCCGGGATCAGCAAGGTCAGCCCCGATCCTCGCAGATCGACCGCCAGGTCCCACCGAACCCCCACGCAGGCGCGCCACAGGCTCAGCCAATGCAGGTCGAGCCGCCGTTTCTCCACCACGATCAGCCGCTCGAGCCGCGGCATGCGGCTGAACACGCCGGCGGCCACCGGGCCGCAGGCAACCGTGAAACGCGCCTCGGGACAGGTGCGCAGCAAATGATCCAGTAACCCGGTCGAGAGGACAGCGTCGCCCAGGCGGGTCGCGGTGATGAACAGAATACGCATGCGGCCGCTCACTTAGCCGGGTTGCGGGCGCGGTGCGAATGGACCAACTGCACGGGGCCATGACCCAGCTTGCGCACCTGCCCGACCGCGCCGTCCTGTCCGTATCCGGGGCGGATCGCGTGGGCTTCCTCAACGGCCTGGTGTCGAACGACGTGGGGCAGGTCGCGCCCGGCCGCGCCGTCTGGGCGGCGCTGCTCACCCCGCAGGGCAAATACCTGGCCGACTTCTTTATTCTTGCCGATGCCGGCAGCCTGCTGCTCGACGTGCAGGCAGGCCAGCGCGACATGCTGGCGCAGAAACTGTCCCGCTTCCGCCTGCGCGCCGACGTCGCCATCGCCAGGCTGGACCTCGCGGTGCACGCCGCCTGGAACGGTCCGCCGCCGCAAGCCGCGTTCGCCGCCCCCGATCCCCGCCTGCCCGAGGCCGGCTGGCGGGTCTTGGCCGACGCCCCGCTTGCGGCCACCGCCGGCCAGGCCGACTGGGACCTGCATCGCCTGCGCCTCGGTTTGCCCGACGGCACAAATGACCTCGAACCCGACAAAACGGTTCTTCTGGAGGCGGGTTTCGACGAGCTTGGCGGCATTTCCTGGACCAAGGGTTGTTACATGGGCCAGGAGCTTACCGCCCGGACGCGGTATCGCGGCCTGCTCAAGCGCCGGCTGCTGCCGGTTTCCGGCGACGCCCCGTTGCCGCCGCCCGGCACGCCGGTGCTGGCGGGCGACCGCGAGGCGGGTGTGTTACGCTCGGTCATCGGCACCGACGCGCTGGCTGTGCTGCGTCTCGACCGGCTGGGCGACACGCTCACGGCGGCCGGCGTCCCGCTCACCGTGCGCATCCCGGACTGGGTCAAACTGCCGGAGCCCGTTTGAAAAGGCGCCCCGGCGGTCAGTCGTGCCAATCCGCGCTCCGCACGCGGAGTTCGAATGCGCGCTCCGCACGCGGGACGCGGATTAGCGCCGGCGCTGGCAAATCCATGCCAGCTGACTCGCCAGGCCGCCTTTTGAAAATTGCCTCCGGCGGGCGGGGGGTTTCACCCCCCTGCACCCCCCACCGGCGTGCCGCCGGCGTCGCAATTGGCTGAATGCCAATTAGCGACGCCGGCGGCACGACGTCACGCGAATGCGTGCTGCGCACGACTTGGGTCCAGGGGGTGAAACCCCCGGTCGCCGAAGGCGAAACGCGAGGGTCAACATCAAGGACGGCTGGTATGACTCGAAATTGTACCCAGTCATGCGCCTGTGTCCATTAACGTTTGGCGCGTATTCATTGGCGGGCCAAATCGCCTATATGCCGCCCATGGTTTCAACGGGACGTATCATGCGCCGCTTCATGCCATTCCTGCTCGCCCTGCTGCTCGCACTCGCGCCCGCGTTGGCCCAGGCGCGTCCCGGCCTCGGCGCATCGATGGGCAGCCGCGGCAGCGCCACCTGGTCCAGCCCCTCCGGCGCGGCGCCCATTCAGCGCAGCATGACGCCGAATTACGGCTCGCCGGGCTATGGCGGCTACAGCAACTACGGCGGCTATGGCGGCTATGGCGGCTATCGATCGAGCTTCGGGCGCGGCCTGCTCGGCGGATTTCTCGGCGCCGGGCTGCTGGGCATGATGTTCGGCCGCGGCTTCTTTGGTTTCCATAGCGGGTTCGGCTTGCTCGGCCTGATCATCCAACTGGCCGTTCTGTTCTTCGTCGGCCGCTGGCTGCTGACCCGCTTTTTCGGCGTGCCCGCCTTCGCCGGCGCCGGCGGCATGTTCGCCCGTGGCGGCTTCATGCAGCCGGGCCGGGTCGGCCCAGGGGTCGGGCCAGGTGGGGGCTCAGGTGGGGGCATCCGCGGCAGCAGTGTGGGCGGTGTCGGCGCCGGCGGCGCGCGCCGGCCGCTGACCGTCAGCCAGGCCGACTATCAGCAATTCACCCAGTTGCTCATGGCGGTGCAAGGCGCCTGGAGCCGGCAGGACCTGACCGGCCTGCAAGCGATGGCCACGCCCGAAATGGTCGGCTACTTCAACGAACAGCTGAGCGACCTGGCCAGCCGCGGCGCCCGTAACGAAGTGCGTGACGTGCGCCTGTTGCAAGGCGACCTCTCGGAAGCCTGGTCAGAGGGCGGCCGCGACTACGCCACCGTCAGCCTGAAATTCTCCATCATCGACGTGACGTTCGACCGTTCCGGTAACGTTGTCGATGGGAGTGCCACCGAGCGCGTCACGGTCAACGAGTTCTGGACGTTCGTGCGGCGGCTGCCGGGGCATTGGATCCTGTCGGCCATTCAGCAGGCTCGCTAGGAAGGCGGGCCACGGGCTTCGCGCCAGGCAAATGTTGGCGTGACGCGCGGGGAACGCGTCACGCGCCGCGTGCGCCGGCGCGTCATTCACGGCGCGCATTCGCACGGCCGGCGCCGCTTCCCAGGACGGCGCGTTCATTGCGCTGATGCCACAGGCACGTTCGTGTGCGACATGGGAACGACGATCTGCGCCGGATAGGTATAGATGGCGCCGGTTGCCGCATTCAGGCCCAACTGGACAATGCCGTCCGCCGTCAGGCTTCCTGCGCTGGCCGTGCTGATGTGCGATTGCACCGTCTGGGCCGCGTGCTGAAAGCCTGCTTTGTCGCACGCCACGCTCAGGTCACCGATGGATTTGGCAATGGTCGCATTGCCCGGCGTGATGACGTAGAACGTGCCGGCCGAACTCGTCAGGATGCATTTGGCGCCATCGGCCGGCGGCGTGGTGACGGACACGGACTGCGTGGCCCCGCCGCTCATTTTGCTGCATCCGGGCAGGGCGGTGCCCAAGGCGGTAAAAAGGGCGATGAGCGCAACCGGCGGAAACCTGTTCATGCAGACCTCTCCTGCTAGGTTCGGCTGGCGCCCTGCAACCTGGAGTTGCATTCCTGACCGTGCTTGCCGTGCGTGTCAATAGGTTTCGTGCGTGATTATTGCGAAAGACGGCGCCGCGCGCTCAGGTTTTCTGGGCGGCCCTGGGGAGCAGGGCGGGTGAGTCCACGCGAAACCCGTTCACCCGCCAACCCTGCCCGAGCTTGACCAGGCCGAGTTCTATCGTTGCGTCACCGTGCTCATAGGTCGCCGTGCAGACATAGCGCGCGCTCATGTGCAGCGCCTGTCCGGCGAACGCGGACATCAGGGACGATCCCTTGCAGTCCGGCTGTCCCACCAAATTCCCGAGCGATCCGAACCAGGCGAACGCCGCGGCCATTTGCGCTGTCCCCGCGCGGACCAGGGCCGGGCTGGCACGTTGCAACAATTCCTGCGCGCTCCAGTGCGACGTCACCGCGGCCACCGTCGCTGTTGCATAGGCGCGGCTTTCCTTGTCCAGCGCCGACCCGATACGCGCCAGATAGAAGAAGCCGGCGACACCGACGACGATGACGCAGGCGGCAAGCGCGCCGAACCAGAAGAAGAATTTTCGCATCGGTACCCCAACAAACAAAAGTTTTTTGGTTCTTTTTTTCAAAAAAGAACTGCTTCCTTACTCGTCTTATACCCGTGTTGAGACCGACTCTTCGAAGAAGACCAGGGGGTTTCACCCCCTGGACCCCCGACCGGCGTGCCGCCGGTGGGGGTCGAGGGGGCAAAGCCCCCCGCCTTTCTTCGGTGGGTGAGCCTCAATGCAGGTTGCCACGGCACGCCCCCCTCATCCCACGCCCACTAACAAAAATTGTCAGTTCTATTGACAGCCTGCCCCCGGCCTGCTAACCCCGCACTCATGACAACCCCAGACCGCATCCTCCGCGCCAAGGCGCAGGCCCGTGACCCCTCGCACTTCGCGTTCACCGCGCGGCAGCGCCAGCGGCACGAGCGTATCATTGCGCTCGGCCAATATCTCATTGCCGACGAGGGGCGACACAACATCACGTTCCGCAGCCTTGCCTGCGCGCTGCGCATGTCCCCCGCCGCCTTGCGATTTCATTTCGTCGACATGGAGGCGCTGCTCGGCAAGATCATCCGCCGCCACCTGCTCCGCCTCGCCGCCGCGCTGGGCACCTACGAGCCCACCGATCCCGCCCGCCAGCAAAAGCGCCGCGCCGCCTACCTGGCCTACACCCGCACCCCGCTCGGCGGCCTCACCGAGGCCCACCTGGTCCTTGTCCGCGATCGCCACACCTTGCCGGACGACGAACGCAACAGCATCGAACTGATGCGCCAGGGCCTCGGCAAATTGCTCGCCGGCCACGGCGAACTTGCCGAGGAAATACTCCTCCGGCTCGACGCGCCCGGCCTCGACGCCGGCATCGAGGCCCGCCCCGAAATCCCGCTCATCCCCGCACCACCGCCCCAGCCGCAACCCCTCCCGCAGCTTCAAGGCCAGCCCGATCCGCGCCCCGCGCCAAAAGAATGCAATGCCTGGACAAACCCCGGCCAAGGTGAAAAGCCCGGCGACTGGATCTTTTCCGCCGGCATTCCTGCCCAACCCCGCGCCCCGCCCCTGGCGGCGTAGCGCGTCATGGCGCGGACCGAAATGCGGGGTTCCATGAAGACCCGTAAGAATGCAGTTCCGCTTTGAAAAAAAGCACCGAAAAACCTTTATCTGTTACGGATGATAGCGGCACACATTACGCCGCTTGATGTGCCGCCAAGGCAGCCAGATCGACGATCTGGCTTACCGTTGCGTCCATGGAAACAAGTTGCACCGCCTTTTGCATGCCCAGCAGCAGCGGGCCGATCGAGCTGCCGCCGCCGAGGCGGGGGGCCAGGCGGGACGTGATGTGGGCGGAATGAAGGCCGGGCATGATCAGAACGTTTGCGTTTCCGGTCAGGCGGCAGAACGGGTAGAGCGCGCGGATCGAGGGTTCGAGTGCCACGTCGGGCGACATGTCGCCGTCGAATTCGAAATCCACGCCGCGCGCGGCCAGAATGGCGACGGCCTCGCGGATGCCGTGCACCGTGGTGTGCAGGGGCTGTCCGAATGTGCTGTGCGAGAGCAGCGCCACGCGGGGCTGGTGGCCGAGTTTTTCAGCGTAGGCGGCCGCACCCTCGGCAATATCGGCGAGCAGCACGGGGGAGGGGCGTTCATGCATCAGCGTATCAGCAATGAAAATCGTTTCCCGTTGTCCGAGCATCATGGTGAGCCCGAACGCGGTGCGGCCGGGAAGCGGATCGATGGCCATGTTCACCGCGTCCAGGCAGATGCTGCGGGCGCGGGTGAGGCCGGTGACCATGGCGTCCGCATCGCCCGCGGCGAGCATGGCGGCGGCGAAGATGTTGCGGTCCTGATTGACCAGCCGTTGCACATCGCGCACCAGAAAGCCGCGGCGTTGCAGGCGCGCATAGAGCAGCGCCGTGTAGCGTTCATTGTGGCCCGACAAGCGCGCGTTGCACACGGTAATTTCCGGCGGCAATGTCATGCCCAAGATGCGTAACGTTGCGTGCACGCGGTCCTCGCGCGCAATCAGGATCGGGCTGCCGTAACCTTCGTTATGGAAGGCGATGGCGGCGCGCAGCACTTTTTCCTCCTCGCCCTCGGCGAACACCACGCGCCTGGGATTGGCGCGGACATCCTCGAAAATCAAATCCAGCGCGTGCGCCGTGGTGTCGAGCCGGCCGGAGAGTTCGCGGGTGTAGCGGCGCAGATCCGCGAGCGGCCGGCGCGCCACGCCGCTATCCATGGCGGCCTTGGCCACCGCCGGCGGTATGCGGAAAATCAGGCGCGGATCGAAGGCGTTCGGAATGATATACTCGGGCCCGAAACGCACGTCCCGCGCGCTGGCGGTGGCCACCTCGTCGGGCACGTCCTCGCGCGCGAGCGCCGCCAGCGCCTCGGCGGCGGCGATTTTCATCGGCTCGTTGATCGTGCTGGCCCGCACATCCAGGGCGCCGCGAAAGATGTAGGGAAAACCGAGAACGTTATTGACCTGGTTGGGATAGTCGCTGCGCCCGGTGGCAACGATCGCATCCGGCCATACCGCGCGGGCTTCCTCGGGCGTGATTTCCGGGTCGGGGTTCGCCATGGCGAAAATGATCGGCCGCGGCCCCATTTCGCGCACCATGTCCTGGCTCAGCGCATTCTTGACCGACAGGCCGAAAAACACATCTGCGCCGTTCAGCGCATCGCACAAGGTGCGTGCCTTCGTTTCGCTGGCGTGGGCCGATTTCCACTGGTTGAGGTCGGTGCGATCGCGATGCACCACGCCCTTGGTGTCGCACAGGATGATGTTTTCCCCGCGCGCGCCCATCGCCTTGATCAGTTCCACGCACGCAATGGCCGCGGCGCCGGCGCCGTTCACCACGATGCGGGTGGCGGCGAATTCGCGCCCGGTGAGGTGGCACGCATTGATCAGCCCGGCGGCCGCCACGATGGCGGTGCCGTGCTGGTCATCGTGAAACACCGGAATATCCATCAGTTCGCGCAAACGCTGCTCGATGATGAAACATTCCGGCGCACGGATGTCCTCCAGATTGATGCCGCCGAAGCCGGGGCCGAGGAAGCGCACGCAATTGACGAATTCGTCCACGTCCTCGGTGCTGATTTCGAGATCGATCCCATCCACGTCGGCGAACCGCTTGAACAGGGCGACCTTGCCTTCCATCACCGGCTTGCTGGCGAGCGCGCCGAGATTGCCGAGGCCGAGCACCGCGGTGCCGTTCGATATCACCGCAACCATGTTGCCCTTGGTGGTGTAATCGTATATTTTCGCGGCATCGGCGGCGATGCGCAGGCACGGCTCGGCGACCCCCGGCGAGTAGGCCAGCGCCAGGTCGCGCGCCGTGGTGAGCGGTTTGCTGATGCGCGTTTCCAGCTTGCCGGGCCGGCCGCTGGCATGCAGTGCCAAGGCTTCCTCGGCGGTAATGCGGGCGGACGTGGCTTCGCTGTCGGCCAAGGGGTGCTCCGTGGGGCTGGACGGGCCGGGGCGCTATTTCCAGACGAGTTTCGGAATAAAGGCAAGTCGTTCTTTTCTGAAGAAAAGTACCAAAAGACTTTTGCTCATGGGGCGGTGTGCGCGGCCTTCTTCCTTACACGATCGGCGGCCACAGCGGCGAACCGCGTTCGGCGCGCAACGAGGGGATGACCTTGCCATCGACGTCTGTAATCCCATAATCCTGTGCCACCTCCGCCGTAATGAACGTGCCGCCCGAGCGCTTCATGATGTCCGGGTCATTGGCGAGTGCGGCGATCACGCGGCCGGGGAATTCGACGGTGGCGCCGATCGCCGGATTGGTGACGGTTCTGGCTTTCATCTCCGGATTGCGTTCGAGATTGTGATAGGCTCGTTCGGTAAGAGTGAGGCCCTGCCACAAGGAGATCGAAGCGACTTGGTGTGGCTGGAGCTCGATTGCCATGTCGCGTGCCATGCGGTCGACCGCCGACTTGCAGGTGCCGAACACCACGCCATAGGTGTAGGTGACGCCGACATAGCCCGAAATAGCAATGATCAGGCCCGATTTTTGCGGCACCATGATTTTTGCCGCGTGCCAGGCGGCGACGAAGTTCGAGCGGACACCGACATCGACCATTTCCCAGTTCGAAAGCGGCTTCTCCCAGAACGGCTTCGCAACGATGAGGTCGTCCGACAAGGTGAAGGCGTTGTTGACCAGAAGGTCGAGCCGCCCCTGCTCGCGCACCACTTGCTGGAACAGGCTTTCCACTTGCGCATCGTTTGCGTGGTCCACCGGGACGGCGATGCCGGTGCCGCCCCGCCTGTCGATTTCGGCCGCGGTTTCGCTGACCGTTCCGGGCAGGAAATGCACACCTGGCGTGACCGTCCGGCCCGTTACATAGACCGTGGCGCCCTGTTGCCCGAGGGCCACGGCTATTCCCTTGCCGATCCCGCGGCTGGCACCCGTAACAACCGCAACCTTGCCGGTGAGCAAACCCAACTTGTTGTCTCCTTCATCGCGGGCGTATTACGGAACAGGAACCGTCTCGCCGGCGGGCTGGCTCGTTTTGGTGACGACGAGGCCGGCCAGGTCGCCGTTGTCGCGCCATGTTTGCAGCAAGGCGGTGAAGGCATCCCAGCCGGGGCCGTAAGGTTCGCCCGCGTAGAGGCGCGGTTTTTCCGAGCTTTCGCCATTGAAATAGCTGGGCGTGCATTCGCGCAGGAAAATTTGGGCATCGATTGCCGTTTCGCGCACGTGCCGAACCCATTCATCCTCCGCCTGCCGGCTCGGCTCGACTTCGGTGGCACCGCGCGCCAGCGCTTCTTGGATAATGTGGGCAACGTGGTGCGTGTGCCCGCTCATCTGCTCGGTGGTACTGGCATTTAGCGCGCTCTGGACGTAGCCGGTGAAACACAGGTTTGGAAAACCGCGCGTCATGATGCCGTGCAGGGTTGTGTAACCGTCACGCCAGTGATCGTAGAGCGAAACGCCGCCGCGTCCCTCGATGACATCAATTCCCCAGCGCTGATCGAGATCACTGGTGACTTCGAAGCCGCTGGCAAAGATCATGCAATCTATTTCGACTTCGACGCCATTGGCGACGAAGCCGTTCTGGGTCATGCGCTCGACGCCGCGCGTGTCGGAGACGTCGATGAGCTGGACGTTTGGACGATTGAAGGTGGGGTAGAAATCGTCGTTCGAGGCCGGGCGCTTGCACAGGAAGCGGTACCAGGGCTTGAGCGCGTCGGCTGTCCGGCGATCTTGCACCATGGCTTCGACACGCGCGCGCAACCGTTCCATGACGCGGTAGTCGACGACCTCGCGGCGGGCAACGAATTCCTGGATCGACAGTTCGGGCCAGCCTTCGGCTTCGAGTTCGGCCGACAGGTTGCGGTTGATTTCGGTCCAGATATCGCAAATCAGGTCGGGTTCGCCGCGTGCGAAACGTTCCATCGCGGCGCGGTGGAAGTTGCGTTTGCGCGCCTTCTGCCAGCCGGGCTGCAGGCTTGCCGCCCATTGCGGATCGGTCGGCGGATTGTGGCGTTCGTCGACGGTGGAGGGCGTGCGCTGCAGCACGTAAAGTTGCTTGGCGTATCTGCCAAGATAGGGGGTTGCCTGGATCGCCGTGGCGCCGGTGCCGATGATGGCCACGCGCTTGTCGGCCAGTTTGTCGAGCACCGGGTTGGCGTTGCTGCCGCCGGTATAGTCGTATTCCCAGCGGCTGGTGTGAAACATCTTGCCGCGGAAATCACCGATCCCCGGAATGCCGGGCAATTTCGGCATGTTGAGCAGGCCGTTGGCCATGACTACGAAACGAGCTTTTATGTCGTCGCCGCGATCGGTGCAAATGCGCCAGCGTCCGCTTGCCGCGTCCCACCGCAGGCCGGTCACCCGCGTGTGGAACAGCGCATGCGCGCCGAGGCCGTAGCGGCCGGCAATCAGTTTCATGTAATCAAGGATTTCGCGGCCGTCGGCGAATTTCTTCGACGGCATGAAGCCGGTTTCTTCCAGCAGCGGCAAATAGCAATACGCGTCGTTGTCGCACTGAATACCGGGATACCGGTTCCAATACCACACGCCGCCCCAATCGCCGGCGTGGTCGATGTTGCGGAATGTCGTGACGCCGGCCTGTTTGAGATGGTAGGCGGCGAGCAGCCCGGACCAGCCGGCGCCGAGGATGGCGACGTCGCGTTCCTCGACGATAGGGTCGCGGGGAATGACCGGCATGTGCGGGTCGGACGCATAGACACGCGCGAACTTGCCGCGGGCGCGGATATATTGCCCGGTGGCGTCCGGATTGAGCCGTTTGAGGCGTTCCTGCCGGTAGCGTTCCCGGAGCGCTTCGATATCGACAAGCTCGGGTGGCGGCGTTTCAGTCGGCTGGCAATTCATATTTGCTCCCAGAATGTCGAGATATGGCGTCGCATCGCGGACGGTCGGTCGTTTCGGCGGTTTATGCAGGGCGACTTGTGCCGAAGAAAATCTCGCTATAGTCGCCGGCAGCGCGGCCGGTGAAATGCCCGCTGCTGAACTTCATGCCCATCAAGCCTTGTGACCAGTCAACCGAGTTTCCCAAATCCTGCAACCAGTCATACAGCATGGTGCGATGGGCAAGGCGCCATTCCTGCCCGCGCCGCTCGAACCGGTCGAGATAGCGGCCGCCGATGCAGGTGTCGCGTTCCTGCGCGCCCATGTTCACGCGATGATAGGCGATGATTTGCGTTTCCGCACGTGCCGTTTCGCCGGCGAGCTCAACGAGGCTTTGGCCCAGCACATGCTGGGTGACCGATACGGCGGGCGAACCGGGCACCACCCAGGCGAGGTATTCGTGGAAGCCGCCGGCGAACACGCCGTAGTCGCTGGTCAAGTCCGGCCAGCATGAGGCGCTGATCAGATCGGGGTCGCGGCGGTCCTCGCCGCGCGCGAGGCGCGCGATACAGGCGCGAATCTTCTCGCGGTCGAGAAGGGCCAGGAGCTCTTCCGTGATGGCATCCATTCCCTGTGTCCGATCTGCCGCAGCTAGCAGCACGGTTTTGGGGAGGAGTAGCCGCAAGACCGCGATGACAGCTTGACCGAAGCGGACAAATGCGGTGGCTTAGTGGCAATCGCATGGCCGTGCGCGGCGCCATGTTAAAAGAGTTTGGGAGAAATGGCATGGGACATAGTTCCCAGGTGGTTCGAGAGGCCGGCGTTCAGGAAAGCTTCGAGGTTGTGCATGCAAAGATGCTGCGCTTCTTTCCGGAGCTCGTGCTGGAGCTTCAGGGTGATCCGCAGGCGCTGTTCGACATGGCGGGGGTGAGCCCGCAGAGCGTGTCGCGTGCGGGCATCAATGCAACCTATCGTCAGATCGTTCACCTGATGGAGATTGCGGCGACGGAGCTGCGGTGCCCTGATTTCGGCATGCGGCTGGCGCGGCTGCAGCGTGGCGGCGCGATGTTCGGGCCGCTCGGGCACGTGATGCGGAATTCGGCCACGCTGGGGGACGCGCTGGCCTACGTGACGTTGCACGGCTATGCGCACAGCCTGGCGGTGCGCATGTCGCTGAAGCATTGCCCGTCGGAACGCACGTATTTCGCCGGGCACGATATTCTGCTGGACCAGCTACCCAACCGTTGCCAGGTGACCGAGCAGCTGATGCTGCTGGGCCATCAGACCGCGATGGAACTCACCGACGGTTATTCCAGGGCCCGGCAGGTTCATTTCCGCCATCAACCCGTCGCACCGGTTTCGCGGTATCACCGCTATTTCGGGTGCGACGTGTTTTTTGGTCAGAACGAGGATGGCGTGGTATTCGCGGAGCGCGACCTGGCGCGCGCGATCGTGGCCCCGGACACGCAGGCGTACCGGCAGGCGGCGGCCTATATCGACGCCGAATTTACCTGCCATCATCCACCGCTGAGCGCGCAGGCGCGCGGGCTGATCCGACAGTTGCTGGGAACCGAGGCGTGCACGAACGAACGGGTGGCCGAGGAACTTCATTTGCATCCGCGGACGCTGCACCGGCGGCTGGCGGCGGAAGGCACGTCGTTTCAAAAAATCAGGGACGAGGTGCGGCGCGACATCATGCTGTACTATTTGCAGCAGACCGACCTGGGTCTGGCGCGCATTTCGGAAAAGCTGGGCTTTGCGGAACAATCCGTCATGAGCCGTCGGTGTAATCGCTGGCTTTCCGCGTCGCCGACGCAGGTGAGGTCGCGGGGGCGCGTTCAGTAAACAAAACAAAAGTAGTTCTTTTTTGAAAAAAAGAACCAAAAACTTTTCTCCTTGTGCCGGCGCAGGGATAAAAGTCTCTTGGTTCTTTTCTTCGGGAAGGAGCGGCTATCGCTTTTGTCTCCATCGGTCAAGCAAGCCGTTCCACCTTGCCGCACACCACGAAACAAGTGGCGATGGAGGATGGAGTGGCGGATGTCGACGCGGCATTGATGCTGGACGTCAGCGATGTCGAACACCGGGTCGGCAAGCTGGTGGGCGGGGGTCAGTTGTGGGAGCCTTGCAACAAGACCGATATCCGCCGCTGGGTGATGGCGATGGACTACGTCAATCCGCTGCACTGGGATGAGAATTTCGCGCGCGGCACCAAGTTCGGCGGCATTATCGCGC
This sequence comes from Acidobacteriota bacterium, assembly GCA_903970435.1. GTDB lineage: Bacteria > Pseudomonadota > Alphaproteobacteria > Acetobacterales > Acetobacteraceae > CAJCIS01. Next base: position 15,208 of record CAJCIS010000123.1, on the reverse strand, counting down.
CGCAATCCATCGCCGTGGCGTTAGATTATGGGCACGGTACACAGGGCGCCTGCGCCGGGTGTATTCCCGGTTCGCATTTGATCTTTGGCGGCGAGGAATGGTGGTGGTACGGCACCCATGTGCGGCCGGGCGACCAGCTCTTCCAGGAGCGCCGGTTCCATGATTATAAACTGGCCGATACGAAGTTCGCCGGGCCCACGATGTTTGCGCGCGGGGATACCACGCACCGCAACCAGCACGGCAACCTGGTTGCCAAGTCGCGCTCCACGGTCATTCGTTACTTGGCCGCGGAGGCGCAGAAGCGCGGCATGTACGAAGGTACCGCGGGCGCATTGAAGCGTTGGACCGTGGACGAACTGGCCGGCATCGATCGGATCCGGCGTGACTGGTTCATGGCCAACCGGGCGGGCAAGTCGCCGCATTGGGATGAGGTGCAGGTGGGCGACAACTTGCCGCGGCGCGTCATCGGCCCGCACTCCATCGCCAGTTTCACGACGGAGTATCGTGCGTTCATATTCAATATCTGGGGCAGTTTTTACTGGACCGCGCCGGAGGGGCTGGAAGATCCGTGGATCAATCAGGACATGGGATGGATCGAGGGCTTCGGCTTCGACGAGGAAGCGGCCTTGATCGATCCGCGGCTGCGGGATGGTATCTATGTCGGTCCGTCACGCGGTCATATCGATAACGGCAAGGCCGAGCAGGTGGGCATGGCGCGTGCCTATGGGTATGGCGCGACCATGGCGGCGTGGAATACCGATTACCTGGCATCGTGGGCCGGTCATGACGGCATGGTTCGTTACGCAAAGTCGGATTTTCGCGGCCCGGCGTTCGAAGGCGATGTTACGTTCATCGATGGTGTCGTGACCGAGAAAATCGAAAACGCCTCCTGGGGATTTCCGGTTGTGCGGGTACAGACGACGATGACCAATCAGGACGGCAAGAAGGTCGTTACTGCCATGAACGAAGTGGAACTGCCGTACTGATCGCCAGGCAGCCGGGGGACAGGATGGGCCTGTCATGAATGATCATCGGTTCGTGCAACATCAGTCGCTTTCCAGCGTGAGGGGCATGCCGCTGGCGATGGAGCCGGAGATCGGCGTGGCAACGCTCTGCGGTTTCATCCGTGAGGTGACCGAGCGCTATGCGGCACGTGAAGCCGTGGTTCAGCGTTGCGCTGACGGTTCGATGGAACGGTGGTGTTACCGCGACCTGTGGGATCGTTCCGTTGCAGTGGCAAAAAGCCTGATCGCCGGCGGGCTCGGCAAGGGCGAGCGGGTTGGCGTGCTGATGACCAACCGGGCGGAATTCCTGTCGAGCGTTTTCGGGACGGCGTTGGCGGGCGGGGTGGCGACGCCGCTCAGCACGTTTTCCACGCAGAGCGAGCTCGATTATCTTCTCGCGAGTTCCGCCTGTTCCGTGCTGCTTCTGGAACGTCGTGTTCTGAAGAGGGATTTTGCCGCGATGCTGTGCGCGCTCGAGCCGCGGATTGAGGCGGCGGCGCCGGGCGGGCTGCGGTCCGACAGATTTCCTTTTTTGCGGCGCGTGACGGTGGTTGACGATACCGCGCCGATGGGTGCGATTGAAAACTGGCAGAATTTTCTTGCGTGCGGTGCCGATGTGCCGGACGCGCATGTGAATGCGCGCGCGGCGACGGTGCTGCCCGCCGAATTGGCCTTGCTGTTCTTTTCGTCGGGCTCCACCGGGCGGCCGAAGGGAATATTGAGCGCGCATCGCGGCGTGACGATCCAGCTTTGGCGCATGCGGCGCATGCTGGGGCTTGGCGACGGCGTGCGCAGCTGGACCGCGAACGGCTTCTTCTGGTCGGGCAATTTCGCCATGGTGCTGGGTGCCACCCTGGCGGCGGGAGGTTCTCTGGTATTGCAACGAACATTTCAGCCGGAGGAGGCGCTCGATTTGATGGCGAGCGAGCGGGTGAGTTTTCTGTTTGCGTGGCCGCACCAATGGGCGCAGCTCGAGGCGGCCGAAAACTGGGAGCGCGCCGATTTGTCGTCGCTTGTCTATGTCGATATCGAAACGCCGGTGGCGCGGCATGCCACCGTGCGAACAAGCTGGATCGAGCCGCGCCATTGCTATGGCAACACTGAAACATTCACGCTCAGCACTGGCTTTCCGGCAAATACGTCGCGCGACGAGGCCGGCGGCAGCCATGGTTTGCCGCTGCCCGGCAACAGCCTCAAGATCGTCGATCCGCTGACGGGCAGAGTGGTGCCGCTGGGCCAGCGTGGCGAAATTGCCATCAAAGGTCCCACGCTCATGTTGGGATATCTTGGTGTGCCGCTGGATCAGACATTGGACGACGAGGGGTATTTTCCGACCGGCGACGGCGGGTATATCGATGCATCGGGCCGTCTGTTCTGGGAGGGCCGCCTGAACGACATCATCAAGACGGGTGGCGCCAACGTCTCCCCCATTGAGGTGGACGAGGTGGTCAGGGATTGCCCCGGTGTGCGGGTGGCGCAAACGGTTGGGGTGCCGCACGAAACGTTGGGCGAATTGGTGGTCACGTGCATTGTGCCGCATGACGGCAGGGTTCTGGACGAAGAGAGTGTGCGCGCGTTCATGCGGGAGAAGCTGGCCAGCTACAAGGTTCCGCGCCGGGTGCTGTTTTTTTCCGAAGACGAGCTGCGCCTGACGGGAAGTGCCAAGGTGAAGACGAGCGAGTTGCGGGATCTCGTTTCCCGGCGGCTGGCGCAGGCGGTAGCCGATGGCGCCGGGACCCGGTGATGGTGCACCATGACACGCAGGGAGTTGCATAGTGGCCGAGAACGAACCGGACTTCGCGTTGCCATGGCCGGCGCCGACGGTCATTACGCCCCGTATTCTGCCGTTGCCACGCGCGGAATGGACCGATGCGGCGCGCGAAGTGTTCGCCTTCTGGGGGGAGCCTAATTCCTGGGAGGAAGGTTCGAAGACAAACATCATCATGGTGATGGGCAATCATCCGGACCTGGGCAAGGCTTTCAACATCTGGAGCAAGCATCTCCTGGTCAACAACTCGCTTTCCACGCGGGTGCTTGAAATCATTATCCTGCGCGTCGCATGGCGCGTGAAATCGGAATATGAGTGGCACAATCACGTCGGCTACGGGCTCAAGGCCGGCCTTACGCTCGATGAGATAGGTCACCTGCGCAGCGCCGCTTCGGCGGGCACGTGGAACGAACAGGACGAGGCTGCCGTGTGCGCGGTGGACGAAATGATCGATGCCGGACGCATTGGCGAACAGACCTGGGCGGTGCTCGGCAAATATTTCGACCGCAGGCAATTGATGGATCTGGTGTTTTCGATCGGTCACTATGTGATGACGAGCTGGGCGCTTTCGACGTTCGGCGTTCAGCTGGAGTCGCCCGACCCGATAGGTTTTGACCTGAAAACCGCGTCGGGCAAAGTGCCTGGCGAATCCTACAAGCCTGGCGAGGTGGAGCACTGGACATCGACGCGGGGATATTAAGGAAGAAGTATATTTCCTTTGCACATCAGAACAGAACAAAAGTTTTTTGGTTCTTTTTTCAAAAAAGAACTACTTTCTTGAATCATCTCGAACCCATCAGGAGTAAATTGTGCCCGTAGCTGTTTACGAACGCATCCTGCAACTCTTGGAAGCCGAGGGTATCAATACGTTGTTCGGCATTCCCGACCCGAATTTCGTTCACATGTTCCTGGAGGCGGAAAGCCGCGGTTGGCAGGTGGTGACACCGCATCACGAACAATGCGCGGGATTTATGGCGGAGGCCGCTTCACGCATGACCGGCAAACCCGGCTTTTGCATCGGCACGCTCGGGCCGGGTATTGCCAATATGGCCGGCGCCATGATGTGCGCCAAGGTGGAGAATTCGCCTGTCATTTTTATTGGCGGCCAGCGCGCCCGCATTACCGAACAGCGTGTGCGCCGCGGGCGAATTCAATTCGTGCAGCAGGCCGGCCTGTTCGAGGCGTCGGTCAAATATTGCGCTTCCATCGAATATGCCGATCAGACGGACGAGATCATTCGCGAGGCGGTGCGCCGTTCGATGTCCGGCAGGCCGGGGCCGGTGTATGTCGAATATCCGGCCAATGTCATCCTGCAGGAACTCGACGTGCCGGCGCCGCTCGCGCCGCGTGCCTATCGCCTCACGAACCAGAGCGCGGGCGCCAAAGAAATCGCCCAGGCGGTATCTTTCATCCGTGCGGCGGCAAACCCGATCCTGCTGGTGGGCCACGGCGTGCACACGTCGCGATCGGGCGCGCCGGTCAAGGCGTTGGCGGACCTGCTGCAATGCCCGGTGATTCAGACGTCCGGCGGCACTTCCTTTATCGAGGGGCTGGAGGAACGGACATTTCCGTACGGGTTTTCAGCGTCCGCGGTAGAGGCAGTGGTGAAATCCGATCTTTGTATCGCTCTGGGCACCGAAATAGGCGAGCCGGTGCATTACGGCCGTTCGCGCCACTGGGCTGACAACAATGCCAGCCGGAAATGGATCTATGTCGAGCAAGATCCCTCCGCGATCGGTATAAATCGGCCGATCGACGTGCCGCTGGTTGGCGACCTGCGCGCAATTGTTCCGCAACTGGTGGCGGCGCTGCATGGGTCTGAGCACTTGCCGGCGCCGGACCTTGAACGGTGGGTCAAGCAGGATGCCGACAAGTTGGCGGAACTGGCCGCGAGCGCGCCATCGGGCCGCACGCCGATCCACCCGGCGCGATTTGTTGTCGAGGCGACAAAGGCTTTCCCGAAAGACGGCATCATGGTGCGCGATGGTGGCGCCACGGTGATATTCCAATGGACCTATTCGCAGGCCAAACCGCACGACGTGATCTGGAACCAGAATTTTGGCCATCTGGGGACCGGTCTTCCCTACGCCGTGGGCGCGTCGGTTGCGGATGGCAGAAAGCGGCCTGTCATGCTTTTGACCAGCGACTCCGCTTTTCTTTTCCATATTTCGGAGCTGGAAACCGCCGCACGCCTGAAGCTGCCTCTGGTTTGCGTGGTCGGTGTCGACAACCAATGGGGCCTCGAAGTTGGCGTGTATAAACGCACCTTCGGGATGCAGTCTGCGGAAACAGGGGTGCATTGGAGCAAGGACGTGCGCTTCGACAAGACCGCGGAAGGCCTGGGGTGCCACGGCGAATACGTGGAACGGGAAGAAGATATCGTGCCCGCGATCGAGCGGGCTTACGCCAGCGGCAAGACCGCAGTTGTTCATGTCGTTATCGACCCAAAAGCCAATTCGGAAGAAATGCCGAATTACCAGGAGTTTAGAACTTGGTACGCGGAGGGGCAGCAGTAAGGGCGCGATCGCCGCGAAGGCTTGTCTGATAAGGTCAAGAGACGGCAGCGGCCGGGTGATAGCCTCGCACCTGTCGGTGTTCGGCACGGGGTGGGAAGTGGGAAGTAGTTCTTTTTTGAAAAAAGAACCAAGAAGCTTTTATTTTTTGGGGCCTGCCAAATCAGAGAGGGGTAGTGCGCGACGTGACGAATTCATATCCAGGTAGCCGGCCGCTCACGACGCTTGATCCTTCGCGCTATATCTCGCACGAATTCGCCGAGAAGGAGAAGCGGCTCCTGTGGCCGCGGACTTGGCAAATTGCTTGTCGCGAGGAAGAGATTCCGGAGATTGGCGATTTCCTGACCTACGAAATTGCCGACGAGTCGATCATCGTCGCGCGCGCCAAAAGCGGTAATATCATTGCGTATCACAATGTCTGCCCGCATCGCGGCCGGCGCCTCGTTGCGGGTTGCGGCAAGGCCAGCGTGCTGCGTTGCGGCTACCACGGCTGGCTGTTCGACCTGGACGGGAAAAATCTGCGCGTTCAGGACCGTGAAGACTGGGAAGGCGGGCTGGACGAGGAGCCACTGGACCTTCATCGTGTGAGGCTCGAGACCTGGGGGGGGTTTGTCTGGATCGATTTTCGTGACGAGGGGGAATCGCTGGCCGACTATCTCGAAGGCGTAACCGACGCGCTGGGGCCGTTCGAATTCGAGAAGATGCGGTATCGATGGTATGTCACCCTGCATCTGGAATGCAATTGGAAGGTTGGTGTTGAGGCCTTCATTGAGGGCTATCACGTTGCCGCGACCCATCCGCAGTTGCTGCATATTTTCGGCGATGATTACACAAACAGCTATGCCAGGGGAAGGCACTCGGTCTTCACCTATGAGCGTGGATTATCGCCATTGGCGACTCCCTCGCCGCGCCTTAACCGGCCGCCACCGGAAGATGCGCGGCCGGCGGTGATGGAGTTCTTCCAGATTTACGAGGACACGCTGAAGGCGCTGTTCAGCGAACGCGATTATCAGGCGTCGCGCGAATTGATGAATGTTCTGCCCAATGCCGTGGACGCCATGACGGCGTTCGGCACCGCGGTTGAATTGGGCCGCAGGGCAGCGGAGGCGGAGGGCGTGGGCTATCCGGAAGGTGCGACCTACGAACACATGGCCAAGGCCGGTGCCGACTGGCATATTTTTCCGAACTTCGTGACCTTGCCTTGGTTTGATGGTGCGCTGTGCTATCGCGGCAGGCCGGACGGCGACAATCCTGACCGTTGTATTTTCGACATATGGTCGCTGGTCCGTTACGCGCCGGGCAAGGAACCACCGCTGCAACGACGGGTGATCCTGGACCCTTCCCGCGAAAGTTTTTCGGGCATCATTGACCAGGATGTTTCGAACATGGCGCAGGTTCAGAGGGGCATGAAGTCATCAGTGTTCACCAAGTGCCGCCCCAATCCTGTGCAAGAGGTGCCGGTGATTAATTTCCACCGCAATCTTGATGCTTATGTCGGCAAGTAGCGGAAAAGCCCTTGCTGACGCAATCCCCGGCTCGCCAACCATGGTCCCGAACCTGAGTGCAGGCGCGAGGGAACAAGTTTTTTGGTGCTTTTTTTCAAAAAAGAACTGCTTCCTTTCAGTCGATCTTTTCGAATAGCGGCAGATAAATTTCCTCCTGCTGCAGGAACGTTACTCGGACGCGATCACCGATATCGACTGAGTCAGGTGGGCAGCCGACGATGTTGGTGGTGAGGAAAACGCCGGGCGCGCCATCGAGCGCGACACGTGCAATGACGAATGGCACTTCTAGGCCAGGATACCAGGGCTGGTAGTTGACAGTGAACGTGTCGACGATGCCCGTTCCGGCGACCGCCTCGGGCCTGACATTGTCGGACAGGCAGTGGCGGCAAACCGGCCTGGGCGGATGGATGAAGGCGGCGCAATTCGCGCACCGCATGATTTGCAATTCTCCGGTCGCGCCGCCGGTCCAGAAAGCGCGGTTGTCGGCGTCGAGCCGGGGCAGCGGACGTGGTGGGGTGGCCGCGGTTGTTTTCATGATCACCTCGAACCTGAAGGGCGCGCGATTCGCGGATTACGAGAGTTCGGTGAGGTGGCTTCGCGCTTGCAGCTTCGTGCTTGCAATGGGTAGTGTTTGCGATACACGGAATAACGCCCCTTCGATGATGCGGCCGAAGAGCGCCGGCCGTCACTTTATGACCACTCGGGTTTCTGCGACGTTGCTGCCTTGGCCGTTCGGGCATTCACGGCAGGGAATTGACGGCCGGGCGATATAGACACGGCCGGGTTTGGCCGGAGGATGATTTTCGCTGAGATCGATCCGGCAAGCAACGGCAGATCTGCTGACACAGGAAGGAAAAGATGACCAAGTTTCCAGGATACGACGGTAAGCGCGTTATTGTCAGCGGCTGTTTTTCCGGCATGGGTGAGGCCACCGCCCGGCTGCTGCTCGCCCTCGGCGCGGAGGTTCACGGCATTGATTACAAGGATTGCGCGCTGAGCCTGGCATCGTTTCATAATGTGGATTTGCGCGATAGAGTATCGATCGACGCGGCGGTCGGCGCCATCGGTGGCCGGGTGGACGCGCTGTTCAATTGCGCGGGCCTGCCGCAAACTTGCGCTCCCCTGGATGTCATGAAGGTCAATTTCATCGGCACGCGTCATTTGACCGAGCAGGTGATTACCCTGATGCCGGCAGGCAGTGCGATTGCGAGTATCTCTTCCACCGGCGGTCTTGGCTGGAGCCGGCGAATTCCGGTGCATAAAGAATTCCTGCAAGTCGCGGGCTTCGACGATGCCGTGACATGGAGTGCGGACCACGCCGATATCGTGCGGGAGGGTTATGCGTTTTCGAAGGAAGCGGTCATCGTATGGACGATGCAGACCTCATTTCATCTTATCAAGCGCGGAATTCGCATCAATTGCACGGCGCCCGGACCGACGCAGACGCCGATGATGAAGGATTTTGAGCGGGCGACACCGATGGCGGTATTGGATATGGCGACACAGCCGATTAACCGGCGCTCCACGCCCGAGGAGCAGGCGGCGCCGCTGGTGTTTCTCAACAGCCCTGCGGCGAGCTACGTGAATGGTGTTCTGCTCCCTGTCGATGGCGGTTTCATGAGCGGCATGGCGACGGGGCAGGTTGAGATGGCGGCGCTGTCGCCCACCAAGGCGGCGTGACCATGAAGCAGCGTATGACGTGACAATTTTGCCTGATCGCGCGGAACTTCTGCGTCATGACGTGCGCGTTTGGCTGGCCGCCAACATGCCAACGAACTGGCGCGCGGCGATGACGGGATGCAGCCAGGAGCGTTTTGTCGCGGCACAGCGGGACTGGTTTTCCAAGATGGTGGCCGCAGGGTACGCCACGCCCCATTGGCCCGCGGGCTGGCCGGGCGGCGGACAGGGACTTGCCGAACAGAGCATCATCTACGAGGAAATTGCGCGCGCTGACGCACCGCGCCTGATCCTGTACTTCGTTTCGCTTTATCATGCGGCATCCACGCTGCTGGAATGGGCGACGAAAGAGCAGGCAACGCAACATCTTTCCGGCATTCTGCGCGGGGAGATTTGGTGCCAGGGATTTTCCGAGCCGGGTGCTGGCTCGGACCTGGCGGCGGTGAGAACCCGCGGCGAGCGTCGTGGCGATGTGTATGTCGTGACCGGGCAGAAAATATGGTCGACGATGGCGCAGTATGCCGACAAATGTCTGCTGTTGGTGCGTACGTCCTCCGAAGGTGCCAAACAGGCAGGACTGACCTTCCTGATTATGGACATGAAAGGACCGAACGTGACGGTTCGGCCAATCCGGCAAATTACCGGCGATGAGGAATTCGCCGAGATTTTCATGGATGGCGTTGTGATCCCGGTCGAGAATCGATTGGGCGAAGAAGGCGGGGGGTGGGGGGTGGCACAATCCACCTTGGCATCCGAGCGCGGGCTGACGCTGATGGAACTTGGCCGCCGCATGCGCGGTGGATTGTGGCGAATTGCATCCGAAATGGTGCAAACCGGGTGCACCGAAGACCCGCTTATCCTGCGTGAACTGGGTAGATTGCGCACGCAGATCGATGCGCTGGTGGCTTTGTCGGATGGGTTTCTGAAGCGGCGCATTGCCGGCGAGGAGCGTGCGGGCGACGCTTCCGTTGTCAAGCTGTACTATGCGCGGGTGTTGCGCGCCTACACGTCGCTGGGGCTTCGCATCAGCGGGCTTGCGGGGCAGTATCGTGAGGATTTCACCTCCGGCGGCAGCCAGGAAACCGGCAATTGGGCGGTCGATTTCATGAATTCCTACGCCTGGTCCATCGCCGGGGGCAGCGACGAGATACAACGCAATATCATTGCGGAACGACTGCTCGACATGCCGCGTGAACCGAAGGCCTGGCGGCTTGCGGGCGGTGCCGGGTGAGCATCGAACAGACCGAACTGTGTGAAGCGGCGCGCAAATTGCTTGCCGATATCGCGACGATGCATCCCGACGAGGCCTGGCGCAGGCTTACCGCGGCGGGCTGGCCGGCGCTGACGGCGCCTGAGCCACTTGGCGGACTTGCGCAAAATCTGACGGCTTGTTGCTGGCTCTATATGGAAATGGGGCGTGTGCTCTCGCCGGCGTTGCTGCCGGCGTCCCTGCTCGCCATCGCAACGCTTACCGCCTGCGCCGCATCGCCCGTGCGCGACGCCTGGATCGAACGGATTGCGGGGGGCGAGCGGTTGGCGGTTTCGTTGCGTGATCCTTCGCAGGATTTTGCGCAGGGCCACAGGTTGCGCGCCGTGATTGGTGCCGATTGCGCGGGCCATGCGCTGGTCGTCATCGCCGGTGAACCGCTGGTGGCGGTCGTGCCATTGGACCGTGATGTGCTTTGTGTTGCGCGACCGACATGGGATACCACACGCACTCTATTCGACCTCGATATCAGCAATGCCCATTTCGACACCGCCACGGTGATCGCGCGCGGTGCGGCGGCCGAAGCGGCACTCGACGCTTTTTCGATACACCTTCATGTGGCGATCGCAGCCGATTGTGTCGGCGCGGCCGGCAAGATTTTGGACGAGACGGTGACGCATCTGAAAAACCGCCGCCAGTTTGACCGTCCGCTCGCCATGTTCCAGGCCTTGAAACACCGTTGCGCGGACCTGAAAACCGCGGTGGTTGCGGCCGAGGCGTTGCTGCTGCACTATGTGGCGGATATCGACGCACGGCCGTGCGCCGAGGGCGTTTTGCTGGCTAAAGGCGCCAAGTCGATTGCCAGTTCGGCCTTTCGGGCGATCGCAGAAGATGCGATGCAGTTGCATGGTGGTATGGCAATGGCGGTGGAGCATCCGTGTCATTTGTATCTGAAACGCGCACTGCTCAATGAACAACTCGCGAGCCTGGGCGATGAATGCGATATTGCGGTTGCGCGTGGGTTTATTTCGTCGTTGGCCGCATAGAAGGTAGGTAGGGAAGGAAGTATTTCGTTTTTGAAAAAAAGAAACAAAAAACTTTTGAATTGTTTGGTTCGCCTCAACGAGCAAGAGTTTTTTGTTTCTTTTTTTCAAAAAAGAAATACTTCCTTCCCTACCTTAGTACCGTGAATAGAGCGTTCTAAATGAAGTTCGAATGGGCCCCGCAACATCAGGCATTCCGAGAAAAAATTCGCGCGTTCCTGGCGGAAAATCTGCCGGCGGACTGGGAGCACCGCGCCCATCATGGCCCGGGTTCGCGGGAACAGACTGAATTTTCGCGCCAGTTCTGCGGCAAGTTGGCCGAGGCCGGACTGTTGATTCCACATTGGCCCATCGCGTGGGGCGGGCGGGGGATGGATGCGTGGTGCCAGATTATTCTGGCGGAAGAGATGTGGCAAGCCGGCGAGCCGCGCGGCGCGCAATACATGAATGTCAACTGGATCGGTCCGACGCTGATGCGCTATGGAAGTGCCACGCAGCAGGCCCGCTATTTGCCGCGGATTGCGCGTGGTGATGCGATATGGTGCCAGGGGTTTTCGGAACCGGATGCGGGATCGGACCTCGCTGCGCTGCGTACCCGGGCGACACGCGATGGTGATATATATCGCATCGAGGGCCAGAAAATTTGGACCTCCTACGCGGGGCTTGCGGAAACCTGTTTTTTGCTGGCCCGCACAGGCACCGATCGCAAGCGCGGTATCAGCATTTTTCTGGTGCCGATGGATAGCGCGGGCATCGAGGTACGCAGTATTCCGAGCCTGATTGGCGAGGGCGACATTCATGAGGTGTTTTTCGATGGCACCGAAGTGCAGGGGGAGGCACTTTTGGGCGAAGAAGGCGGTGCGTGGGACATCATCGGCTTTTCCTTGAATAATGAGCGGTTGGGAATTCCACGCTACGCACTGGCGCGGCGCGCACTAGGCCGTGCCGTAACAATCCTGCAGTCTCGTGGCGCATTTATTGGAGAGGCGGTTCGCGTTCAGGCGAGCCGCGCGGCGTCATTGTGCGAAGCGGCGCGCCTCGGCAGCTATGATATTGTGGACCAGCGCGTGCGGGGGGTGGCCGGCACCGGCGGAGCCAGCGCGGTCCGCGTGGCGACCGTTATGGCGGAGCGGGCGGTGGGTGAATTTGTGGTGGAGTTCTTGCCAGATTCGCTGTGCGAAGCGGAGCCGTTACTGAAAGCGCATCACCAGCGGGCGATCGTTGCGGGAATTGCTTCGGGAGCTGCGGAAATTCAGTTGAATTTGGTGGCGACCGAATTGCTTGGCCTGCCGCGGGAGCCGCGTTGATGGAGCTTTCGCTTTCGGCGGAACAGTCCGCGATTCTGGGCGCGCTCGAGAGGCTCGCCAAACCGTATGCAAATGCACCGATCAACAGCCGAGGATTCACGCTCGTGAGCGGGGAACTGGACAGGGCACTCGAAGACGGCGGTTTTCTGGATATGGCGTTCGAGCCGGAATTGGGCGCGCTGACAGCGGCGTTGGTGGTGGCACAGTTGGCGCGGCTGCCCTACGCGGCCGAAGTGGCAGCTTCGTCATTGTTGCGACCGCTGCTTGGTGCTGATGTGAAACGGCCAGTTTGCGCGGTGGAGGCGGGCGCGCCGGCGCGCCCGGTGCGGTTTCTGGCGCCGGGTGCAACGGTAATTGTGTTGCACAGGGATCGAGTGACTTCCTTCACTGCGGCTGCGGGGGATGTGTGCAATATAGAAACGATATTCGCCTATCCGATGGCGATTCTCGTAACGGAAGCGGATCATGCGGCCGGCGCGGTTGCACATGATGTGCCGGCCGCGACGCTGCGGGCGCGCTGGCAGGTGGCACTGGCGGCGGAGATTGCCGGGTTGCTGGATTCGGCCATTGGATGCACGGTGACATATGTGAGCGAACGCAAGCAGTTCGGCCGGCCGCTTGGCAGTTTCCAAGGTATGCGGCACCGGTTGGCCGAGGCGACCGTGCGGGCGGGCGGCGCGCGGTGGTTGGCGCTGATGGCGGCCGATAGTGGCGACCCGGGGGACGCCGCGCTGGCTGCGCATTTCGCGCAAGACGCGGCGACCGGCATCGTTTATGATCTGCATCAGTTTTTTGGTGCGATGGGCGTGACGCTGGAGCATCCGTTGCACCTCTGGACCTACCGGCTGAAGGCACTGCTTTCAGAACTTGGTGGACGCTCCGCACAGGCAGCGGACGCGGCGGATTTGATTTGGGGCGTTGGGCGTTAGCTGGCGCCGGGAGGCAAGCATGGCATTCGAGCGCAGCCGAACCATCGATTACGCAACGTATACCGCATTGAAGATTGTGATACGTGAACGGATCATGACAATAACGCTCGCCAATCCGGGGCGGCGCAATGCGGTCACGCCGGCGATGAGCGAGGAACTGGCCCGAATTTGGGAAGATGTCTGGGAAGACCAGTACGTTTCTGTGATTATCCTAACGGGAGAGGGTGATTCCTTCTGCTCGGGTGCTGATCTTTCGCTACTGAAGGACAGCGACTCCGAGCCGGCACCACCGGCGGTGTTGAATCTCACAACACGGATTGCCCGCAAGCACGTCATGGGAATAATGGATTGCGAGAAGCCGGTGATTGCAAAGCTGCGTGGGCCGGCCTTCGGGGTGGGTGCCACATTGGCGTTAGCTTGCGACATGGTTTTTGCAGCGCCTGGCTCTCAGATTTGCGATAGCCATGTGAAGGCCGGGCTGGTTGCCGGTGACGGTGCCGTGCTGTTGTGGCCGCTCGCGATTGGGTTTCATCGCGCCAAGGAATATCTGATGACCGGCGAGCCGGTGCCGGCCGAAGTGGCCGAGCGGATTGGGCTGATCAACCGTTGCGTGCCCGACAGCGAGCTTGACGCGCATGTGCAGGCGCTGGCGGAAAAATTGCGCGATCTGCCGCCGCACGCCGTCAACTACACCAAGGTTGCGATGAACGTGGCCCTGAAACAGATGACGCAATCGGGGTTTGAGGCTTCCCTTGCCTACGAGGTCTATTCAATGCGCATGCAGGATCATCAGGAGGCGATGGCGGCTTTCAGAGAGAAGCGGAAAGGAACATTCAGCGGCAATTGAAGGAGCAAATATTTTTTGCTGCTTGCTTTGCTTACCTGTGGTGACCAGCAGGCGCTTGCTCAAAAAGCCAGCCGGATGCATAACACACCCCATGCAGAACACTCCTTTACCACAGCGCACTTTTGCATCGATCCAGGTGGACTTGCCCGCTCCGCCGCATGTGCCGAAGGACAGGCTTGTCGATCTCACCTGGGCCACCGGTTCCAAGCCGAATGATTTGCGCGACCCCTACGAGCCTTGCGGGTGGCTGACCGATCTCGGCGTTCCGCGCATTCTGTTCAATCCTCCGATGCCAAATAGCGGCGGCCTGGCGGGCGGCAGCAAGGGCGCGTGGGTTGTTACTCATTATGAAGATATCGAACGGGTCTATACGGACAACGATCATTTCTCGAACAAGGGCGCGGCAGAGTTCCAGGCGTTGATCGGCGAGACGTTCCGCTCGATTCCGCTGGCGGTCGACCCGCCAGACCATGCAAAGTACCGTCACTTCCTGTTCCCGCATTTCGCGGCGGCGTCGATTAATAGGATGGAACCGCAAATGCGGACGCTCGCGGTGGAGATGATCGAGAGTTTCGCGGGCAAAGGCGAGGTGGACGTGGCGTGGGATTTCGGGCGCGTGTACCCCGTGCGGGTGTTCATGTCGCTCATGGGCTTTCCTCCCGCTATGTTCCAACAGTTCCTCGACTGGGAGTGGAACATTCTGCATGCGAGCGACCGCACGAAAACCGCGGCGTCGCTCCGCGCGGTGCTGAATTTTCTGCGCGGCTTTATTGCGGAAAAGCAAACCGCTCCGGACGACCATCTCGTGTCCAAGATCGTCCATGGACGCATCGAAGGCCGCGCGCTGACCGACGAGGAAAAGATCGGCATTGTCTGGTTTCTATGGCTCGGCGGATTGGATACGGTCGCCGCGACCATCAGCCAGATGTTTCGCCGCATGGCGGTTGAACCCGAAATACAGCGTCAGCTACGTCATCATCCGGAACTCATCAACTCGGCGGTGGAGGAGTTCCTGCGGACGCAACCGATCCTCAGTTCGTCACGTAGCGCAATCCGTGATTTCGAGTGGCACGGCGTGACGATCAAGGCCGGCGACGCGGTTCAATGCCTCAATAGCGCAGGTAATTTTGACCCACAGAAATTCTCGGACCCCCGCGCGTTCGACCCCGCGCGCAAGGGCAATCGTCATTTCACATTCATTGCCGGCATTCACCTCTGTCTTGGCGCGACGCTGGCGCGGCGTGAACTGCGGATCATATTGGAGGAGTGGCTTACCCGCATTCCCGCGTTTGCGGTAAAGGCGGGTGCCGATACGACGGTATTTCCGGGACTTCTGTCTATACGGAATTTGCCGTTAAAGTGGTAAGAGAAGGAAGTATTTCTTTTTTGAAAAAAAGAAACAAAAAAC
>CAJCIS010000122.1 GCA_903970435.1 Acidobacteriota bacterium | reverse complement strand
CCAGCAGGTCGTCGAGGTGACGGGCGAGCGCCGCGCCCGCCTCGTTGGTTTCTTCCATGGTGGCGGCGGCAAGCAGCCCGAGCCACTGCGCCCGGGTGGCCAAATTCACGTCCGTTTCCAGCAACCGGTACAGCGCCCGGCCGCGCCGCAACAGCTCCGCCCGCCGCTGCGGCAGCCCGCCGCCGCGATTATGCGCCAGCGCCATGAAACCGAGCTGCGCGAGCAGCACGTCCCGGTCGCCGTTCTGCCGCGCCGCCGCCTCGCCCAGCAGCATTTCGATGAAATTCCACGACGCGTCGAGGCTCACGTAATGCACCAGCGCGGCGGGCACGAAGGCCGCCACGGCATGCAGCCTGGCTTTGGGTACGTTCAATGTTTCCAGCAGCAGCCTGGGCCTGCTGGAATATTGCCGGGCCACATGGGCGCCCGCCAGATATTCGCCATACAGATCGTGCAGCAGCGTGAGATTGTCCTCCAGCTGAACGATCAGTTCCGATCGCGCGCAGAGATGATCCAGCAATTCACCGGATCTGCGCTGCATGTCCGGCGGCACCTGGCCGGCAATAACCGTTGTGGCGCGCCCCATCTTCAGCCCTTGCGTGCCGGCCCGGATCGCTTCGAACCCGATCTCTTCCAGAATTTCGAGCCATGGCACACCCTTATACTGCCTGGCCGCCACATCCGCCGCCAGCTTGGTCACCACGTTATGGCAGAAGCTGAACAGGGTATTTTGCGGCGCCGTATTTTCCGCGGCGAGATAGCAGGCGGCGTTGAGGAATAAGGGGTATTGGCAGAGGCCGCTGGGGCTGTCCCCGTCCAGCGAAATCGCGATGCTGCGTTTCAGCTTGTGCGGAAAATCCCGCACATACCGGTCCTTGGCGTCGCGGCTGGCATTGCGCGGAATGGTGGAGTGGGCGAAACGCTCGAGGAACTGATCGATCTGCCGTTTCCCAAGCGGGACGATCAGGATCACCGATGCGCTCGATGTGTCGGTGACGAATCCAGCGCGCTTCGAAACGATGATTTTCAAATTGGCACCGATGCGGCCGCTCAGCGCCTCAAGTGTCGCAAGCAGGCTCTCGGCCGTCTCCGTGTCGGGCAGTTCGTCGAGCCCGTTCAACAGAAGGCCATAGCGGACACCCTCTCTCCTAATGCGCTCCTCCAGCACGTCCAAACTGGCCGCACCCAGCACCTCGGGCCCGGCAATCCAGCGCAATAGCGACAACGCCCGATCGGTGTGGTTTCTGCCCACCGCGTGTTCGGCGGCATCCGTGCAGAGCAGCGCCACCGGCACCCGCCAGAGCTTGGCCGGTTCGCCGAGTTGTGCCAGGCGGTCGATAAACATATCAGCCGGGTGGCCGATTCCGCGCGTACTGCCGGCAAAGTAATCGTAGGCGGAGGCGGCCCACGTACAGGCGATGGCGCTCAGCGCAATTGTCTTGCCGCTGCCCGCGGCGCCTTCCAGGATGATGAAATTCGATTTGGCGCCAACCAGCCAATCGAGGATCGGCTTGGGCGCATAACCTTGCAGCACCGTGTCCTGCGAGCGAGCCTCGCTGATTTCGCGCACGAA
Organism: Acidobacteriota bacterium; assembly: GCA_903970435.1. Taxonomy (GTDB): domain Bacteria; phylum Pseudomonadota; class Alphaproteobacteria; order Acetobacterales; family Acetobacteraceae; genus CAJCIS01. The sequence continues at coordinate 2,170 of CAJCIS010000122.1, read as the reverse complement.
AACCTCGACGAACCGCTTGCGGTCATAGGCCAGCGCGTTGCGCTGTTCGGCCTGCGACGAAGGCGCGCTGTCGCCCGCGCCAAACCGGCCCCGCACCCAGTCGGCAATCCGGCCATTGATGTAGTTGAACTCGCCTTCCGTCAAAAAGCCCCGCGTCACATCTCGATGAAAGACGGCCGTAGTCTCCCAACCATCTGTTGGTCGTTTCGGCGGGTTTCCGGGCGGCGGTGCCAATGCGTTTGCGGAATAGCTCTCCAGCAACCCGAGCAGCGTCTTGTAACCTTCTTCCTCGCCGTCCCCGGCCATATTCACGTGACTTTGCGCGCGCAGGCATAGTGGCACCCCGGCAAACGCGGCGTCTCCCGCCGCCGACGGCAAAATGACGGGAATTACCGGAAAGGCCAACTCTTCAAGCTCATCGGGGGGCTGTTGTTCCGCCGTAAGACCGTTGCGGAGCAACGCGCACCGGATTTCCTTCTGTGCCTGATTCTTGCCCTCGTCCTTTCCGAGAGGTCTTTGCCAAACGTCATCTTCGCCGATCCCACTGGCACCAAGCAGCAGCAGCATGCAATCCGACGCCTGAATACGCTTGGCGGATTGCAGTATGGTATTCGGTCTGGCGTCGGGATTTTTACGATAATCGTACACTTCGAAACCGTCGCGTATCAGCCAACGATAGATCGAGTCGATGGTCTTGTGCGCGTATTCGCCCCTGAACGACAGGAATATCTTCAATTTCTGGCCGCCGCCTGTGGCTGAACTCTTCACGTTGGCATCCATTCCAGAACGTGCCCCCGGGCCTGAGCACTCAATCGCTGAAGATAAGCAGTTTGTTGCGCTTTCCGCAAGCCTGTGACATGTTTGTCCGTTGAGGGGAGCGCACCGATGAACCATACGACCGAGACCGCCCTCAGAACCGGCATCTTCAACGATCCGCTCGCCGATTGGCCCAACGACGATCTGTTGCTCAGCCAGGCCAGCCGCGACCGCCTGCGGCAAACCCACCCGGCCCTGCTGCGCGTGCTCGACTGGCCCGAACTCCGCGACGCCTTCAGCCGGCACGACGGGCCGGCCGCCCGCGGCAAGCGCGCCAGCCATCGCCAGGGCCTGCTCGCCATCGCCTTCTCAGGCCTCGGCGTCGTGCTGCTGGGCGTGACCCCCACCTTTCCCGATGCCACCGCCGACCGCCTGTCGACCGCCGCACTGCTGTTCATGACCCTGGGCGGCGCGCTCGGCGTGATGCACTGGGTGTTCCTGCGGTCGCGCGCCGTCTGGCTCGGCCACCGGTTCTGGACCGAGCGCCTGCGCCAGCTCTACTTCCAGTCCCTCGTGAACACGGCCGACCTGAGCGCCGCCGCGCTCACCGGCGATACCGCACTCGCCACGCTGAAAACCCAGCGGGCGATCTGGCTCGCCGACTTCTACACCGACCCCGCCGATCCGCGCGACCGCGTCCGCGCCGTGGTGCAGGACCGCACGGAGGCCAACACCTGGCTGCGCCCGGAATGGAAACAATCCCGGCCCCTGGCGGCCAACCCGGACGCGGCGGCGCCGATCCTGGCCGCACTGTACCGTCAACGTATCGGCATACAATCCTTCTACGCCGAGAAGAATCTGGGGTCGGACGTGTTTTCTCCCACCACGCGGGCCCGCCTCCTGCACGCCATCAGCGACGGCAGCACAATCCTGGTCATTGCGGCGGCCGCACTCGGCTGGCTGGCGCACCTGATCGGGCCCACCCTGCTGGGCGCCAGCGCCCTCGTCTGGACATCCGTCGCCGCGGTGCTGAGCGCCGCCAGCCTGGTCGCCCGCGCCACCGACCAGGGCCTGCAGAACGAGGCCGACGCGGACCGCTATGCGTGGTATGCGGATGCCGTCAGGGAGATCAAGGCGCGTTACGAAGCCGCCAGCCCCGATCAGCAGCTTCTCGAACTGCGGCGCCTGGAGGAATTGAGCTACCAGGAACTCCGGCGGTTTCTTCGCACGCATAATTCGGCGCGGTTTTTGATGTAGGAAGGCAGTTGTTCTGTTCTGAAGAACAGAACCAAAAGAGTTTTGCCATTGCGCCCGCGCAGTGGTTGATTACTTGTCCGAGACGTTGTCGATTGCATCAAGACAACAATCTTGTGGTTCCTTTCTGCAGAAAGGAACGGCTTGCCTTACGCATGCA
>CAJCIS010000121.1 GCA_903970435.1 Acidobacteriota bacterium | reverse complement strand
CGGCGAGCCCCTCGCCGAAACCCCGCCCGCCGTGCTGCTGCGCCTGCTGGCCACGGCCGCGGCGGAGCGTCTGCGGCCGGTGCCGCTTCTCGCCTTGCTCAAACACCCGCTCGCCGCCGCGGGAATGGCGCCGGCGGCCTGCCGTGCCGCCGCCCGCAAGCTGGAGCGCGCCGCCCTGCGCGGTCCCATGCCGGCGCCGGGCCTGGCCGGACTGCGCGCGACATCGGCCAACGCCGCGTTCCTCGATCGTTTGGAGGCCTGCCTCGCGCCGGTCCTGACCTTGGGGAGCCAACCCATCGCCGCCGACGCGCTTCTCCGCGGCCTTCTCACCGCCGCCGAAGCGATCGCCACAACCGACGCCGAACCGGGCGCCATCCGTCTGTGGCGCGATGAGGAAGGGGACGCGCTGGCCACCCACCTCTCGGCCTTGCTGGACGCGCTTGCCGACCTCCCGCCGGTGCAGATTTCGGACATGCCCGGCCTGCTGGGTGCCGCTTTGGCAGGCGCCGCGGTGCGCAGCCGCCGCGCCTTGCGGGGCCGCGACGGCGCCGAGCATCCGCGCATTTTCATCTACGGCCTGCTGGAGGCGCGCCTGCAATCCGCCGACACGATCGTGCTGGGCAGCCTGGTGGAAGGCGTTTGGCCGCCGCACACCGACCCCGGCCCCTGGATGAACCGGGCCATGCGCGCCCTGGTCGGCTTGCCGAGCCCCGAGGTGCAGGTCGGCCTCGCCGCCCATGATTTCGTCAGCACCGTCTGCGCCGGACGGCAGGTCATCCTGAGCGCCCCGCGCCGCCGCGATCGCGCGCCGGCGGTGCCAAGCCGGTGGCTCACCCGCCTGGGAGCGCTGCTGGGTGAGGCCGAAATCCCGCGCCACCCCGCAACACAGTGGGCGCGGGCGCTCGACCGCCCGGCCGGCGCCGCCCGGCCCGTTTCGCCGCCGACCCCGCGGCCGCCTGTGGCGCTGCGCCCGCGCCGCTTGCGCGTGACGGAAATCGAAACCTGGTTCCGCGATCCCTATGCAATCTATGCGCGCCACATCCTGCGCCTGGAGAAGCTGAAACCGCTCGAAGACAGCGCGGATCACGCCGACTACGGCGCCGTGGTGCATGCCGGCCTGCATCGGTTCTACCAGCAATTCGGCGAAGCCTGGCCCGCCGATGCGCCGGCCCGCGTGCGCGCCTGCTTGGATGCCGCGCTCGATGAAACCTTCATGCGCCCGGCACTCGTGGCCTGGTGGCGTCCGCGCCTGCATCGTATCGCGGCCTGGGTGGCCGAGGCCGAGGCAACCCGCCGCGCCGAACTCGGCCGCCCGCGCCGGATCGTCAGCGAGCATGATGGCGCCTGGCAGATCGAGGCGCCCGGCGGCCCGTTCCTGCTGCGCGGCCGCGCCGACCGCATCGAGCGCCTGTTCGACGGCGGCATCGCCATCCTGGACTACAAGACCGGCACCCCGCCGGCGAAAAAAGACGTCGAAGAGGGCCGCGCGCCGCAATTGCCCCTGGAAGGCGCGATGGTGGCCGCCGGCGCGTTCGGTGCGGCCGTCACCGGAACCGCGACCGACCTGACCTACTGGCACATTTCCGGCGGCTTTCACCCCGGCGAAGTGCGTGCGCTGTTCCGCGGCAATGCGGCGCAGATCGCCGACATCATCACGCAGGCCGAAGCGGCACTCCGCGATCTGGTGGCGACCTTCGATCGGGAGGAAAGCGCCTATCTCAGCCAGCCGCATCCGGGTGCCGCGCCGCGGTTTTCCGACTATGCTCAGGTGGCGCGGGTCGCTGAGTGGGCTGCGGCGGAGGAGTAAAAGGAAGGAAGCAATTTCTTTTTTGAAAAAAAGAAACAAAAAACTTTTATTTGTTGCGGGCAACAGACAAAGGTTTTTTGGTTCTTTTTTTCAAAAAAGAACGGCTTCTGTTCCGTTTGCCCTCGGCGCCATCAATGATAAGGACAGCGGCATGACGGTGCTGGAAAGCGCAATCGATACCACGGGCGCGGGGTTTGCCGCCAACGCGGCCGCGATGGGCGCGCTGGTGAGCGAACTGCGCGGCGTGGTCGATAAGGTCCGCGAGGGCGGCGGCGAGGGGGCGCGCGCACGGCACGTATCGCGCGGGAAATTGCTGCCGCGCGACCGGGTGCGCACACTGATCGACCCCTGCTCGCCGTTTCTGGAAATCGGCCAACTTGCGGCGCACGGCATGTATGGCGAGGAAATTCCGGCCGGCGGCATTATCGCCGGCGTCGGCCGGGTCGCCGGGCGCGAATGCATGATTGTGGCGAACGATGCGACCGTGAAAGGGGGAACCTATTACCCCATTACGGTAAAGAAGCATTTGCGGGCGCAGGAGATTGCGGCGGAGAACCGGCTGCCCTGCATTTATCTGGTGGATTCGGGCGGCGCCAACCTGCCGAACCAGGACGAGGTTTTCCCCGACCGCGATCATTTCGGCCGCATTTTCTTCAATCAGGCGCGCATGTCGGCGGCGGGCATCGCGCAGATCGCCGTCGTCATGGGCTCGTGCACCGCCGGCGGCGCCTATGTGCCGGCGATGTGCGACGAGAGTATTATCGTGCGCAACCAGGGCACCATCTTTCTCGCTGGCCCGCCCCTGGTGCGCGCGGCCACGGGTGAGGTGGTGAGCGCCGAGGATCTTGGCGGTGCCGACGTGCATAGCCGCATTTCCGGCGTGACGGATCATTACGCCGAGAACGACGCGCATGCGCTGGGCATCGCGCGGCGAATCGTCGGCAACCTGAACGGCACCAAATCGGTTGACATGGCGCTGCGGGAGCCACGCACGCCGCTGTACGATCCGCGCGACGTTTATGGCGTGGTGCCGGTGGATCGGCGAACGCCGTATGACGTGCGCGAGGTGATTGCGCGGATCGTGGATGGCAGCGCGCTGGACGAATTCAAGCGGCTGTACGGCGCCACCTTGGTGACCGGATTTGCCCATATCCACGGTTATCCCGTGGGCATCGTTGCCAATAACGGCATTCTGTTTTCCGAAAGCGCCCAGAAAGGCGCGCATTTCATCGAGCTCTGCGCGCAGCGGCACATTCCGCTGGTTTTTCTGCAGAACATTACCGGTTTCATGGTGGGGCGGAAATACGAGGCAGGCGGGATTGCCAAGGACGGCGCGAAGATGGTGACGGCTGTTGCGACCGCTGCCGTGCCGAAATTTACCGTGGTGATCGGCGGCAGTTTCGGCGCCGGCAATTACGGCATGTGCGGGCGGGCCTATTCGCCAAGGTTTTTGTGGATGTGGCCCAATGCGCGCATCAGTGTCATGGGCGGCGAGCAGGCGGCCTCGGTGCTGGCACAGGTGCGGCGGGATAATATCGAGGCCAAGGGCGGCAGTTGGAGCGCCGAGGATGAGGCCGCGTTCCGGGCGCCGATTCGTGATCAGTATGAGGTGCAGGGCCACCCGTACTACGCCAGCGCCAGGCTGTGGGATGATGGCGTGATCGATCCCGCTGATACAAGGCGGGTGCTTGGACTGGCATTGTCGGCGAGCTTGAATGCGCCGATCGGCGATACGCGTTTCGGGCTGTTCCGGATGTGACATCTGTCAAGGACGGAAGTATTTATCCCTTGGGTGTCATGGCGCGCCCCAAACAGAAAAAAGTTTTTTGGTTCTTTTTTTCAAAAAAGAACTGCTTCCTTGGCCTTTGACGAGATCGTTTCCCTGATGTTTAGAAAAATCCTGATCGCCAACCGTGGCGAAATCGCCTGCCGCGTCATCGCCACCGCGCGCCGCATGGGCATCGCCACCGTTGCCATCTATTCCGATGCCGACGCGCAAGCCCGGCACGTGAGCCTGGCGGACGAAGCATGGCCGATCGGCCCGGCGCCTGCGCGCCAAAGCTATCTCGTCATCGAGCGTGTGCTGAATGCCGCGCGCCGCTCGGGCGCCGAGGCGATCCATCCTGGTTATGGTTTCCTGTCGGAAAACGCGGATTTTGCCGAAGCCTGCGCAGCCGCCAAGATCGTTTTTATCGGCCCTCCGGCATCTTCAATCCGCGCCATGGGCTCCAAGGCCGCCGCCAAGGCGCTGATGGAAGCCTCCGGCGTGCCGCTGGTGCCGGGATACCACGGCGACAACCAGAGTTTGGCGACGCTGACGCAAGCAGCCGCCGAGATCGGCTATCCCGTGTTGATCAAGGCCTCCGCCGGCGGCGGCGGCAAGGGCATGCGCATCGTGGAGCAGGCGGCCGATCTGCCCGCGCTGCTGGAAGGCGCGCAGCGCGAGGCGCGCGCCAGCTTCGGCGACGACCGCGTATTGATTGAAAAATACCTGACCCGGCCGCGGCATATCGAAATTCAGGTGTTCGGCGACAGCCATGGCAATATGGTGCATTTGTTTGAACGGGATTGCTCCATTCAGCGCCGCCATCAGAAAGTGCTGGAGGAAGCCCCGGCGCCGGGCATGGATCCCGAACGGCGGCGTGAGATGGGTGAGGCCGCCTGTGCCGCGGCGCGCGCAGTCGGTTATGTTGGCGCAGGAACCGTGGAATTCATCGCGGAAGGCGACGGATTCTACTTCATGGAAATGAACACCAGGCTGCAGGTAGAGCATCCTGTTACAGAAATGATCACCGGCCAGGATCTGGTGGAATGGCAATTCCGTGTCGCCGCGGGCGAATCGCTTCCGTGTGACCAGGATGCGCTGCGCATTACGGGACACGCCATCGAGGCCCGCGTCTACGCCGAGGATCCTGCACGTGACTTTCTGCCCTCCATCGGCGCCCTGGTTCATTTGCGGCAGCCCGCGGACGCACCGGATGTGCGTGTGGATACGGGCGTGCGCGAAGGTGATCAGATCACGCAATTTTACGATCCGATGATTGCAAAACTGATTGTGCATGGCGCGGACCGGGCCGCCGCCGTGCGTCGCCTTGCCGCCGCGCTGCGTGACTATGAGGTCGTCGGCGTGCAGACAAATCTGTCACTTCTGCGCGGCGTTGCCGCACACAGTGAATTCGCCGGTGGATTGATCGACACCGGCTTCATCGGACGCCATCCCGAAATACTCCAGCCGGCAGACGCGGGCGCACAGGCGCAAAATTGCGTGCTCGTCGCCACTTCATTGACGGTGCTGGCGCGGCAGCATGCGGCAAACCTCAAGGCAGCGCCGGCCAGCGATCCGGATTCACCGTGGAACGCAGATGATTGCTGGCGTTTGAACAGTGACGGTTACCAGGACATCGTTTTGCGCGCCGGCGGCGACGAGACGAAGCTGCGGGTCCATCCGGTGGGCAATCTCTATCGTATCGATTTGGCGGGCGCTTCCCTGCATGCGTCGCTGACCGGCGACGATGCCGCGACCTGGTTGTCGCTGGACGGGGTTCGGCACCGCCTGTGCGTCGTGCCGCACGGTGATGCCTTCACGGTCATTATCGACGGACGCAACCATACAGTGTCCGCCGTGGATCGGCTCGCGCCGCCGCGCACGGAGACGGCCGGAGACGACCGGCTCACCGCGCCCATTCCCGCACGTGTCACGCGCGTTCTGGTGAAAGTGGGAGACGTGGTAAGAAAAGGTGCGGCGCTGCTTGTGCTCGAGGCCATGAAGATGGAACTGACCCTCTACGCACCGATCAATGGCACGATCGCCACCGTTCGCCATCGTGTCGATGACATGGTGCAGGAAGGTGCGGAACTCATCACCTTCGAGACCGAGGCCGCCGAACCGGATGGTACCGCGCGCATAAAGGAAAAATCATGAGCAATCATCTCAACCAGCTCGATTTTGGCCTGGGCGAAACAGCGGACATGTTGCGCCACCAGGTCGCCAATTTTGCCGCCGACGAAATCGCCCCGCGGGCGGCCGCGATCGACCGCGACAATGATTTTCCCGCCGATCTCTGGCGCAAGTTCGGCGATCTCGGTGTGCTCGGCCTCACCGTCAGCGAGGAATATGGCGGCGCCGGCATGGGCTATCTGGAGCACGTCGTCGCCATGGAGGAAATCAGCCGCGCCTCGGCCTCGGTCGGACTATCTTTTGGTGCACACTCCAACCTCTGCGTCAATCAGATTTTTCGGAATGGCAACGAGGAGCAGAAGGGGCGCTATCTGCCGAAGCTGATTTCAGGCGAGCATGTCGGCGCGCTGGCCATGTCGGAGCCGGGCGCGGGTTCGGACGTTGTGGGCATGCGTACCCGGGCGGACAAGCGGGGCGACCATTACGTGCTGAACGGCAGCAAGATGTGGATCACCAATGGACCGAACGCCGACGTTCTCGTGGTGTACGCAAAGACCGATCCGCAGGCCGGCCCCCGCGGCATTTCGGCATTCCTGATCGAAAAGGATTTCGCCGGCTTTTCAACCGCGCAAAAGCTGGACAAGCTCGGCATGCGCGGCTCCAACACCTGCGAGCTCGTGTTCGAGGATTGCGAAGTACCCGAAGAGAATGTTCTGGGCCAGTGCAACCGCGGCGTCAATGTACTGATGAGCGGGCTCGACTATGAACGCGCCGTGCTGGCCGGCGGTCCGCTCGGCATCATGCAGGCCTGCCTGGACGCGGTGATACCCTACGTGCATCAGCGTGAGCAGTTCGGGCAAAAAATCGGCGAGTTCCAAATGATCCAGGCCAAGCTTGCCGACATGTACACCACCGCAAATGCCGCGCGGGCCTATGTGTATGCCGTGGGCCGCGCCTGCGACCGCGGCCAGACGACACGCAAGGATGCGGCGGGGGCAATTTTGTTTGCCGCCGAGAAGGCCACCTGGATGGCGCTGGAGGCGATCCAATGCCTCGGGGGGAATGGCTACATTAACGATTATCCGACCGGGCGGCTATTGCGTGACGCAAAGCTTTATGAAATTGGCGCGGGGACCAGCGAAATTCGACGGATGTTGATCGGGCGGGAGTTGTTTCAGGAGACGATATAATGGCGGCGGGTGGCTGGAGACGAAGGAAGGAAGTATTTCTTTTTTGAAAAAAAGAAACAAAAAACTTTTATCCGTTACGGGCGGCCGCTTATCGTGGCTTCGCCCCGGCGCTGCGACGTAATCTCGGTGGCCCCCGCGTCGCGCATGGCGCGTTCGGCGAGCGCCTTCTCGCCTGGATTGCTGACGCCAACAACAAGACTGAGGTGCCCCTGCGAGGCCGCCTCGTCACGCGCTTCGGACTGAAGATTGTCGGATGCGTTGGCGGCGGCGAACATTCCGCCACCGGCGACGACGCCGGCGCCGGCCGCCGCGGCCACGGCGGCGAGCGCCGCGCCACCGGTCGCGACAACCGCCGCGGCCCCCGCCATGGCTGCGGCGGATGCAGCCATGCTGCTATGCAACGTCCGCAATTGCCGTGTGTCATCCTCCGGCTTCGGGTTCTCGGTCGCGGCGACTGTAGCGGCTGTATGCGGTGCCGGTTGCGGCAATACCATCCGTGCGCGATCAAATCCGGCATCGGTCAGCCGGCCCACGGCATCGGACAATGCAGCGTCATGCGGGAAAACGCCCCGCACCTCCTCAACATTCTGGTTTGCCGCCGTGCCGAAGCTGGGCGTTTGTGATGCATGTGACACGACCGCTCTCCCTTGCGTGAGTGGAGGTAACGCGCGGCGCGCACCGCTGTTCCGGCAGTGCGCCGCACGGAAATTTGAGCGTGCCGCGCCCGGTGGCAACGTGCGGGCAGCCTGCGCGTTCTCCGCAGCGGACGCGGCAGAGACACCAGGAGGGGGCGCCATGCGAACATCAACCATTGCATCGAACTTTGTGGCCATCTTCCCGGTATGAAAGCCATCGAGACTTATATCCCTGCGCGGCTCGACCGGCTGCCGTGGAGCCGGTTTCATGTTCTTGTGGTCGTGGCGCTTGGCATAACCTGGGTGCTCGATGGGCTCGAAGTCACGATTGTCGGATCGATTGGCCCTATCCTGAAGGATCACAGGACACTCGCGTTGACCGACCAAGGCATCGGCAGCGTGGCCGCGTGCTATGTTGCGGGCGCGGTGTTGGGCGCGCTGCTGTTTGGCTGGCTGACCGACCGGTTCGGGCGGCGACGGATTTTCAATCTTACCCTCGCGATTTATCTGTGCGGCGTATTGGCAACCGCCTTCTCGTGGAATTTCTGGAGCTTTGCCATTTTCCGCGCGATCACCGGCGCGGGCATCGGCGGAGAATATGCGGCGATCAATTCGGCGATCGACGAATTGATCCCTGCCCGGCTGCGTGGGCGCATTGATTTGATGGTAAACGGAAGTTTTTGGGCGGGTGCGGTTGCGGGAAGTGCCGCATCGCTGCTGCTGCTGTCCGGCCGCGTAGGCGGCGTCGACATAGGCTGGCGGCTTGGTTTTGGGATTGGCGCACTGCTTGGCGGCATCATCCTGTACCTGCGGCGTTTCGTTCCGGAAAGTCCCCGCTGGTCGATCACCCATGGCCGTGAAGCGGAGGCCTTGCGGACCATGGCAGAAATCGAACGCGATGTCGGCGGCCGCTTGAAGCCGCCGCAGGGAAAACTTACGGTGCATCCCCGGAAAGTGTTTGGCTTCGGCCTCATTCTCCGCGCAATGCTTGGCAAGAATACCGGGCGGAGTGTGCTCGGGCTGAGCTTGATGGTGGCGCAAGCCTTCCTGTTCAACTCGGTGTTCTTCACCTATGGCCTGGTGCTCACGCAGTTCTACCATGTGAACCAAACGCGCATTGGCATTTACATCATTCCACTCGCAGCTGGAAATCTGCTCGGGCCCATTTTGCTCGGTCCGCTGTTCGACACAATCGGCCGCCGTCGCATGATAGGGGGCACGTATTTGCTCTCCGGGCTAATGCTCGGGGCGGTCGGTGCATTGTTCGGCATGGGGCGGCTGGACGCCTGGACGCAAACATATTGTTGGATCGCAATTTTCTTTGTGGCCTCGGCCGCCGCCAGCAGCGCTTACCTGACGGTGAGCGAAATATTTCCCCTGGAAACGCGTGCAATGGCGATCGCTCTGTTCTACGCGATGGGCACGCTGATCGGCGGCGTGTCCGCGCCGGCCTTGTTCGGATGGCTGATCGGCACAGGCAGTGCATGGGCGGTGGCCGGCGGCTATTTGGGCGCGGCGTTGCTTATGATAGGGGCCGCCGTTTGCGCATTCCTGCTGGGCGTGGACGCCGAAGGCAAATCACTCGAGTCGGTCGCCACGCCGCTCTCCAGCGGCTGACGTCTCACCCTGTTCGCAAGAATTCTGTCGTGGCCATTGAACTTCCCGCCCGGCTGGGTGTTAGGTTTACTTGACACAGCAAAGAGGACGGCATGCACAACGTATATATTCTACCGATCTTCACCATTCTGGTGGTTGCCGGTCTTGGCGCATGGAACCTGATGTCGGTCAGGGAGCAACAACGTACCGGCGGCAAAAAAGCGAGCGGCTTCGGCGGACCTAACGACCCCATAGCCTAGAAGCCGCCCCGTTCCGCGCGGAGGTCGCCGGCGAACGGACAAAAGTTTTTTGGTGCTTTTTTTCAAAAAAGAACTGCTTACCTTGCAAACTCCGCCGGGGCCGCCGGCAGCAAAGTTTGCGGAATACGTTCCCGGATCAAATCGTGGAATTGTAGCACGCAGACTTCCAGCTTCGAGAGTGGCCCCGGCGTGTAGACGCTGGATTTCAGGCCTAATTGCACGCGCCGGCAGAGATCCGCGTCCTCGCGGTTCACGCCCATGTTGATGCGATTGCACAGATAGCGCAACACGCGCATTTCGCGACGATCGTCCGGCAGCGCATAGGTGCCGCCGCGGATGGTGCATTTTCCCGGGCCGTAGGGCAGAACCTGGAAGAAATCCATCTGGTCCGGATACACGTCGATGCCCAGATTCGGCAACATGCTGTAGAAGCGCCAGCATTTGCGGTTCGGCTCCGGCAGATGGGTGGTCAGGCGCTGCACCATGGATTGATATTGCCGCTCGGTCCATTGCGATGAGGGCTGATCGCGCAACCACCCGACACCGCGGGCCACGCCCGATTCGAGATTGAGCGCGTCCTGGTAATCGGGCACCATCATCCGCGCCAGGCCGGGGTGGCCGATGGGAACATGGTAGGATTCGAGGTAGTTGTCCATCGCAACCTTCCAGTCCACGTCCCACGTTTCGGTGTACATGGGGAATAAAGGCTGCATGTTTTCGAATTGATAGGGTTCGAAATCGGCCAGCATGTCGCCCCACAGACTGGCGGGGGACGGCGGATCGCCTTGCAGGCACACGAAAACCAGGCCGGCCATGATTTCGAGGCGCACCTGGATCAGGCCGTGCTGCGCGCGGTCGAGGCCGGGAAACGATTCGCGAACCGGCGTGCCACGTAATGAGCCGTCAAGGTTGTAGGTCCAGCCATGATAAGGGCAGGTGATCGAGCCGGGGCAGGAGCCCGATTGTTCCAGAAGGCGCGCCGCGCGGTGACGGCAAACATTATGGTAGGCGCGCAGGACGCCTTCGCGGTCGCGCAGCACGACGATGCTGTCGGGCCCCAATTCGAAAGTGAGATAATCGCCCGCGTTGGGAACGTTACTGATGTGACAAACGAGCTGCCAGCTTGGCCGCAATACGCGCTCGAGTTCGAGCCGTGTGATGGCGGGATGGTCGTAGGTCCAGGGGGGCAGGCCGCGAGGGTAGCTGTCCGGCCCCGTTTCCTCGAATCGCCGGACGGACAAGGCCGCGCTCATGGTGCGAGTCCGATTTTGAATGGACGTTCAATGTAGCCGAAAAGACTTTTTGCGGCAAGCGCAAAAGGCCGGCACGCGGCAGCTTGCCGCCGGGCCCCGCACGCGCCCTGAGTTTGTTTAGTTTTATCAAACAGATGGGGGTCTGGGGCCGCAGGCCCCCAGCTTGATCCAGGGGCAGCGCCCCGGCGTTTTTTTGAATGCCCATATAAAAAACCAATAGACCCGTCGCCCCCACACTGTTATCCTGAAAGGCGGCGAAAAGGGGTGAAGCAGCATGGCAAGAACGCTGACGAACAGCCACGCGCATTTCAAACTGGCCGAACAGCGCCTGCCGCTCGGGGTTGCCTCCAACTTTCGTTATTGGGGTGAAGAGCGCACGATCTACATAAAGTCGGGGCGGGGCGGCCGGATTACCGATATCGACGACAATATCTACGTCGATTACCGGCTGGGGTATGGGCCGGCGATCCTGGGGTATGCGGATGCGCGCGTGGATGAGGCCGCGCGGCAGGGCATGGCGCTGGGCGGGGTGTTTGCGCTGTCCACCGAAATGGAGTTGCAGGTCGCGGCAAGGATCAGCCGCATGGTGCCGGCGGCCGAGCTGGTCCGGTTTTCCAATTCCGGCACCGAGGCTGTGATGGCGGCGCTGCGCCTGGCCCGCGCCTATACCGGCCGCGATGATTACGTGCTGCTGGAGGGCAGTTACCACGGCCTGTTCGATGCGGCGATGTGGCACGTTCCGATGCATGCCTGGAACCAGCAGGGCGAACCGGAGGTGACGCCGTATAGCGAGGGTGTGCCTGTCAACTCGCGCAGCCTGGCGCATTTCGTGCAGATGAACGATGCCAATGCGTTGGAGACGGTGCTGGCGCGCCACGCGGGGCGCATCGCTTGTCTGCTGATCGAGCCGATCATGGGCAATTGCCTTGGTATTGCCGCGGACCAGGCGTATCTGCTTGCGGCCCGGCGTTTGTGCGACAAGTATAATGTTCTGATGATCATCGACGAGGTGAAAACCGGCTTTCGCGTTGCGCGCGGCGGGGTGCAGGAACTTTACGGTGTGCAGGCCGATATTTGCACCTTTGCAAAGGCCGTGGCGAACGGCTACCCTATTTCCGTTCTGGCGGGGCGGGAGCACATCATGCGCAAGATTGGCCGTGGCGTGGCACATGGGGGCACCTACACGGCGCATCCGGTTTCGCTGGCGGCCGCGGACCGCACGCTGCAAATCCTGGAAGAGACCGACGCGCTGGAACGCATCGCTGAATACGGGACGAAGTTGCGGGCGGGCATGAGCGCGGTGCTGGGGGCGCGCGGCATTCCGCATAGTTTTGTAGGGCATCCTTCCATGAGCGGTCTGTATTTCGCGGAAAAGCCGCCGCGCACTTACCGGGATTGGAAAGGCAGCGACTACAGTTTCTACAACGAGATGGCGCAGCATCTGCACGACGAGGGCGTGTTGTGCGAGCCGGATTCGCGTGAGCCGTGGTTCATGTGCGCGGCGCATGACGAGAGTTGCCTGTCCGATACGTTGCGAGGTTTCGAGCGCGCGGTCGATAGAACCGTAACAGACGGTGCCGTGCGCCGAAAGCTTTCCGCCTGATGCGCGGCGCGGCTGGGGCGGGGGGCCCGGTTCGCACCCAATACCGAAAGGCTGCCGGAATCGCCGTCGTGTGCTGCGTAGGGCTGCCCGCTTCGGTCCGCGCGGCGGATAACGGCACGGCCGTGACGCCGACAGGCACCAGACCGCAACTGGAGGAAATTGTGGTGACCGCGCAAAAGCGGTCGGAGAAACTCAGCAAGGTTCCCATCAGCATCACGGCGCTCGGCCGATCGCAGATGGACAAGCAGGGCGTGCGCAGCATTCAGGATATTGCGCGCCTGGTGCCGGGGCTGAGCCTGCAAACGAGCGACGTGCTGGGCGACACCAACATTTCGATCCGCGGCATCGTGTCCGACACCGGTGCGCAGACAACGGGCATCTATGTCGACGATACGCCGATCCAGGCGCGGCAGGAAGTGGTGTTCAGCGATGCGTTTCCCAAGGTGTTTGATCTGGACCGGGTTGAAGTGCTGCGCGGGCCGCAGGGAACGCTGTTCGGTGCGGGATCGGAAGGCGGCACGGTGCGCTTCATTACGCCGGCACCGAGCCTGGACACCTATACCGGGTATTTCCGCAGCGAGCTTGCCTTCACCGATGGTGGCGATCCCAGCTACGAAATGGGCGGCGCGGTCGGCGGCCCCATCGTGCAGGACAAGCTCGGATTTCGTATCAGCCTGTGGGACCGCCAGGATGGCGGCTACATAGATCGTGTCGATCCGGTCAATGATCAACTGCAAGCACGCAACGCCAATGACGGCAATTCGCTGGTGAGCCGGGCGGCCTTCCTGTTGCAGGCGAGCGATGATCTTACGATATCGCCGGCGATTTTTTTCCAGCGCGTGTATGCCGGCGATCGCGGCTATAGCTGGGAGGACGCGCCGCCGAACTGGGCGACGCCGGCGCCGCGCTTTACCGACTACGCGCAAATTCCGCAGCCCAGCAACGATACCTACATTCTGCCCAGCCTGAATATCAATTACGATTTTGGCGGCTTTTCGGCAACCTCCATCACGTCCTATTTCCGGCGCGCCTATGACAGCACGTTCGACGCGACATCATTCGAATTGTCCGGTTTGCTGCCGACCGCCGGCATCAACTTGCCGAGCGCGCCAAATTACCTGTCGGTCGGCACCTACCAGATGCGGCAGGCCAACTGGACGCAGGAGCTTCGCCTGACGTCGACCGACACGCCCGACAGCGTATTCTCCTGGGTGACGGGGATCTACTTCCAAAACAACATATCCCGTAACAACAACACGTTCTCCGAGCCATTCGACGAAGTCGCCAATTACCTGTCGTTGACCGATCCCGACTACTCATACTGCAATCCCGGCGGCAATTCGTATACGTGCTTCGGCGAGGCGCCGGTCGACGGCAAATACTCCTACATCGATCGTTATGCGCTGCAGGAAACCGACATTGCGTTCTACGGGAATCTGACTTACCAGCCGCTGCCGGGCCTTAAGTTCTCGGTGGGACTGCGCGTCGCGCGCAGCAAATACAAATATAATGATTTTCAGGACGGCCCCTACGGGCCGGCGGCACCGACCAGCTATTCGGGTTCGAAAGCCGAATTGCCGGTGACGCCGCGGTTCGCGATTTCGTATCAAGTGACGCCGCAGCAGATGATCTATGCCACGGCGGCGGAAGGCTACCGGATCGGCGGCGCCAACGAGTCGGTGGCGGGGATCCAGGCTTGTGCGGGCGACCTGCAAACATTGGGGATCAGTGACGTTCCTCATACCTTTAATTCTGATTCAGTATGGAGCTATGAACTCGGCGACAAGGGCGCCTTCTTTGGCCAGCGGCTGCGGCTGGATGCCAGCCTATTCTGGATCGACTGGAAGCAGATCCAGGAACAGGTGGAATTGCCGACATGCGGTTACTACTACACCGACAATCTTGGCAGCGCGGTCAGCCGCGGCTTTGACATTCAGGCGGATTGGGCCGCCGGCGGCGGACTGAATATCGGCGGCAATGCCGGCCTGACGGACGCACGCTACACCAGCACCGTACTGGTGGAGCAGAATATCATCGCCTTGAAGGGCGACAGTCTTGCAACCCCGGAATGGACGGCCACTGCCAACGCCCAGCAGGATTTTGATCTACCCTACCAGGCCGGCGGCTATGCCCGGATCGACTATCAGTTCGCCGGCCCTTATTACCGAACCGGGTCGGCGGAGACGTATTCCTACGACCCGTATACGCGCAACGCGCCTGCAACGAACTTCGTCTCCGTGCGAGCGGGCGCCAGGAAGGGCGGCTGGGACGTGTCCGTGTTCATTGACAATCTGCTGAATTCGCACGTCTCCCTCTATCGGTATCAGGACACCGTGTATTCGCCTGGGCTGCGCGACCAGACATTCCGGCCGCTGACCGTGGGAATTACGGCAATCAAGAAATTCTAGGGGGAATGTCTTGCGCCGACAGGGTGCAATGCCGAAGGCGCATTCCACCCTGCCTCGCTGGCATGGGAAACCCGCATTCCGCTTCGCTCCATGGCGGGCTACGGCGGGGAGGTGGCGCGGGGGTCGGGGTCTTCGGCGAGGCCGAGAAATTTGTCGGGGAGGCGGGCGAGATCGACTTCGATGCCGAAATCTTCGCAGATGGCGAAGAAGAGTTCGGGGAGCTCGATTTCCTGGTCGGGGTCGGCGGCGAGATTTTCGTCGATGCGGGCGGTGGTTTGCCGGACCAGTTCGGCGCGGTCGGGATCGTGTTGGGTGATGCGGCGGAAGATGTCGTGCAGGGGGGCGCGCCTGGGGTCGGCGCGGAGTGCCGGGGAGGTGCCGCGGCTGTTCGGGGTGAGGCCGGCGGCGAGGCGGCCCTCGAGGGCGATCAGGCTGCAAACGCAGGCGACCAGGCGGGTGAAGATGGTGGCCGGGTCGGCGGGTTTGGAGGCCCGGACAGAGGTGCCGGGGGCGCGGGGCGGTTTGGCGCCGGCCGCGGGACGGGTGGAGGCTGCGCGCTCCGGCTCGGGCGGCGGCTCTGCCTGGTGCTCTGCCTCGGGTGGTTCTTCCGGTTTGGCCCAGTCGGCGAGGGTTTTGGCGGCGGCGGCGCGGGCCAGGTCCATGCCGAGGCCAGCCAGCTCGGCGCACATGCGCATGTGGCGCAGGGTGCGTTCGGTGGCTTCGTCCGGTTGGCTGGGCAGGATCGCGTTCAGTCTGACTAACCTTCTTCGTTAGAAAGACTACCCATAAGGTAGGTCGATGGCCGAGGCAAGCGATTTCAAAAGTTTTTTGGTTCTTTTTTTCAAAAAAGAACGGCTTCCTTCACTTTTGCTCCTCGGCGCCGCGCAGATGATGCAATACGAAGGCGCATAGCACCCTATCGGCTCACTGCGCGGGAAGCTGCCGGGTATATCCTTGCGGCAGCGCAAATACCTCGGCGCCTTGCGGCCGGTAGCCGACATCGACCGCTTCCATCAGCACGCCGCGATCGCCGCGGGCGCGCAGCAGCACGCCGTCATCGGTGTAACAGGCTACTGTCTGCTCGCCGCGGGTGTCGCGCGTGCGCCATTCGGTACAGGCCAATCCCGCCACCTGCGCGGTACCCACGAATGCGTATCCGGCACCTGGCTGCGTGGCGCTGTCCGGCGCGGGCAGATCGACCAACTCGCGGCTTTCGTCGCGCACGAGTGTCATGCGGTGGGTGACGTAATCCAGCATCATCCAGTTGCCCGATGTGGGCAGATCGACACGTTGGCGGTGCAGGCTGGCGGAAAAACGCAATCGCTGCAGAATGGCCATGTCGCGGCCGCCGGCCACCGGCACCTTGTAGGTCACGTCGACGTCGCGCGTCGGTGTGGTGCGCGGGGTTGCGGCATAGGCGGGTGATGCCAGGCAGACAAAAAGAAGCAGTTCCTTTTTGAAAAAAAGAACCAAAAAACTTTTGTCTGTGGCCCGTTGCTTCCGCTGCGATGTAACAGATAAAAGTTTTTTGGTTCTTTTTTTCAAAAAAGAACTGCTTCCTTGCTTTTCCACAAGCTACTTTATGAACTGCGCCGCCGCCTGGCCGAGCGGACTTTCGGAATAATTGTCCGGCACCGTGAATATCGCCGGCGGCAACGCGCCGAACGCGACATTTACGGCGCGCACCATGCCGACATTGCCTTTGCGATCCGAGCTCAGGCTGCCTTGCAGGATGACGCCATCTTCCGTGATGCAGGCGTCGGCCTGGCCTTGCGCGGCGTGGGCGTGCCAGTGCGTGCACCGCAGACCGAGCATGGTTTCGTTTCCACCGCGGGTGAATCCGGCGCCGCGCAGAACGTTTTGCGTCGGGTCGTAGCGCGCGATGGAAATCCGCGTGTAGGTCTTCAGCATCGGCAAAACGATGGCGGCGGTTTCGGTTTGCCGATCCACCAGAAAGCTGGTCGGCAAATCCTCGCCGATGATCCGGAGCCGCGCACCGCCGGCCGCGATGGCCACCCGCACGTCGATCGGCGGCCGCCGCGGCACCTCCACCCGGTAGGCGACGGTCACGTCGCGCGCCGGTAGCAGGCGCGGCGCCAACGCGTTGTGGTCCGCAGCACGAGCTGTGCTGAAGGCCGCGCCGGTGCCAAGGCACGCGACCGCGCCGGCCAGGTAAACAAGTCCGCGCATCATGCCTGGCCGTGCTCCCGTGTCCGCTTTCCCAACGTCTTGATCTCCGCTGCGATGACCGCGTCGTCCGGGTTTGCCACCCAGCGCGCCGAGGTGGCGGCGGCGCGCTCCAGCACCAGCTTGTAGCGGGCGCGGGCAATTTCATGGGCGCCGAATTGTGCCAGATGCGCGGTGACGAATTGCGTATCCAGCAGCATGAAACCGCCGAGCCGCAGACGCGCCACCAGATGGACCAGTGCCACCTTCGAGGCATCCCGCACGCGCGAAAACATGCTTTCGCCGAAGAAGGCGGCGCCGAGGGCGACGCCATACAGGCCGCCCACCAGTTCGCCGTTCTGATATGTTTCCACGCTGTGCGCGTAGCCGGCCCGGTGCAGGGCGGTGAAGAGTTGCTCGATGTCGCGGTTGATCCAGGTGTCCTCGCGTCCGTCGGACGCCTCGGCGCAGCCGGCGATCACCGCACCGAAATTGCGGTCCGCCGTCACCGTGAAGCCGCCGTTCAATGTGGTGCGCAGAAGGCGCCGCGGTAGATGGAAGCCGTCCAACGGCAACACGCCACGCTGCTCGGGGTCGAGCCAGTAGAGCCTGTCGCCGCGCCGCGTTTCGGCCATCGGAAACAGGCCGGCGCGATAGGCCCGCAGCATGAGCTCGGGCGTGACCTCGAAATGGCGGCGCGACATGCACGGCGAAGTTAGGCATCCGGGCGGCGGAAGGCCAGGGTTTCCGACCTGCGTTGGCCCCCCGGGCCTTGCAGTACGCAACATACTGTCGCGTGCTGGGCGGCCCGGCATTATGTAGCAACCTCAACTAAAATCACTGATGTAGTATATTAACGCTAATCAGGTCGGATCGCCCCCAGCCCCTTAACCCGAGATTCACCCGGCCAGGGCAATGATACGCCCCGCATCCGTTACCAAAGAATCAGGGGATCAATCGGTCGCCCGCCCAAATCATTACCCGCAAAACATGACGGGAACGGCGCCCGCTCGCCGTGACTGCCGGGAGAGGCCGGCAAAAAAAAGACCGGGGCGCCTTGCGGCAACCCCGGCTTCGCTAGTTACCGCGACGGGTAGCTTCGTACGTGAGAAGTCACGTATTCCACTCGCCCGAAACGCACGCGATAGTAGGCACAAACGTGCACCATAGGAGGAAAACTCCATGGCTGGGGCACTGTCCCCTTGCACGTAGGCCGTGCTCACGCTAAATTCTGACTGCAAACGACAGGACGCGGCGTGAGCCGTGCCTACGCGTCGGCTGCTCGGGAATGCCTTCCCAGCCGGCCAAAACGACAGCCAAACCATAGTTTCTGAGAAGACGCCTCTCCCGGGTCAGAACCGGGAGAGGCTCTCGGACTTTTGGTCTGATGTTTTTATGGCCACTTTTTCGTCACCATGCAAGCCTCTTACTGCACTTACGGCTTGCGGTTTCGCGACTCGGGCGTTAAAAAAGTACTTGACATCATGGGGACTCGGGCCGTGTCGGTCGTAAAAGCACAAGAAGACTTGGAGTCGCTTCGAGTTCAAATAGAGGAAACAAAGCGCAATCTAGCGGAGTTAGAGGCGCAAGCTGTTAAAATTGCTCATTTTATCGAGATGGCAAATGTTTATGCACCGTCGCCAGATCATCCCGAAAATGCAGCGCCTGATAACGGAAATAAATCCACGCGTTTGCGGCAAGCCGGCGACCCCCCAAAAAATGTCCGCGTGGCGATTTCTATTCTAAGAGAACGCAACCAACCTATGAAAACAAAAGAATTGGTAGATGAATTGGCAAAACGCGGCATAACAATAGGCGGTAAGATACCGGTCACAAATTTGTCTAGCGCACTTTCGCGTTTCAAAGATTTATTGACGGCAGATCGCAGTGAAGGTTGGAGCCTGAACGAATGGGCGCAATCTGATACCGAACAACACAAACAAGCCGCAAAAGTATTTTATGTGGTTCCTAATGAAACATCAGAGCCAATAGAAACAAGCACCGTTAAAACTGTCTTTATATAGCGAGGCCCAAACCAGCGCATTACATGTATGTAATGCGATGTATGCGTTTTGCAGTTTGAGCAGTAAATCACTTCTCTGGGTCAAAGATAATTCCCAGAGGCGAATCGTCACTGTTAAATTCAAAACGGACACCGCCGCCCTCCAGTGCAAATCGGATAGCCGCCAAGTTATGCCGAATTGGCACGCGTTTACCCTTCTCGAAGTCGCGAACGGTGCTGAGAGATACCTCCGCTTTGACGGCAAGGTCTTCTTGGCTCCAATTAAGCCACGCTCTGGCGGCTCGGCTTTGCTCTGGTGCTAGCATGAGAAGTGGCTAGCAAGTTTTTTTGACCGGCGTCAACGCTTTTCGTTGACGTAACCCAGATCAGCGCATATAACTTACCTCAACGAAAAGCGTTGAGGTGCCCCGGTGGGCCAGCATTTCCTTCTTTCCGCAAAAGCTCGCACGCTGAGCCTCGGCGCCATCCTTCGTATGACTGACGATGAAGCGCATGCCCGTTTCCAGGCAATCCGCTTTGCCGACAACGGCGGTGAGCCGTTCTGCTCGCGCTGCGAGTGCCTTGTGGTCTATGCAATGGCTACTCGCCGCCTATGGAAGTGCAAAGAGTGCCGCCACCTGTTTAGCGTAACCAGCGGCACGATCTTCGCCAGCCGCAAACTGCCCATCCGCGACTATCTGGCCGCAATCGCGATCTTTGTTAACGCTGTTAAGGGGATTAGCGCCCTGCAACTCGGCCGCGACCTGGACGTGCAATAGAAAACAGCATTTGTGATGGCCCATAGAATCCGGGAAGCCATCGGCAACACGCAAACCGGCATGATGTCCGGTGTGGTTGAGGTGGATGGCGCCTATTTCGGCGGCCATGCGAAGAAAGCCAACAAGAAGGAAACCGCCCCGACGCGCGCCTGGAAGTGCCCGCCAAGCGCCAGTCCGTGATTGTGGCACGCGAGCGCGGCGGCAACACCCGCACGACCGTCACCGCCAAGGAAAGCGACGGCGCGACCTTCGTCCGCCAAGTTGTGGCGCCCGGCTCAACGGTGCATGCCGATGAAGCGGGCGGCTGGGATCGCCTGCATGCCCACTTCGACATGCACCGCATCAACCACTCCGTTGCCTACAGCCTGGACGGCGCGTGCACGAATGACGCCGAATCTTACTTTGCCCGCCTGCGCCGCGCTGAGATCGGCCAGCACCACCACATTAGCGGCAAGTATCTGTATGCCTACGCTGGTGAGATGGCTTGGAAGGAAGATCATCGCCGCGTCGCCAATGGCGAGCAACACCGCGCCACAACGGCGGCGGCTCTGGCCCATCCGGTGAGCCGGGTGTGGTGCGGGTATTGGCAGCGTTCAGTTTAAGCCGCGCGGGCGTACGTCGGAAGCTGCCTGGAATCAAACTTGATTCCTTTCGCCAACCGGCGTGCCTCCGCATACTTTTCCGCAAGGCGGTCGCGTTCCATTTTTTCAAGCATAGCGCCGCCCCCAGCAACCATGGCGAACTGTATCGCAGATATCATTGAAAGAAAGCTGTCCTCTTCAAGGCCAACGCTTTGTTCTTTCAGAATCTCTTGCAGGTTGGCAAACAGCCAGCGAAAACCTTTAAGTTTGAATCCAATGGCGCGCTGTTCGTGCGGGTGCCACAAGAGGGTAAGAAACGGGTCAACTCGGTCTGCGCGATATGCCAAATCTTCTTGGATGTAGACCACTACATCCATCGGTTCGATATATCGAGCACACGGAATGAATTCCTTGATGCTGCCGACAGCAACACCCTCTGGCAACAGGCTGGTAACGTCTAGGTCGGCGCCCATATTGTCCTCCTGTATCGCGCCTGATGCTCCCGTGGGAGCCATGGTTCGGAAGTGGACGCCATCGTCCACTCCCAATGAAGAATAACTCCACCGATTTCGTCGGTAGCGCCGAGCGTATCCTGAACCTCGCGTATCACGACCGGGTCTAGGGTGACAAATGTGACAAAAACAGAATCTGTAGGAGCTTTTTCCTGATCAGGACCTTCGCCGCTAAATTGGTGCCTAGCGGCATAAGTGAAGGTCCAATAAGGCTTGGACACGTATGCATAGACGCCATCATCTGCGCCATCCGCAATGAACGGTCTCCTAATGCCCTGAAAGATTGCGGTTGGTTTAGTCAAAACCTTTTGTTGATACATTAAACCAACATATTGGCCGATCGGTGCGCGATGCCCATCTTCAAAAAATGCGCGCATCGTCTTAAAATGAACACCGAATCTAATTGTGGCACCAATTACTGTCGGGCTGATGGCCTCTACAATTCTAATTTTTGGACTCGTTTCAGGCATAACTTGCCGCATAGCCGAAACGCCCGAGTCTACCGACAAAATTCCTCGTGTATTACCATAATTTAATTTGCATGCAACTTTAACGTGCTTATCGCACCACTTCCCACAGCTTGAGCTGCCCCGGCCCCTGAAACTGCTGCACCACCCCGTTGTCCTGCTGGTGCCGCAGCGCCACCCCCACTCGTTTGCCCATGAGGCTGATTAGCTTCGATCGTTGTTGTCCAGCGCCCGGCTAACCAGCATCTCCAAGGCAATATCCCGGCTTGTCATGGGCTCCGTCGCCTGCCGCAGTATGGACACACCATACGCGCTATCTGCCCATGGTGGCTCCAATCTGGCGGCGGACGGAACGCCTTGGGCCGGATCGCCTCCACCTTATAGGCCGTGTCGAATTGGAGGATGGTGGCGTCAACGCTCTCCAGGTTGGCGAGCAGGCCTTTCAGCTTTTCGTGGGTGGCCTCGATTTCGCCCGCCAACTCGGCGCAGCGTTTCACTAGACCAGTCAAAACGTAGTCCGTCATGTGTATCTCCGCATAAGGGCGGAAACACTAAGGTCAACACTTATAGTTGACAAGAAGTATTTTAGGTGAGGTTGCTACATAATACCGGGGCGGCCCGGCTAGTCAGGCATTGGCAACTGGCTGCCCGGCGGCGGCACGCCTGGCTTGCCATAGGCCCACGAAGTCGATGGGCTGCAACAGCACGGGTGGGAATCCGCCCTCGCGCGTCACGTCGCTCAATACATTGCGCGCGAACGGAAACAGCAACCGCGGGCATTCGATGAGCAGCAGCGGCTCCACCGCCTCGGGCGGCACGCCGTTCAGCGTGAAAACACCCGCGTATTGCAGTTCCGCGATGAACACCGAACGTCCCTCGCCGGACGCCGCCCCGTTCCCGTTCGCCGCAACCGGCTCGCGCGCCTCCGCCTTCACCGACAGCACGACCTCGTAGACGTTCTGGCCTTCCTGGATCGCGCGCGCCTGCACATCGAGGTTGATCTGCACCGCCGGCTGGCTGCGCAATGTCGCGTAAATGTCCGGTGCATTCGGAACCTCGAAGGAGAGGTCCTTGATATATTGCACGTTCACCATCAGCGGCGGCATTTGCTGCCCGGTTTGTGGCGCCGGCGGCTGAGCTGGAGGCGCGGTGTTGATATCGGACATGCAAAACTCCTGAACGATTGCGGCGCCTAGCACGGCGCAAAGCTGCGGGAAAGGCGGGGGGCAAAAGGGAGAAAGAGGACGTGCCAGGCAGATTGGAGGCGTGTTCTTCGCCTTGGGAGCCCGCATTCCGCTAAGCTCCATGACGGGCTACGCGTTAGGGGCTTTCAGGCCGCTACGCGGCAGGGGCTTTCAAGCCTGGGGCGATCCTGAACGTATCGGTCGTGGCTGGCGCCTTTGTGCAGGCGGAGGGCACGGGGCGGGTTAAGGCGGATCGAGGTGCGACAGCCGGGTCCAGGCGCCATTCGTCAGGTTCTCGCCTGAAAATGTCATCAGAAACGCCCAGTGGCTTACCACCAGGGTCTGCCGCCAATCCGCGGCTGCCTGCATCTCCGCCCGGAAGGCGGCGGCCCGCGCCATCGTGCTTTCGGGGGTTTCCGTCGCATCCGGCCACCACACCTCATCGATGGCGGAAAAATCATGCTCCGGCCACGCGGCCGCCAGAACCGAGCGGGGCGAGCCGATGTCGCATGAAAAATGATAGCGCTCGCGGATCACCGGCGTCACCGAAACCGGCACGCCCAGCGCCCGCGCCACCGGCGCCGCGGTCTGCAGGGCGCGTGTATAGGGGCTGACCACGATGCGGCCGATCCGCAATCCGGCCAGCGCCGCCGCGGCGGCCGCGGCCTGTGCGTGGCCCTCGTCGGTCAAGGGCGGATCGGCGATCCCCGGATCGCGCTTGGTGGCTGAAAACAGCCGGTTGAACTCGCTCTGCCCATGGCGCATCAGGATCATGCGCGCGCCACTATCTGGCCCATGCGCCATTGGAAACCCCCTGCGCACCTCCGACTTGCAGGACCAACCCAAGTTCCAGGAACAGCATTGCACACCATGCGGAGATATTGATGGGCGGGACCAAACTCCCGGTCGACCTGATTCTGTTCGGCCTGATCGCCCTTTTTCTGGTTTTGCGTTTGCGCAGCATTCTCGGCCGCCGCACCGGCTTCGAGGGCCTGCCGCAAATGCTCGGCCGCGGTCCCAAGCCGGCCGTCATCGAAGGCCGGGCCGAGCCTGTGGCACCCGCCCCGGCGCGCGTGCTGCCCGAGGCCGCAAGCCCCATCGGCGAGGCGCTCGCCAGCATTCGCGCCATGGATCGGAAATTCGAGGCAGGCGCGTTCCTCTCCGGCGCGGAGAACGCGTTCCGCATCATCGTCACTGCCTTTGCCGCCGGCGATCGAAGCAAGCTGCAGCCGCTGCTCACATCCGACACCTATGCCGCGTTTGAAGCCGCCATCACGGCGCGCGAGCAGGCCGGGCATACGCAGCGCACCGAAATCCGCGCCATCCTGGAGGCGACGATCGAGCACGCGGCGCTGCTGGGCAATGTCGCCGATATCACGGTCCGTTTTGTCTCGCATCAGATTACGCTGACCCTGGCGCAGGACGGCAGCATCATCGCCGGCGCGGATGCGGTGACCGAACTGGCCGACGTGTGGACGTTCACGCGCGATCTCAAGCAGGGCCAGCCGGCCTGGAAACTGGCGTCAGCCCGCAGCGCGTGAGGGGGAGGACGTAATTCCAAGCAGAAAAAGCCTCGCTTCCGGCATGGGAAACCCGCATTCCGCTTCGCTCCATGACGGGCCACGCGCCGCCAGGCGCAACATCATTTTCTTTTTTTCAAAAGAGTACTGCATTCTTCTCATTGCGACGCTTGCGGCGTGCCAGGCGCCCACGGCGCCGCAGCCGGCGGCGCAGGCGGTTGAGCAATTGCGGCCCGCCAGTTTCGCCGAATTGCCGGGGTGGCGCGACGACCTGGTTGCCGAGGCCCTCCCCGCCTTGCGGCTGCAATGCAGCCGGCTCGCGCTGCTGCCGGCGGACACGGCATTGGGCGGTGAAGGTCTGGCCGCCACCTACGGCGGCGCGGCGGGGCAATGGAGCGATGCCTGCGCCGCCGCCAGGTCGCTGCCGCCGGACGCTGACCCGCACGGCTTCTTCCAAACGTGGTTCCAGCCCTACCGGGTCGCCACTCCGTCTCTGGTCACCGGCTATTTCGAACCGTTGATTCCGGGCAGCCTGCGGCAATTCGGCGCCTACCAGACCCCGGTTCTGGCCCGTCCGGCCGACTTGCGGGAGGGCACCGGCGTGGACGCGCAAGGCCGCCCCATTTTCGGCCATGAGGTGAACGGGGCGTTCGCGCCCTACTACACGCGCGCCGAGATCGAGGCGGGCGCCGCGTCCTCCGTCGCCCATCCCGTCGCCTGGGTGCGCAGCCCGATCGATCTGTTTTTCGCGCAGATTCAGGGCGCGATGCTGTTGCAACTTCCCGAAGGCGGCACGGCACGTTTTATCTTCGACGGCCGCAACGGACGGCCCTACACCCCGATCGGCCGCATCCTGCGGGACCAGGGCGCCCTGCAGGCCGATCAGATCAGCATGCAGACGATACGCGCCTGGCTGGAAGCCCATGCGGCCGACGCCAAGGCGCTGATGGATCGCAACGAAAGCTACGTGTTCTTCCGGGTGGCGACCGACTCCGACCCGGCGATGGGTCCGCCAGGCGCGCTGGGAGTGTCGCTCACCGCGGGCCGGTCCGCGGCCGTGGACAAAAAATTCCTGCCACTCGCCGCGCCGTTGTTCGTCGACACGACAATTCCCGACGGCCGGCTTTGGCAACATCTGGTGCTGGCACAGGACCTCGGCAGCGCGATCGAAGGCCCCGGGCGGGTGGACATTTTCATGGGCGCCGGCGAACCGGCCGCCGCGTGGGCCGGCCGGATGCACCAGGCCGGCCAAGTGTGGATTCTGCTGCCGCGGCCAAGCCGGAAAGCAGTTCCTTTCTGAAGAAAGAACCAAGGAGTTATGTTGAGCCTGCCGGCGCTCAAGAAGAAGAGATACGCGCCAAGACTCGTTCTTATTGCTTAAGCGCCGACAGGCTCAATGCGACAGGGAGATCACGTTATGCAATTTGCCAGAATAGCCTTGCTGCTTGCAGCTGCAGGCGCCGGTGTGTCACAGGCCCGCGCGGACACGGTGCCTTCCTACATCGCGGCTGCCGTGAGTTCGCCCGACCGGCCGGCAACGGACACGGCGCGGGACGCACACCGCCATCCGGCCGAACTCGTTGCCTTTGCCGGCATCAAGCCGGGCGACCAGGTGGCCGACGTGATGCCCGGGCGCGGCTATTTCACCCGGATCTTCAGCAAGGTTGTCGGCGCCAGCGGACATGTCTACGCCATTACGCCGACGGAACTTGCGCAGAAGGCGCCGAAAATTCCGGAAGCCATGAAGGCGCTGGCGGCGGACCCGGCCTTCCCGAATGTCACCTCCCTGATCGTCCCGACGGCCGACATTGCGGCGCCGAAAAAGTTGGATGTCGCCTGGACATCCAACAATTATCACGACGTGTACGGTTTCTTCGGCGCCGATCACGCGGCGCAGATGGATGCCGCAATCTTCAAGGCGCTGAAGCCCGGCGGCGTGTTCATCGTGATCGACCACGCCGCGGTTCCGGGCACCGGCGGCGCGGATGCGACAAAGCTGCACCGTATCGATGCGAAAACCGTGGAGACCCAGGTGGAAGAAGCCGGTTTCAAGCTGGAAGCGGAAAGCCCTGTTCTGCAGAATTCAGCGGATGATCATACGACGATCGTGTTTGCGCCTTCGATACGGGGGAAGACTGATCAGTTTGTTTTCCGGTTTCGGAAGCCGGCGTAAGAAGGAAGACGTTTTTCTTTTTTGAAAAAAAGAAACAAAAAACTTTTTCCTTAAAAAAGGGCCAGGCGGCGCTGCCACCTGGCCCGACTGATCAGGTTACGACCCTTCTGCCGAAGAGGGCGTGGTAGATGACGAGTACGACGATCGCGCCGATGACCGCTACCGCCATGCTGTAAAGGTTCAGGCCGGTGACGCCGACGTGGCCCACGGCGTTGAAAATGTAGCCGCCGACCACCGCGCCGACAATGCCCAGGACGATGTCCAGGAAAATGCCTTCGCCGGTGCGATTGACGATCTTGCTGGCAATGAAGCCAGAGATCAGCCCTAAAATAATCCATCCCAGGATTGACATGCGCGCGCTCCGTTGAGCCGTGGCGGCGCCACGGGTTGTTGGTTCCTGCTAACGCGCGGCCAAGGCGATCGGGCGAAGGCTCACGAGAAAGTGAGGGTAAGGAAGCCTCGCCTGCCGCGCGGGGGGATCCGCATTCCGCTTCGCTCCATGACGGGCTACGGCGGAATGTGTCGCTTCAATGCGGGTTGGCATTATCCTACCACCGACGGATCGGCCGCGCGCTTATTCCACCGTTGCCGCGGAACCATGCGCAACAGACAAAAGTTTTTTGGTTCTTTTTTTCAAAAAAGAACTGCTTCCTTCTACCCTGCCGCTTCCCGCCGCAACTCCAGCTCCAACCAACGCTCCTCCGCCGCCAGAAGCGCGGCTTCATCCGCCGCCAGCGCAGCGCTCACGACATGAAACCGCGCCGCATCGCGCGCGAACAGCCCCGCATCGGCAAGGATCGCCTGATGTTGCGCAATGCGGCGGTGCAATGTCTCCATGTCGCCAGGCAGTGTTTTCAGCGCGTGCTGGTCCTTGAAGGTTAGTTTCTTGCTGGCCGGTTTTGCCGCCGTGGTTTGTGCGAGCGGCGCCCGCGTGCGGCTGGGCTTGGCGGCAGGACGGGCCGTCTCGCCGCGCTGCGACAGCATGTCGCTGTAGCCGCCGGCATATTCCACCCAGCGCCCGTCGCCATCGGCGGCGATGGTGCTGGTGACGACGCGATCGAGGAAATCGCGGTCGTGGCTGACCAGCAGCACGGTGCCCTGGTAGTCGGCCAGCATGTCCTGCAGCATGTCGAGCGTTTCGAGATCGAGATCGTTGGTCGGTTCGTCGAGGATCATCAGGTTGGATGGTTTGGCGAGGGCGACGGCCAGCATCAGGCGGCCACGCTCGCCGCCGGAGAGCACGCCGACGCGGGTGCGCGCCTGTTCCGGGCGGAACAGGAAATCCTTCATGTAGCCGATGACGTGGCGCCGTTCGCCGCGCACATCGACGGTATCGCCGGCGCCGCCGGTCAATGTTTCGGAGAGCGTGCTGTCGGGATTCAGGCTGGCGCGTGTCTGGTCCAGCGAAACGACTTGTAGATTGGTGCCGAGGCGGATGTCGCCGCTGTCGGGCGGCAGCGCGCCGGTGAGCATGCGGAGCAGCGTGGTTTTGCCGGCGCCGTTCGGACCGACGATGCCGACACGGTCGCCGCGGATGATGCGGGTGGAAAAATCCTTCACCACGGCGCGGCCGCCGAAGCTTTTTGTAATATTCTTGGCCACGGCGACGAGCTTGCCACTGCCCTCGGACTCAGCTGCCTCCAGCTTGGCCACGCCGAGGGCGCGCACGTAGGATCGTTTCGCGTCCCGGAGTGCCGCCAACTCGCCGACGCGGCGCACGTTGCGCTTGCGCCGCGCGGTGACGCCGTAGCGCATCCAGTGCTCCTCGCGCACGATCTGGCGCGCGAGTTTGTGCTGGGTGGCTTCTTCCTCGGTCAGCACCTGGTCGCGCCACGCCTCGAACTGGCCGAAGCCGCGATCCATGCGGCGGGTGGTGCCGCGGTCCAGCCACACGACCGCGCGGCCGGCGCGTTCCAGCAGGCGCCGGTCGTGGCTGATCAGCACCAGCGCGCCGCGGAACGACGCCAGCGCCTGTTCGAGCCATTCGATGGCCGGCAGATCGAGATGGTTGGTGGGCTCGTCGAGCAGCAGCAGGTCGGGGTCGGGTGCCAGCGCGCGGGCCAGCGCGGCGCGGCGCGCCTCGCCGCCGGACAGGTTGGCGGTCTGTTCGGTGCCGTTCAGGCCGAGTTCGTGCAGCAGCGACGTGGCGCGATGCGGATCGTCGGCGGGGCCGAGGCCTGCCTCGACGTAGGCGAGGGTGGTCGCGCAGGCGCCGAAATCGGGTTCCTGGGGCAAGTAGCGCACGGTGGTGCCGGGCTGGAGGAAT
Source organism: Acidobacteriota bacterium (assembly GCA_903970435.1). GTDB lineage: Bacteria > Pseudomonadota > Alphaproteobacteria > Acetobacterales > Acetobacteraceae > CAJCIS01. The sequence goes on along the minus strand of CAJCIS010000121.1, from coordinate 9,266 downwards.
ACCACGCCTTCCTGCGCCGGGAGCAGATTGGCGGCGATGCGCAGCAGGGTGGACTTGCCGGAGCCGTTGCGCCCGACCAGGCACAGCCGGTCGCCCGGCGCGACCGCCAGTTCGGCGCCGGCCAGCAACGGCGCGCCGCCGAGCGTGTAATGGATGTCCTGCAGGTGAAGGATGGGGGGCATAAGACGGGTGCTACGCGGCTTGAAGTTTAGGGTCCATGGCGGGGTGTTGCCGCCGGCCTCCCTGGTGGACACGTCCCTGATGTGCGTTTTGGCTACATTTTGCTGATGGCGGCATGCTATGTGCATTGCAGCGTAGACGACAGCAAGAACCGCATAGACGACAGCAAGAACCGGAAGCCCGCGATTTGGGGGCCCGCGAAGGGGTTTTTTAAGCCATCGTGACCAAGATCATCAGTTGGAATTTGCTGCGTCTGACCGGCGCGAAGCTCGGCGATGTGGTGCGGCTGGCGCGGCATGAACGGCCGGATTTACTGCTGCTGCAGGAAGCGACGCGGGACATCGACATGCTGCCCGACTATCTGGGCGGCTTCTATCACCGGGTACCGCTGCCGGGACGCATCCACGGTCTGGCGATCTGGAGCGCCCTGCCGCGCGCCAAGCCGCAGGTGATCAAGCTGCCGAGCGGGGCGGTGGTGGACCGGGTGTGCCAGATCATGGATCTCGGCGCCTTTGCGGTGGCCAACGTTCACCTGTCGCATGGCCAGCTCCTGAATCGGCGGCAATTGCGGCACATCGCGCAGCATTTGCCCGCCCGCGCGGCGGTGCTGGGCGATTTCAACCTGGTGGGGCCGGCGTTGCTGCCGGGGTTCGTCGATTCCGGCCCGCGCGATCCCACCCATGTGTGCGCCGACATGGTGCCGCTGCGGCTCGATCGCTGCTACACGCGCGGCTTGCGGTGCCTGGAGGCGGCGACGCTGCACCGGCATACGTCGGACCACCGGCCGATTACGGTCCGGCTACAAGTCGGCGAGGGACGCGGCCGGCTGGCGGCTTAGTGTCTATCCGGAAAGCCGTGCTGGCGGCCATCACGACTTTCCGGACAGACACTTAGGCAGGCAAGGAAGTATTTCTTTTTTGAAAAAAAGAAACAAAAAACTTTTGCCCTTTTGCTTGCGCCTTCTTGCGGCGCCATGAGCAAGCCTGCCGTGCTTTTCGTTTGTCTGGGAAACATCTGCCGTTCCCCGCTGGCCGAGGCGGCATTTCGTGCCGAGGCTGAACGGATCGGCCTCGCCGTTGACATAGACTCGGCCGGTACCGGCGACTGGCACGCGGGCGAGCCGCCGGACCGGCGGGCGCAGGCGGTGGCGCGGCGGCATGGCGCGGACATCAGTGGCTTGCGTGCGCGCCAGGTGACGCGCCGGGATTTTTACCAGTTCACGCATGTCGTGGCGCTCGACAGCGAAAATCTTGCCGCCTTGGCGGCGCTGCGGCCGAAGGACGCAACCGCTTCGCTGAGCCTGCTGCTGGACCATGCGCCGGGGCGCGAGGGCGAGGCCGTGGCGGACCCTTATTATGGCGACCAGTCCGGGTTCGAGACAACCTGGCGCGACGTGGAAGCCGGCGCGGCGGGCCTGGCACGGCGGATTGCGGCTGAAGCGTGAGCGACGCGGCCCGCGCCCTGGCGCAAGCGGGGGCGGCGCTGCTGGGCGGGACATTGCGTGAATGGAATGTGCTACCCGGCGGCGATCTGTCGCAGGTCGTACGCATCGCGCTTGCCGACGGGCGCGCGGCCGTCGTCAAGGGCGCCCCGTCACCGCGGACAGAAGCATCGATGCTGACCGCGATTGCGGCAAGCGGCGCGGCGGCTCCGCGTGTTCTGGCGGTCAGCCAGTCTGTGCTTGTGCTGGAGCCATTGGCTGCGGGCGGGGCTCTGGCCGGCGCCTGGCGCAGCCTTGGGGAGTCGCTGGCGCGGCTGCATGCGGTGCGTGGCGGCGGTTACGGGTGGGACGCGGATTATGCATTCGGTTCGGTGACGATTGAAAACGCCTGGTCTGACGACTGGGCCGAGTTCTGGGCGGCGCGGCGGCTTCTGGTGCATATGCCGCATGTGGCGGCGCCGATCGCCCGGCGGCTGGAGGCCCTGGCGGCCGATTTGCCCAACCGATTGCCGCGGCGGCCGCCGGCGTCGCTGCTGCACGGCGATTTATGGGGTGGGAATGTTTTGGTCGCGGGTGGCGCGGTCACCGGGTTGATCGATCCGGCATGTTATTTCGGGCATGGTGAGGTGGACATCGCCATGCTCGGGCTGTTCGACCGGCCGGGCGCGGCATTTTTCAATGCGTACGGCGCGCTCGAGCCTGGCTGCGAGGCGCGCCTGACGATCTACCGGCTGTGGCCGGCGCTGGTGCATTTGCGGCTGTTCGGGGCGGGGTATCGCCCGATGGTGGAGGGGTTTCTGGCTGAAGCGGGCGTGTAGGCGAAACCGGCTTCACTGTCTGATCTTTGTCGCCGACGTGGCGTGCATTCATGGTTCATCGTGTTATATCAAATGTGGCATGTTCCGGCCCAGCGCTTGCCGCAGCACCCTCACCTTCCCACCGATTCGCGGCGGGCCCCTTCCTCTCCCGCAAGCGCGGGCGAGGCGGCGCGTGCGGAACGAATTGGCGAAGGGGGGTGGATGTTATTTGTATAAGGAAGGAAGTCGTTCTTTTTTGAAAAAAAGAACCAAAAAACTTTTGCTCTTTTCGGTTTTACGTCAGGTGTGGGGTATTGATAAACGCCTTGCTTCAAGAGCAAAAGTTTTTTGGTTCTTTTTTTCAAAAAAGAACGACTTCCTTCCTTCTTTTAAACGTCCAAATTCGCCACCTTCAGCGCATTCCCCACAATGAAATCACGGCGCGGCTCCACAACATCGCCCATCAGCGTTGAAAATACCTGGGCGGCATCCTCCACGTCGCCCACCCGCACCTGCAACAAAGTGCGCGCGGCCGGGTCCAGCGTGGTTTTCCACAACTGGTCCGGATTCATTTCGCCGAGGCCTTTGAAGCGCTGAATTGCCAGGCCGCGGCGGCCTTGGGTCAGCAGGCGCTCGAACAAGGTGGCGGGGCCGGCGACGCTGTGCTCCTGGCTGTCGAGCTTGAGCAGGGCGGGCTGGTCGAATTTGCGGGCGAGCAAGGCGTGGCGTTCGGCCAGCCAGCGGGCCTCGGCGCTGCGCAAGGACGCGGGGTCGAACGCCCAACGTTCGGCGACGCCGCGCACGGTGCGCGCGAGGTGCAGACCGGTGTTGTCGGCGTAGGCGAGCCAGCCGCGTTCGGCGGGGAGGCTCACGGCGTTGAGGCGCGTGGTGAAATCCTGCGCGTGGGATTGTGAAACGGTGTAGTCGGTGCCGAGTACGCCGGCGATTGCGGCCTGCTCCATCAGCGCCAGCGGCACCGCGCCGGCAAGGCCCTTCAAGTGGCTGTAGACATCGCGCAGGAATTTGGCCTCGGTCGCCAGGCCCGGCCCTTCGAGATGCACGCCGTCGGCATAGGTCAGGGCCGCGTTGTGCAGCGCCTTGTCGAGCAGATAGTCGTCGAGGGCGAAATCGTTTTTCAAATAGCGCTCGTCGTTGCCGCGCTTGGCGCGGTATAGCGGCGGCTGGGCGATATAGAGGTGGCCGCGCTCGATCAGTTGCGGCATCTGGCGGAAAAAGAAGGTGAGCAGCAAGGTGCGGATATGGCTGCCGTCGACGTCGGCGTCCGTCATGATGACGATGCGGTGGTAGCGCAACTTGCCGATATCGAAACCACCCTGTTCGGGTTCGCCGCGGCCGATGCCGGTGCCGAGTGCCGTAATCAGCGTGCCGATTTCGGCACTGCCCAACATGCGGTCGAACCGCGCGCGCTCGACATTCAGGATCTTGCCTTTCAGCGGCAGGATCGCCTGTGTCTTGCGGTCGCGCCCGCCCTTGGCGGAGCCGCCGGCGCTGTCACCCTCGACGATGAAGATTTCCGATTTCGCTGGATCGCGCTCGGAACAATCGGCCAGCTTGCCGGGCAAGGTGGAGACATCCAGCACGCCCTTGCGCCTTGTGAGTTCGCGCGCCTTGCGCGCCGCCTCGCGCGCCGCGGCGGCATCCATCACCTTCTGGATGATGCCCTTGGCTTCTTTCGGGTGTGTTTCGAACCAATGGCCGATGGCGTCCGCCGCGGCTGCCTGCACCACCGGCTGCACTTCGCTGCTGACCAATTTGTCCTTGGTCTGGCTGGAGAATTTCGGATCGGGCACCTTTACGCTCAGCACCGCGGTCATGCCCTCGCGCATGTCCTCGCCGACGAGTTGCAGGCCTTCCTTCTTGCCCATGCCCTCGGCGTATTTGGACACCATGCGCGTGAGCGCCTGGCGGAAGCCGGCCAGGTGCGCGCCGCCGTCGCGCTGCGGGATATTGTTGGTGAAACACAGCATCGTTTCGTGAAACGAGTCGTTCCACACCAGGGCGAACTCGACGCGGATGCCGCTGGCGGTATCGTCGACGCCGACATTGATGGGGGGTGTGAAGATCGGCGTCTTGGCGCGGTCGAGATATTCGACGAAGGCGCGCAGGCCGCCTTCGTAATGCATGGCCACTTCCACGGCGGGGGTGTGGCGTTCGTCGCTCAGAATGATGCGCAGGCCGGAATTCAGGAAGGCGAGCTCGCGCAGGCGCCGTTCCAGCACCGCGAAATCGTAATCCACCTTGGTGAATGTTGCCGAGCTGGGCTTGAACGTCACTTCGGTGCCTTGCGGCTGGTCGGACGCGCCGACGATGGCCAGCGGCGCCTCGGCGTCGCCGTTGCGGAAGCGGATGAAATGCTCGTGGCCCTGGCGCCAGATGCGCACCTCCATCCATTCCGATAGTGCATTCACCACAGCGGCGCCGACGCCATGTAGGCCGCCGGAGACCTTGTAGGAATTCTGGTTGAACTTGCCGCCGGCATGCAGGCGGGTGAGCACCACCTCGGCGGCGGAGACGCCTTCCTCGGCGTGCAAATCGGTCGGAATGCCGCGGCCGTCGTCGCGCACGGTGACGCTGCCGTCGCCGTTCAGGGTCAGCATGACATTCTTGGCGTAACCGGCCTGCGCTTCGTCCACCGCGTTGTCGATGATTTCGAACGCCATGTGGTGCAGGCCGGAGCCGTCGTCGGTATCGCCGATATACATGCCGGGGCGTTTGCGGACCGCGTCCAGGCCACGCAGGACCGAAATGGAAGCCGCATCATAATCCTGCGCCGCGGGATCGGATTCAGGCGCAGGCGCGGCGGTGTCAGACATGCCGTTCAGTCACTCCGGAAGATATGGTTGAAGGGCGCCATTATAGCCCCGGATGACTAGGAAAGACCAGGGCAGAGACCTAAAGTGTCTGTCCGTAAAGTCGCGCTGGCGGCCATCTGGCGCGGATGTCCTGCGCTCCGGTGCTGACGGCCGAAAAGGCCGCGCCGCGCCGGTGCTGGCAAATCCACGCCAACCGACTCGCCATCACGACTTTCCGGACAGACACTTGCCCGAGTGGGTATTCGGGACTTTTCGCCGGTGGGGGACACGCGATGTTCTGGTTGATAGCCGCGATCCTGTGCGTCGCTGTCGGGCTGGGGCTTTGGCTCAGCGCGCAATACCTGATTGAGGAGCGGGCGCCGCCCCTGATGGGGCGGCTCGCGGCGATTCACGGATCCGCCGGCGCGCTGCTTGTGGCCCTGCTTTGGTTTACGTTGTATCGGCCCGGGCCGCCGGTCGGCAGGTTCGGCTGGACCGCCTTTGTGGTGCTGGCGGCGGCGCTGGTTGGCGGGCTGACGATCCTGTCGTTCAATCTGCGCGGCAAGCCGCCCAACCGGATGCTGGTGGCCATGCATGCGTTCGTGGGCGCGACGGGCGCGGTGATGGTCGCCGCCTATTTCTCGACTCCAGCTTCTTTCGGCCGCTGAGCGTTGAGCACGCTGCCCGCCTTCGCCGTTCCGCCCAGCTTCATGGGCATTGCGGCGCGCGATCCGCATGCGGCGTTCTGCATTGCCGGCATTCCGCTCGACATCGGAACCACCAACCGCGCCGGCGCCCGGTTCGGGCCGCGCGCCATCCGCGCCGCCAGCGCCATGCTGGTGGACGGCGCGCATCCGCGGAGCTGGGTGGATCCCACCACCTTGCCGCTCAGCGACGTGGGCGATTTCGAGATATTTCTCGGCGACATTCCGCGCAGCCTGGCGCGGATCGAGGCGCAGGCGGCGCCGTTCGCGCACCTGATTGCGCTGGGCGGCGAGCACGGCATCACGCTGCCGCTGTTGCGGGCGCTGGCCAAGAAGAGCGGCACGCCGCCGGCGCTGGTGCATTTCGATGCTCATGTGGACACCTGGCCCGACAGTTGCGGCCAGGAATTCGGCCACGGCCAGCCGTTCTGGCACGCCATTCGCGAGGGCCTGATCGACCCCGCGCGCACCGTGCAGATCGGCATCCGCTCGCCGGTGACGCAGGCGGTGTGGGATTGGACCCTGGCGCAGGGTGTTACGATCATGACCGCCGAGGAGGTGCATGAAGGCGGCACCGCCGCGACCGCCGCAAGGATCAGGGAGGTGGTCGGGGGGGCGCCCGCCTATCTCACGTTCGACATCGACGCGTTGGACCCGGCGTTTGCCCCCGGCACCGGCACGCCCGAAATCGGCGGCCTGGCGAGTTGGCAGGCGCAGGCCATTCTACGCCGCCTGAGCGGCGTAGATTTCGTCGGCATGGACGTGGTGGAAGTAGCACCCGCCTACGACGTCAGCGAAATAACCGCCCTGGCCGCCGCCACAATCGTCTGGGAATACCTAGCCCTGATAGGCAAGAAATAAGAGCAAAAGTTTTTTGGTTCTTTTTTTCAAAAAAGAACTGCTGCCTTCTACGTATGCGCCCAACGCATACCCCCCCGCGCAGAAAATACGTGCGCTACGGCGCGATTGCCCTTATACGCGCCGTCCCGGCACCCATATCGGGCGCCGCTGACGCAATCCGCACGTGCCGCGAGCCCCGCCACCAGGGGCACAAGCAACGACGTAACGCGTCCTTTGTGGTCGAGCCGGCCAGTAAAATGGGCCGGTGCTGTAAAGGATACGGGTATGGTTGATGCCATTCGGGCGGCCGCGCGAAGTCACCGCGATACCGCATTAGCCTGATCCGCCGGCCGCGGCCCCCCTCGCCGCCGGCGCGTTTTCGCTTTTTCGTTCCCCTGAAGCAGCCAGCTTCATTGGGGCGCCTGGCCGCAAAGGGCCTGGTGCCATCGCGAGGTTTTTCTCCATGAGCGTATTTTCCCGGCGCGGCGCCGCTGCCGCCATTCGCCGTCCCCTCGATACAGTGCCGGCCCTGCCGTGCGTCGACGATCTGGTTGCATCGTTCCGGCCGACCGAGCCGCTGGTGTGCCTGCGTCCGGCAACGATCGTGGATGCGGCGGAAAAGTTCGTCGCGGCCTTCCCCGGCGACACGTTGTACGCCGTCAAGTGCAATCCCGACCCCGCCGTGCTGCGTGCGGTTTGGGAGGGCGGCGTGCGTCATTTCGATTGCGCCTCCATCGCCGAAATCGAGCTGATTCGGGGCATGTTTCCGGAGGCCGGCATTTACTTCATGCACCCGATCAAGTCGCGTCCGGCGATTGCGCAGGCCTACACCCTGCACGACGTGCGCACCTTCGTGTTCGACAGCATGGTGGAGCTGGAAAAGATCATTGCCGAGACCGGCCGCGCCGGCGATCTCGATCTGATGGTGCGGATTGCCATGCCGCCGCTTGGCGCGTTCAGTGACCTGTCGGCAAAATTCGGCGCGCCGCACGAAGAGGCCGTTTCGCTGCTGCGCGCCGCCGGCGCGCATGCCTTGCGCGTCGGCGTATCGTTCCACGTCGGCTCGCAGTGCATGGACCCGCTGGCGTGGCGGCGCGCGCTGGTGCTGGCCGGCAGCGTTATCGCCGAAGCTGGCGTGCCGATCGACATCATCGATGTCGGCGGCGGCTTTCCGGTCGCCTACCCCGGCATGGTACCGCCCCCGCTCGGCGCGTTCATTGCCGAGATAGAATCATCCGTCGAGGCGCTCAACCTGCCATCCATGCCGCATCTTTGGGCCGAACCCGGGCGCGCGCTGGCGGCCGCCGGAACCTCCGTGGTGGTGCAGGTGCAAGGCCGCCGCGGCGACGCGCTCTACATCAACGACGGCATATTCGGCAGCCTGTCGGATGCGGGTGCGCCCGGCTTTTGCTACCCGACGCGTCTGCTGCGGCCGTCCGATGCGGCCTCGCACGGTTTCGCCTGCTGGGGCCCCACCTGTGACAGCAACGACTTCATGCGGGGCCCTTTCATGCTGCCGGAGGATGTTTCGGAAGGCGATTGGGTGGAAATCGGGCAGCTCGGCGCTTACGGCACGGCGGTGCGCACGCGGTTCAATGGGTTTGATCGGGCGCAGACCGTGGAGGTGCGGGATCGGGCTATGTTGTAGGGGAAAGGAAGGAAGTCGTTCTTTTTTGAAAAAAAGAACTGCTTCCTTACTCCCATCCCTCCGGCGCAACGAAATTCCCCCCGGACGCCTCCAGCATCTCGGCCACGGCGAGCGTCGTCAAATCGCCAAACAACGGCCCCACAATCTGCACGCCAATCGGCAGCCCGTCGCGCGACCGGGCGACCGGCGCCACGGTGGCGGGCAGATGAAATCCGCCGACAATGCCCGGCCAGAACAGCAGGTCATTATACGCAATCTGCTGCCCGTCCACGCTCATGCGGCGCGCCCACATGCCATCCTGTTGCATGTGCGCAAATGCCGGCACCGCACATGCAGGACAGAGCAGCACATCGAATTCATGCAGGAACGCGGACCAGGCCCGCCGAATTTGAGCGCGCAGCCCGTTCAGCGCCAGCCATTCGCGATGCGTCATGTCGGTCGCGCGTATCATGAGCGCGCCGGCGCTCATATCGTCTTCCGGCAAGTTCGCCTTCAAGGCCCGCCGCTGTTCAAGAACTTCGGGCGGTAGGCGCATGCTCAGGGCCGCGTCCAGCAACTGGACGAACACATGGTAGGCCTCGGTCACATCAAACGGCGGCCGCGCCGCGAAATCCACACGGGCGCCCATTTTCTCCAACCGCCGGCCGGTGTTGGTCACCGCCTCCGTCGTTTCGACAGAGGTCGGATATCCGGGCTGTTCCGCCCAGACCGCCACGCGCAAATCGGCGGCCCGCGTAGCGCGCGCCGGCGGCAGGGAATATGTCTGCTCCGTCTCCGCCGGGTCCGGACCCATGATGGCCGCCAGGGCGATACCCAAATCGCGGGCGGAACGGGCGATCGGTC
>CAJCIS010000120.1 GCA_903970435.1 Acidobacteriota bacterium | reverse complement strand
CCCAAGCCCGGCCACCCCCGGGCTTGGGTGCGGGCCGGCGCCGCCCTGAACTGGCCCACCACCCAACCGTTGCGTGTACCCGGGGTGTCCGCGATGATCCACACAGGTGTCAAAACCGGGGAACCATTCAGCCGATCGGGTAGTTAGCGCCTACACGTCCTTCGCGAAGGTTTGATCATGTCCAACAAACGCTTTCCTGTCCTGGCCATCCTGACGTTGGCCCTGGCACTGCCGCTCCTCGTCGCATGCAACACCACGGCCGGGGCCGGTGAGGACATCTCGGCCACCGGCCACGCGGTCAGCAAGGCGGCGACCAGCGCCACGCCCTAATTCGCGCGCCAATCGGCCGATCGAACTGCTATGAGGCGGCCCCGGACGATCCGGGCCGCCGATGAAGGTATCCCATGGGCACTATTCTCCTCATCGTGTTGCTCGTCCTGCTGCTCGGCGGCGGCGGCGGCTATTACGGCTATAATCGTTACGGCGGCGGCGGACTTGGCGGCGTGCTGGGCCTGGTTCTGCTCATCATTGTTCTGCTTTGGCTGTTTGGCGGCCGCGGCGGCATGCACGTTTAAGTCCGGGCCGGCTGGCTTTTATTCCGGGAGTTAAGTCATCGTGCGTTCCGCCTCCGCCGGCCTGCTTGTCATTGGCGCCGTCCTGGTATTGCTCGGCATCGCGGGGCTGGCCGTGCCGAGCTTCAGCACACGCCAGACAACCGACGTGGCAAAGCTTGGCAATCTGAAAGTCCAGGCGAACGAGGACACGCCGCACTTCATTCCGCCGATCGTCAGCGAGGCCGCGCTGGTGGTGGGAATTGTGCTGCTGGGCGCGGGCTTGCTGCGGCGCGCCTAGCGCCAGCCGAAGAAAAAGCAGTTCTTTTCTTCAGAAAAGAACTGCTTTCTTAACCATGCCCCATACCACCGCGAATCCCGACGACCCTGGACGCCCGCCCTGGCGGTGGCGTTTTGGGCAGGCGTGTTTCGACGAGGCCAGCCTGACGCTCACCGTCGGCGGTGCGCCGGTGGACATCGAAAACCGGCCGCTGGAAATGCTGGCCCTTTTGCTCACGCACGCCGGCGAGGTCGTCACCAAGGAAGAATTGCTCGGCACGCTCTGGCCGGCGCGCGAGGTGAGCGAGGCCTCGCTCACCAAATGTGCCGCGCGGCTGCGTCAGGCCCTGTCCGACACCGACCACGCCATCGTTCGCACCGTCCACGGCTACGGCTACCGCTTCGCCGCCCCGGTGACGGTGGAAAACAGTGCGCCGGCCCCGGCGCCGCCGCCCGTCACCGCGTCATTCGCGGCCGGCGACCCAGTGCCCCACCGCGACGGCTGGCGACTGGTCCGCCGCCTGGGCACCGGCGGATTCGGCGACGCCTGGCTCGCCGAAAACACCCGCGCCCGCGCGCAGCGGGTGATGAAATTCGCCGCCGACGGCGCCGGTTTTGCCGCGCTGCGCCGCGAAGTGACGCTGTTTCGCCTGCTGCGCGAAGCCCTGGGCCCGCGGCCCGACCTTGTTTGCGTGCTGGACTGGCAGTTCGCCGAGCCGCCGGCCTTCATCGAATCCACCTTCTACCCGGCCGGCAACCTCGCCGAATGGGCGGACGCGCAGGGTGGCGTGGCCGCCGTGCCGCTCGCGGTGCGGCTCGACCTGGTGGCCGGGATCGCCCAGACGCTGGCCGACATCCATGCCCTGGCCGTGCTGCACAAGGATCTCAAGCCCGCCAATATCCTCATGCGCCTCGATGCGTCCGGCCAGCCGGCGCCCGTGCTGACCGATTTCGGCAGCGGCCGCGCGCTCGACCCGGCGCGGCTCGACGCCTTCGGCATTACCCGCCCGGAGCTCGAAACTGCGCTGGAGGACAGCACGGCCGGCACCGCCATGTACCGCGCGCCGGAGGTCGCCGCCGGCGGCACCCCCACCATCCAGGCCGATATCTTCGCGCTGGGCGTCATTCTGTTCCAGCTGGCCGCCGGCAATTTGCGCATCGCGGTCGCACCCGGATGGGAAACGCACATCGCGGACCCGCTGCTGCGTGAGGACATCGCGCTGGCCGCCGCCGGCGACCCCGGCCGCCGCCTGTCGGACGCCGCCGACCTGGCGCGCCGCCTGCGCACCCTGCCTGCCCGCCGCGCCGCGGCCGCGGCCGCGGCCGCCCAGGCGCAGGCGGACGCCGCCGCACGGCGCGCCCTGGAGCGGGCCCGGGCGCGCCGAATCCCCCTGCTCGCCATGTTCGGCGTTCTGCTCATCGGGTTTGCCACCAGCCTGTTTCTCTACGTGCGCGCCAACCGCGCCCAGACCCGCGCCGAACAGCAGGCCGCCCGCGCCACCACCGTCACAAAATTCCTCACCGACGACCTGCTCTCCGCCGCCAACCCGCTGCTCGCCGCCGACCCCAATATTCCGGTAACAAGGCTGCTCGGCGCCGCCGCATCCGACCTCGATCGCCGCTTCCCGCCGGCGAGCCTGGACCGCGCCGCGCTGTCATCGGCCATCGGCGGCGCCTATGCGGGGCTCGCCGACCCGGCGCACGCCATGCCGCTGCTGCGCGCGGCACTCGCCACCCTGGTGGCGCGGCGTGGCACCGCGGACCCCGAGACGGAATCGGTGCGCCTGGCCATCGCCGACCTCAGCGAGCGCACCGGCGATCTCGACACGCTGCGCAGCGCGGGCCAGCAGGTCATCCAATCCCATCCGGCCGATCTTGAAACCAGCATGCATGGCCGTTTCGCCGTCCGTTTCGCCGACTGCATGAGCAACGAAAACGACAGCATCTGCGTCGGCAAGCTGCGCCCGTTCCTCGCCGAGGCCCGCGCCCGTCTCGGCCCTTCCGATCCGGTGGTGCTGCGCATCCAGGACCTGCTCGCCTACCAGTTGGCCGAGGGTCAGCATTTCGACGAGGCGATTCCGCTCGCCCGCGCAACGGTGGCGCTCACGCGCCAAGCGTACGGCGAAAACCACCTTCTGGTGCAGGACCGCCGCCTGCATCTGGGCGAAGTGCTCGTGGAGGCCGGCCAGGCGCAGGAAGCCATCGCCCTCCTGTCGGACGTCGAACAGCGCGTGCTGGCGCTGTCCGGCGGCCCTACCGACATGACGGCGCGGGTCGCCATCCAGCTTGCCCGCGCGCTGGCCGAGGCACACCGATACGACGAAGCAATCACCCTGCTGCGCCAGGCCCGCGACCATTACATGGCCGCGCACGGCGAAGCCTTTGAGCGGACCCGCGCCGCCACCAATCTGCTGGCCACCACGCTGGCCCAGGGCGGGCAGCCGCGCGAGGCCATTCCGCTCGCCGAAAAATCCCTCGCCCTCCAGATTGCCGCGCGCGGCCCCGACAACGAGGATTCATTGTGGATTGAATCGAATCTCGCCGAGGATCACCGCCTGGCGGGTGACCTGCCGCAATCAGAAACGATCTACCGAGACATCGTGGCGCACGCGCGGGTTGCATTCACGCACGGCGAGTGGGACCTCGGCCATTTCGAGTTCCTGCTGGCGAAATTACTGATCCAGGAAGGCAAGGTCGCTGAAGCCCGGCCTCTTCTTGGCGAATCTGTATCAAACTTCAGCAGGAATTTTGGTGTGGGCGATGCGCGCACGCGGGACGCTCGCGCGGCACTTGCGGGATTGCCAGGCAGCAAGTAAGGAAGCAGTTCTTTTTTGAAAAAAAGAAGCAAAGAACTTTTGAATGGAAAGATGACGGAGAATTCAACGCGGCAGCCTCATCCACTGGTTCATGCCGGGAAATGGCTGCTGTCGGATTTGCTTTCCACACTGACTTTCGTTGCTATTTTCGCGGCGACCCACAGCATCTACGCGGCGACGGGGCTGGGCATCGCCTTCGGGCTCGGGCAGCTCGCCTATCTGAAAATGCGCGGGGCGCCGATCGACACGATGCAATGGCTGAGCCTCGGCCTGGTCATTGTTTTCGGTGGCGCAACGCTGCTGACGCGCAATCCGATCTTCATCAAGGTCAAATTCACCCTCATCTACACCGCGATCGGCATTGTCATGCTGAAACCAGGATGGATGACCCGCTACACGCCGCCGATCGCGCAAGCCAGGGCCGGCGATATTACCAATGTGTTCGGTTACGTCTGGGCCGCCTTGATGTTTGCCACCGGCGCCGCCAACCTCGTCATGGCCGCCTATGCCAGTCCCGCCGCCTGGGGATGGTTCCTGGGCGTATTTCCGCTCGCATCAAAGATTGTCCTGGTATGGACGCAATACGCCGTCACGCGCGTCATCGTCCGCCGCCGGATCCAGCTGGCAGCGCCATAAATAATAAAAGTTTTTTGGTTCTTTTTTTTAAGAAAGAACGGCTTCCTTGCCTTTCTGCGCCGCCCCCGTCGCGCTACCCTGCGCGCGTGAAACGCCCCCCCACGCCCCCTGCACTCCCCAGCCGCGAAGACATCAGCCGCTTCATCGCCGAAAGCCCCGGCCGCGTCGGCAAGCGCGAAATCGCGCGCGCCTTTCATCTCGGCCCGGAGCACCGGGTCGCTCTGCGCGGCATGCTGAAAAGCCTGGAGCACGAGGGCGTGCTCGGTCCGCCGGTGCACAAGCGCCACACCACATCCGACCGGCTGCCGGAAACCGCGCTGGTGCTGGTGACCGGCACCGACCCGGACGGCGACGCACTGGCGCGCCCCGTCGCGTGGGACGCCAAGGCGCCGCCGCCGCTCATTCTGATGCATCCCGAGCGCCCCGGCCGCCCTACCCTGGCCCCCGGCGACCGGGTACTCGCGCGCCTCAAACCCATCGGAGGCGGCAAATACGAGGGCCGCACGATCAAGCGCCTGGAAGGCGCGCCCAGCCGCGTGCTGGGCATTTTCCGCGCGCCCGACCGGCTCACCCCCACCGACCGCCGCGCCAAGGCGGAATGGCGCATTCAAGCCGGCGACTCGATGGACGCCGAGACCGGCGAAATCGTGCTGGCCGAACCGCTGCCGGGCGGCGCCTACGGCCTGAAAAGCGCGCGTATCGTCGAGCGCCTTGGCCGCCTGGGCGACGCAAGGTCGGTCAGCCTGATCTGTATTCACACCCATTTCATTCCGTACGAATTCGCGCCCGAAGCGATCGCCGCGGCCGAACGCGCTCGCGGCGTGGCGCTCGGCCGCCGCACGGATTTGCGCGACGTCCCGCTCATCACGATCGACGGCGAGGACGCCCGCGATTTCGACGATGCCGTCTATGCCGAGCCGGATGGCGACGGCTTCGCGCTGATCGTCGCCATCGCCGACGTCGCCCATTACGTCCGCCCCGGCAGCGCGCTGGACGATGCGGCGCTGCTGCGCGGCAATTCCTGCTATTTCCCCGATCGCGTCGTGCCCATGCTGCCGGAGGCATTGTCGAACGGCTGGTGCAGCCTGCGCCCGGGCGAGGATCGCGGTTGCCTGTACGTGCGCATGCGCATCGACGCGCAAGGCGAAAAACACGCCCACCAGTTCGGCCGCGGCCTGATGCGCAGCGCCGCGCGCCTCACCTACACGGAGGTGCAGAACGGCTTCGACGCCGGAGAGGATTGCGGCCTCGCGAACGGCCAGCTCGCCACGCTCTTCGCCGCCTTCCGTGCCCTGCTCGGCGCCCGCGCGCGGCGCGGCACGCTCGATCTGGATTTGCCCGAACGCCGCGTGGTGCTCGACGACCAGGGCCGCGTGCTGCAGGTGGCGCCGCGCCCGCGCCTGGACAGCCACCGCCTCATCGAGGAATTCATGGTGCTGGCCAACGTCGCCGCGGCCGAGGAACTCGAACGCCTCAAACGCCCCTGCATGTATCGCGTGCATGCCCCGCCGTCGGACGAAAAACTGGCCAACCTGCGAAACTTCCTGGCCAGCCTGGATATTTCACTCCCGATCGGAAGGACGCTGCACCCGCGCGACCTCGACACGGTGCTGAAGAAAGTCGCGGGCTCCGAGCACGCGCCCCTGGTGAACGAAGTGATGCTGCGCAGTCAGAGCCAGGCCGCCTACAGTCCGGACAATATCGGCCATTTCGGCCTTGGCCTGCCGCGCTATGCCCATTTCACCAGTCCGATCCGGCGCTACGCCGATTTGCTGGTGCATCGCGCGCTGATTTCGGGCCTCAGGCTGGGGCTCGGCGGCCTGCCGCCGGATGCGGCGGCGGATTACGAAAACATCGGCGAAAAGATCTCCGCCACCGAACGCCGCGCAGCACTGGCCGAGCGCGACGCGGTGGACCGTTACTTATCTGCCTATATGGCCGACAAAATCGGCGCGGCCTTCGCCGCACGCATTTCCGGGGTGGCGCGCTTCGGCCTGTTCGTCACATTACTCGACAGCGGTGCCAGCGGCCTGCTTCCCCTCTCATCCCTGCCAGACGATTATTGGATGCACGACGAGACCACCCAGACCCTCAACGGACGACGCACCGGCCAGTCGTTCCGCCTGGCGCAGGAATTGTCCGTGCGCCTGAGGGAGGCAAGCCCGGTCACCGGCGGCCTGATATTCGAGCTCGGCGACGCCGCCGCCGGCTTGCGCAGGCAAAGCGGTATTCACGCTGGCGGCCGCCGGCAGGAGATTCACGCCGCCAAGCCGAAGCGCGGGAGAAAGCGCGGGCGTCGGTGAACCAGGTTTTCGCCGCCCTGGCGCTCGCGCTGGTGGTGCTGAGTGGAGCAAGCCAGCCGGGGCGGGGCCAATCCTTCCAAGACCGGGCGCCCACGAGCCCCTCATCGCGTAGCCCCCTCTCGGGTCGTCAGGCGTCCGTCAGTCAGGCGTCCGTCAGTCAGGCGTCGGTCAGTCGGGCGTCGGTCAGCCAGGCCATGGAAACCGTCCCGCGCAACGCGCCGAAATTCGACGAAGCGCTGGACGCCCGCGTTTTCGCTGCCGCGCTCGCCTTCACCGCGCCCCGCACGCTGGAAACCGTGACGGCCGCCAATCTGACGCTGTGGGGCCTCGGCGGCATCGAGGCGCTGGATCCGACCATGACGGTGGCGGTGCAGGGCGCTTTCGTAAATCTCGTCGATAACGGGCGCGTCGTCGCCGCCCATCGTGCGCCGCCGGCGGCCGACACGCCCGCCTGGGGCCGCCTGGCCGCCGCCATCAATGCAGAAGCTTTCACGTTCTCGTCCCGCCTGCGCCAGGCCGGCGGACCGGCCGCGGTGCAAAGTTTTTTCGACGAAATGTTCAACCACCTGGACCCGTACAGCCGCTATGTGCCGCCTGCCCCCGCGGAGGTCGCGCGCGACCGGCTGTCGGTGGATGCCGGGGTCGGCCTCTCATTTCTGCGCCAGAAAGGCGGGTTGATCGTGTCGGGGGTCGCGCCGGGCGGCCCGGCGGCGGAGGCGGGGGTGCGGGTCGGCGACCGGCTGCTATCCGTCGATGGCGTGGCGCTGCGCGGCCGCAGCCTGGACGATGTGCAGGCGCTGCTGACCGGGCAGGAAGGCGACGAGCGCAAGCTGAAGGTGCGCGGCCTGGACGGCGTTCTGCGCGTCTTGCCCGTCAGCCTGGCCTATGTGCCCCCGGAAACCGTGTTCACCACCCAGGCCGGCGGTCTGCTGGTACTCCGCGTGAGTGAATTCGACGGCAACACCGCCGAACGCCTGTCGCAGGCGATCGAGGCCGGCATGGCCGAAAAGCCGGCGCCGGCTGCCATGGTGATCGACCTGCGCGGCAATCGCGGCGGTCTTCTGCGCCAGGCGGTCACCGCCGTGGCCCTGTTCGCCGAGCAAGGCATTATCGCCAGCACCGCCGGCCGCGACCCGCAGGCCACGCATGATTGGCGCATCGACGGCGGCGGCGATCTCACGCACGGCATCATGCTGCTGGTGCTGGTGGATGGCCGCACCGCCAGCGCCGCGGAAATCATGGCCGCCGCCCTGGCCGACCTCGGCCGCGCGGTGGTGATCGGCAGCAGCACGCTCGGCAAGGGCCTGGTGCAGACGCTCACCACATTGCCGGACGGCGGCGAGCTCTACGTCACCTGGAGCCGTGTGCTGGCGCCGCGCCTGTGGCCCATCCAGATGCTGGGCGTGATGCCGCAGGTTTGCACCAGCCGCGGCGACGCGGCGCTGCATCACGATTTGGACGACCTGGCGGACGGTCACAACGACATGGAACTCGCCGTGGAAAAGACACGCGCGGCGCGTCCCCCCCTCACGGCGGCCGAGGCACTGGCGCTCCGCCAGCCTTGCCCCGCAGCCGGCGGCACCGATCTCGACCTGGCCGCCGCGCAGTTCCTGTCCAGGCACAAGGCGGCCTATCAGGCCGCGCTTATCAAGTGAAATCAATACCTTGCGACGAAGGGTTCGAGCCGTGCGCGATAAGGGAGGGATTGCATAGAGAGCAAAAGTTTTTTGGTTCTTTTTTTCAAAAAAGAACTGCTTCCTTAACGCCGGACCGCGGCCTCCTGCGTCGCAAAATCGACGCTTGACCCGCCCCGAGCCCTTGGCCATCTAGCACCTTTGTAACCGGCGCCGCGGCGGCCGGTGCTACAGAGGTGCGTCCATGGCGAAGTCGAACACAGTGCAGATCCGGTTGGTGTCGTCGGCGGACACCGGGTATTTCTACGTCACGAAGAAGAATGCCCGTACCAAGACGACGAAGATGGAACTTCGGAAATACGATCCCGTTGCCCGCAAGCACGTGGTCTTCAAGGAAGCCAAGATAAAGTAACGGCCCCGGGGGTAGACCTCCGGTCCGGCACCGGAGCGCCCTGGGCCATCCAGGGCCCTGGAACGGTAGCGTTCCGCCCCGGCGCACTCGATCTGGTTCCGACAATTGCCGCGTTCACGATTGCGCCCACAATTGCCAGGTGAGACCGGATGAAACAGGCGGCTGACGCGCTTGCGTCGCGTGGGTTTGGGCAAGACATTGCTAATGCGGGCCTGTTTTTCCGTCGCTGGCTGGCCAATCCCCTGCAAATGGGCTCCGTTGTTCCGAGCAGCCCGGCCTTGTGCCGCCGCATCGTCGCGCAAACCCACTATGCGCCCGGCGAGGTGGTTCTCGAACTCGGCGCCGGAACCGGCGTCGTCAGCCAGTCGCTGCTGACCGCCGGCTTGCCGCCAGAGCGTCTGTTCGTGGTCGAAATCGTCCGCGACATGGCCGACCACCTCCGCGACGTCCTCCCCCGCGCGCATGTCATCGAGGGAGACGCACGGCGCCTGCCGGCGCTGATCCCGACCGAGTTCCACGGCAGGATCGGCACCGTCATCGTCGGCATTCCGTTGGTTCTGCTGCCATTCGGCGAACAACGCCGCTTCATCGACGCGATCGAAGCGGTCGCTCCAAGCCGCGGTTTCATTCTATATTCGTATTGGATTACCTCGCCGCTGCCGTACGAAAGACACGGGCTCGTCGCCACGCGAGAGGCCTGGACGCCGCTGAATTTCCCGCCCGCGTCGGTATGGCGCTACACGCGACGCACGTAGGTTAAGAAGGAAAGCAGTTCTTTTTTGAAAAAAAGAACCAAAAAACTTTTGCTCCGTTTGGGGAATGC
>CAJCIS010000119.1 GCA_903970435.1 Acidobacteriota bacterium | reverse complement strand
GGCGATGTTCGCCTATTTGCAGGAAAACGATATCGACAGATGGGCGGAGGATTTTCTCAGCGCGCTGATGGGCACGCGGCACTCGGGAGGATTTCGGGAGGGGATCTGGCGGCTGTTCTCGGGGGGGGCGGCGGCGGCGTTTATGGCGCAGGTGTTTGCGGGACGGTAGAAAAGGAAGGAAGCAGTTCTTTTTTGAAAAAAAGAACCAAAAAACTTTTGCTCTTACCCGCAACAGATAAGAGTCGATCGCGGGTATCTCACACCGGAGTCAGAACGTGTATCGCCCGGCCGGCGACGAGGTGCCTGGTCGCGGCCGCGTAGGCGGCCATGTGCGGCGAGGCCGCGTGTGCCGCGAGGGCGTCCGGCGTGGACCATTTTTCGATGACGACGACGCTGTCCGGGCCGAACTTGGCGGGGCTCGCGTCCGTATCGATCGCGGGACCGTACTCCAGGCAGCCATGCTCGGCGCGAACGGTCTCCAGGTTGGCGTGCAGCGCGGCGAGCACCTCGTCTCGCTTGCCCGGCTTGGCGGTGATGATGGCAACGACATGGATCATGTGAACCCTCCGTTTCGGACGATGTAGCCGGGGCCGGCGCTCAATGCACGCTGCCCACGGCCGGCTGGCGGTGCTTGCGGACGATGCCGAGCAATGCCGTGCCGTAATGCTCCAGCTTCATTGCGCCCATTCCCTTGATGTCGGACAGTTCGGCGATGCTTTCCGGGCACACCGCGGCCACATCGCGCAGCACGCTGTCGTGAAAAATAACATAGGGCGGGACGGATTGCGCCTTCGCCACGGTCATCCGCCAGGCGCGCAGCGCATCGAAAAGGGTCTCGGCGCCTTCAGGGTTCTTTTGCGGGACCGCGCGCGCGGCGCGGGCGCGCGGTGGGGATATCGCTGGTGCGGCGGGAAGTAATGCCGGCCCGTCAGCCAGCATGACCTGAACTTCGCCGCGCAGAATGGGACGGGCTTCGTCCTGCACCAGCTCCAGGCTGGCATATTCGCCGCTTTTCACCCGTAGCGCACCACGCGCGATGAGCTGGCGCAGCACGCCGCGCCAGAAATCCTGGCTGTGGTCGCGGCCGATGCCGAACAGCGGCAACCTGTCGTGACGGTTGCGTTCCACCGCGTCGGTTTTTTCGCCGCGCAGCACGTCGACGACGTGACGCATGCCGAACATCTGGCCGGTGCGGTAAATGGCCGAGAGCGCCTTTTGCGCGGCCTCCGTGCCGTCGAACAAGGCGCGCGGGCTGCGGCAATTGTCGCAGTGGCCGCAGGGCTGTTCCATTGTCTCGCCGAAACAGGCGAGCAGGGCACGCGTGCGGCAGGCGGTGACCTCGGCCAGGCCGATCATGGCTTCCAGGCGCTGGCGCATGATTTTCTGTTGCGCTTCCGGCGCCGTGGATTGCGACAGCCAATGCCGGGCGCGGGCCATATCCTCGCCGCCGTACAGCAATAGCGCATGCGCGGGGTCGCCGTCGCGTCCGGCGCGGCCGATCTGCTGATAATACGCTTCGGGACTGTCCGGCATGTCCAGGTGCAGCACGAAACGAACATCCGGCCGGTCGATCCCCATGCCGAAGGCGATTGTCGCGACGACGACAACCGCCTCGCCGCCGCGGAAACGGATCAGGCCGGCGCGTTTCTCGATCGGCGACAGGCCGGCGTGGAATGGCAGGGCGGTAATGCCGCGGGCCTTGAGGCTGGCCGCGACGCGCTCGGTTTTGTTGCGGCTGCCGCAATAGGTGATGCCGGCTTGGCCCTTGTGGCGCTTGAGGAAATCCAGCATCTGCTGGGTTTCGGAGGTCTTGGCGCTGGCCGCGAGATGCAGGTTCGGGCGGTGAAAGCTGGCGGTAAAGACGCGTGCGCCGCGCATGTCGAGCGACGCGAGTATGTCATCGCGGGTGCGGGCATCGGCGGTGGCGGTGAGTGCCACGCGCGGTACGCCGGGGAAGATTTGGGCGAGTCGTTGCAGGGCCCGATATTCCGGCCGGAATTCGTGGCCCCAGGCGGAGACGCAATGGGCTTCGTCGATGGCGATCAGCGCGAGCCTGGTGCGGCCGAGGCGCTCCAGCGTGCCTTGGGATAGCAGGCGTTCGGGGGAGACGTAGAGCAGGTCGAGCTTGCCGGAGGCGAGCAGGTTGGAGACGCGCAGATTTTCGTCGGCTTCGAGCTCGGAATGAAGCGCGCCGGCATTGACGCCGAGCTGGCGCAGGGCGGCGACCTGGTCGTCCATCAATGCAATAAGCGGCGAAACGACGAGTCCCGTGCCGGGACGGCTCAGCGCCGGCACCTGATAGCAGACGCTCTTCCCCCCACCGGTGGGCATGAGCACGAGGGCGTCGCCTCCATCGACGATGTGATGAACAGCCTCGGCCTGCAGACCGCGGAAGGCCGGGAAGCCAAAAATGTCGTGCAGGATTTGCTCGGGAGTCATAAGCTGGGAATCAAAGTCGCAAAAGTTTCTTGCTGCTTTTTTTCAAAAAGGCAGGACGTCTTACTTCTTGAAAAAAGGAAGTAGAAAACTTTTGCTCTCATGCCGCCGCCGCGATGGCGGTGCCGTTCGACAGGCGCCAGATGCGGTCCAGTTTCTCGGCGCCGGTCAGGCGATGCGCGATCAACAATACGCTGCGGCCAATGGCTGCGCTGTTCAGGGTGGTGAAGAAAGCACGTTCCGTCTCCGCATCCAGACCGGCGCAGGGCTCGTCCAGGATCAGGATGGGCGCCTCCGAGAGCAAAGCGCGGGCGAGTGCGATGCGGCGGCCCTGGCCGCCGGAGACACGGGCGCCGCCTTCGCCGAGCCAGGTTTCCAACTGTTCCGGCAGCGCCCCGACCCAGTCGCCGATGGCGGCGCGATCGAGCGCGCGCCATAGATCCGCATCGGTCGCGTCGGGCCGGCCGAGAAGCAGGTTGTTGCGGATGCTGTCGTCGAAAATGTGCGTGGTCTGGCTGAGCCAGGCGATGCGGCGACGCACATCGTTGGCGGCCGTGGCAGACAGGTCCACGCCGCCGAGTGTGACGCGGCCGGCTTGGGGGGCGGCGACCTTCAAGGCCAGGGCGGCGAGGGTCGATTTACCGGCGCCCGAGGGCCCGAGCAGCGCCACGTGGGCGCCTTGCGGAATGTCGAGCGAAAGTCCGTCGAACACTTTCGGCGCATCGGCGGCCCAGCGAAACTGAACGTCTTCGAAGCGCAACGTGAAACTGGCCGGGACCCGGATGGGCCTCAGCGGCTCCGGCATCGGCGGGGTGGCTTCCGCAACCTCGAGCACGCGCGCGGCGGCGGCGGCGGCGTTGCCGGCGGAAACACCGGCGCGGGGGAGCAGGGCCATGGGTTCGAAGGCGGCAATGACGAGAAAGGCGCAGGCCACCATCAGCACGGGCGGTGCGCTGGTTGCGGCAAGGACGGCGAGCAGGGCGAACTGGCCGCACAGCAACGCGGCCGCGTTGGCCCAGGCGACGTGGATAGCGGCCTCGCGCTGGCGGCCGATGAGCGCGCTTTCGCGACGGGCGATCTCGGCTTGCATGCGGGCTTCAGCGCCGAAGGCGCGCACTTCGCGCAGGCCGGTCAGCGTGTCCAGTGCCGCGATGCGCAGGCCGCCGGCGGCTTCCGCCAGGCCCACGCCGGTGCGGCCCGCATCGCGCGCGACCAGCAAGGGCAGCAAGACGGCGACGGCCGCGAACAGGAGGAATACGGCAGCGCCGGACCATACCGAGACGCGCGCGGCGAGAAGAGCGGCGGCCGGCACCACGAACAAGGCCGCCGCGAGCGGAAGAATGATGCGAAGGTAAAGTCCGTCCAGCGCTTCGATGTCGGCAATGAGGCGGCTCAGCAGATCGCCGGCCGGGCGGAAGCCGAGGCCGCCGGCGGCGCGGGCGGAAAAGCCGCGGAAGAACCAGACGCGCAGGTCGGCGATGGCGCGGAAAGTGGCGCCGTGGCTGACGAGGCGCTCGACGTAGCGGAGCACGATACGTGCGGGGCCGGCGATGCGCAGCCACAGCGGGGCGGCGATGGCGGCGCCCACCAGCACCGCGGCGACAATGGTGCCTGACAACGCCATGAGGGCCAGGCCGGCGGCGACGGAGGCGAGTGCGACGGCGATTCCGGCGAGGAGGCCGGGGGCGCGGTGGCGCCATAAGTACAAAACACGGAACAGTGGCCTCATGGCGAAGTTCCAGGGGCAGAGCCCCTGGCCTTGCTCTTTTTCATGCGACCCCCCTCGCCAGAATCGCCTTCCCATTCCGCAAATCCAGCCGCCGCCCGCCAAACGCATGCGCCGCCGCCGAATGCGCCGCCATAATCACCGTCCGCCCGACCGCCAGCCGCCGCAAGCTCGCCAGCACCTCCGCCTCCGTTGCCGGATCGAGGTGGCTCGTCGGTTCATCCAGCAGCAGCAAAGGCGCGTTCTTCAGAAACGCCCGCGCAATCGCCACACGCTGCGCCTGGCCGCCCGATAGGCCGTGCCCCCCCTCACCAATTTGCGTCAACAGCCCCGCCGGCAGCAACGTTGCAAAATCCGTCACCCGTGCCTGCCGTGCCGCCTCCTGCACCTCGGCGGCCGTGGCCCCGGGGCGGGCAAAACGGATGTTGTCGAGGATCGTGCCGGCAAACAATGTCGGCTTCTGGCCAATCCACGCCGTCAGCTGGCTCAGGGCCTGCGGCACGATGTCGGCAATGTCGGCGCCGTTGAGCAGGATGCGCCCTTCGTCCGGCCGCACGAAGCCCAACAGCAATTCGATGACCGTGGATTTGCCGGCGCCGGAAGGGCCCGCGAGAACCAGAACCTCGCCCGCCGGCACCACAAAGCTCAACCCGTCCAGCGCCGGCCCGCGCGACGCATCCCACGTCAGTTTCACGCCTTGGAACGCAACCGACACGCCATGGGCCTCGACCGTGCGGATAGCGGCCTTTGTCGCCGGTGCCGTCGGCATGGCAGGAACATCGACCAGCGCTTCGGCGGCACCGGTCGCATGAAGGCGGTCCTGGTAGGCGGCAGCGAACGCGCGCAGCGGGGCGAAGAATTCCGGCACCAGCAGCAGCGCGAACAGCGCGGTGAACGGGCTGCCGCCGTGGCCCAGAAGCGCGTGGCGGTAGTGCAAGGCGAGCCCGATCAGCGCGGCCGCCATGGCGCAATCCAGCATCGCCGAGGAGAGAAAAGCAACCCGCAAAACCCGCATGGTGCGGCGGCGCAATTCGTCCGCGGCGCGCGCAAGGGACAATGCCTCGTCCTCCGCACGGCCGGCGAGAACGATCGTGGCGATGCCGCGAACCCGGTCGAGAAAGCGTGCCTGCAGCCGCGCGAGTGCGAGGAATTGCCCGCGGCTGGCGGCCGCCGCGCCAATGCCGGCGATCGCCTGCCCGAACGGCACCAGCAACCCGGCCAGCAGCAAGATTGCCGCCGCCCACCGATCGGCGATTCCGGCCACAATTGCCACCAGCAGCGGGCCGGCGATGGCGAGCATGGAAGCGGGTATCCAGCGGGCATAAAGCCCGTCCATCGCTTCCACCTGGTCCACCGCGGCGCTGGCGAGCTCGGCGGAGTGCCGCGTGCGCAGCAGCGAAGGGCCGGCGGCCAGCAGGCGCGCCATGATGTCGGCACGCAACCGGGCGCGGCCGGTGGCGCCGGCGGTGAAGGCGCGCCGGTCGGCCGCGACTTGCAGCGCCGCGCGGACGGTTGCGAGGGCCGCGAACGCGCCCAGGGCGGCCCAGGGAAACGCGGTGTGCGTCAGCGCGGCGGCCAGCCAGGCGGCAAGGCAAAAAGCCTGTGTCACCGCGGCGATGGTGCCGAGCAGGCCCAGGCCCGCAACCGGCATGGCGTCGCGCCAGCCCTGCCGCGTCTGCTGGCGTGCCCAGGCGCGGGCGGCTTTCTTGGTGTCCTGCATCGCTATCGCTATTTATATCACCCCTCGTTGAGACTCACCCATCCAACAAAGGCGGGGGGCTTCGCCCCCTCGACCGAAGTCGTGCGCGGCACAAGGATTCTTGTGCCGCGCAGCGCTTTGTGACCCCGGCGGCACGCCGGTCAGGGGTCCAGGGGGTGAAACCCCCGGTCTTCTTCGACGAGTCAGCCACTACGCGGCTGGGTATTAGCCGCGGTTTCCGCGTCGGGCCATAGGCGGAATTGACGATCGGGCGCGGCGTGAAATTGGCGCGGGCCCCCCCTGGCCTTCGCGCGACATTCGGGCCATGTACGGCGTTGTTGTGAAAAGCCCCCGCACTGTCCTCACTGTCGTCGCCGTGTGCGTTCTGCTCGCCGCCATGACGACCCTCACCTCCTACTCAGTGACGCTCTATCGCCTGTTCTGCCAGGCCACCGGCGCCAACGGCACGACGCAGCGCGTTACCACCGCGAGTGCCACGCAGAGCGCGCGGGACGTGACGGTTTTTTTCGACACCAATGTCGCGCCCGGCATGCCCTGGCGTTTCGTGCCGGTGCAGCGTTCGGTGAGGCTGCATCTGGGCCAGGACGCGCTGGTGTTCTTCGAGGCGCAAAACCTTTCCGGTCGCGATATCACCGGCCATGCCACGTTCAACGTGACGCCGGACAAGGCTGGTCTCTACTTCAAGAAAATTCAGTGCTTCTGCTTTACCGAGGAGCGGCTGGCCGCCGGGGCACGCGTGCAGATGCCGGTGGAATTCTTTGTCGATCCCGCGTTGGGCACCGACCCGTCGACAACCGACGTCAACGAAATTACGTTGTCGTACACGTTTTTTGAATCGAAAAGACCGGCTGGCGCGCGCAATTTGTCCCGCTTTGCCGCGGTACCGCCGGACGCCGCCGCGGGCGGCAAATTATTTGCCGAGCGCTGCGGCGCCTGCCACGCGGCGGATCGCGCCCGCGTGGGCCCGCCGCTCGCCGGCGTCGTGGGACGCCAGGCCGGCAGCGTGGCCGGCTTCCCGTATTCCGCAGCCCTGCAGGCCGCGGGCTTTGTATGGGACGAAGCGCGTTTGGACCGCTGGCTGGCCGACCCGCAGGCCGAGGTGCCGGGGGCGCAAATGCCGATGCGCGTGCCCGAGCCGGCGGCGCGGCGGGATTTGATTGCGTATTTGAGGATTTTGCACCCCGGAAGCTGAGACGGGCGGGTCCCTGCTGGCCGGCTGTTGACTCGCGCATCTAACCGGGTTGTCATCTTGAAATGCCTTATGCTCAGCCCCAGCATAAGGGACGGGGCTTCCCGAGCAAACGGGAACAGCCTTTTGCCCAAGTAATGCTCTAAATGAGCATAAGGAAGCGCCATGTCAGCCGCACTCGCCTTCGATAGCCGGACGTCGCTCTATGATCGCGTGCGGCGCGTGATCCCCCCGATGGAATGGCCGGCCTTTGCCGATGACGTGGACGCCATCCTGCGGCTCAAGCGCGCGCGCAATGCAGTCATCCTGGCGCACAACTACATGACGCCGGAGATTTTCCACTGCGTCGCCGACATCACAGGCGACAGCCTGGCGCTGGCGCGCGAGGCGCAGACCGTGCGCGCTGAAATCATCGTGGTGGCCGGCGTGCACTTCATGGCCGAGACGGCGAAAATGCTGAATCCGGGCAAGACGGTGCTGATCCCCGATCTACAGGCCGGCTGCTCGCTGGCCAGTTCGATTACCGCCGAGGATGTGCGCCTGCTGCGGCAACGCTATCCGGGCCGGCCTGTCATTACATATGTGAACACCTCCGCCGCGGTGAAGGCGGAAAGCGACATTTGCTGCACCAGCGGAAATGCGAAGAAAATCGTGGAAAGCCTCGGCGAGCCGGAGGTGATCATGATCCCCGATAAATATCTTGCCGCCAATGTCGCGCGGGAGACCGGGGTGAAAATCATTTCCTGGGAAGGCGCCTGCGAGGTTCATGAGCGCTTCACCGCGCGCCAGATCCGCACCTTGCGCGCGGAAAATCCGGGCGTGGTCGTGCTGGCGCATCCGGAATGCCCGCCCGACGTGGTGGACGAGGCCGATTTCGCCGGCAGCACCGCGGCGATGAGCGAATACGTGCAGCACCGCCAGCCGGGCCGCGTGGTGCTGATTACCGAATGCTCCATGGCCGACAATGTCGCCGTGCTGCACCCGAAGGTGGATTTCGTGCGCCCCTGCAATCTGTGCCCGCACATGAAGCGAATCAGCCTGAGCAATATCCGCGCCTCGCTGGAGAATTTGCAGCATGAGGTGACGATCGACCCCGCCATTGCGGCCGGCGCGCGCCAGGCGGTGGAGCGGATGCTGAACGTATGACCAAGGACCTGCCTGTCATTATCGGTGGCGGGCTGGCGGGGCTGATGGCCGCCCTGCATCTGTCGCCGCAACCGGTTATCGTGCTCAGCAAGGCGCCGCTCGGCGAGCAGGCGGCAAGCGGCTGGGCGCAAGGCGGGCTGGCCGCTGCCATCGGCGCCGATGACAGTACGGAACGGCATGTCGCGGATACGCTTGCGGCGGGCGACGGGCTTTGCGACCCGGCGGTCGCGCGCCGCATCGTCGCGGCGGCGCCGGCGCTGGTGGACGAACTTGGCCGCCTTGGCGCGCGCTTCGACCGCGGTGCAGATGGGACAATCTCGCTCGGCCTGGAAGCGGGGCATTGCCGCAACCGGATCGTGCACGCCAACGGCGATGGTTCGGGTCGGGAAATACTGCGCGCCGTCATCGCAGCCGTTCGCCGCGCCGGCCATGTTCAGGTGCTGGAGGGGTGTGCCGCCACGCGCCTCATCCTGCGCGATGGGCGGATCGCCGGTGTTCTGGCGAACCGGCAAGGCGGGGGGCAGGACGGTCCCTTCGTGTTGCGTGCCAGCCGGGTGGTGATCGCGACCGGGGGGCTTGGCGGCCTGTATTTGCACACGACGAACCCGGCCGGCGCCATCGGGCAGGGCCTGGTTCTCGCCGCACGGGCGGGGGCGGCCTTGGCGGACCTCGAATTCGTGCAGTTTCATCCGACCGCCCTCGACACCGGGCAGGACCCGATGCCGCTGATCAGCGAAGCGGTGCGTGGCGAGGGGGCGATTCTCGTCGATGAGCGGGGCACCCGCTTCATGGCCGGGCAGGGGCGTGCCGAACTGGAACCGCGGGACATCGTCAGCCGCGCCGTGTGGCGGCACATGACGGAAGGGCATCGCGTGTTCCTCGATGCGCGGGTGGCGCTCGGCGCAGGATTTGCGGCGCGTTTTCCGGCGATCGATGCGCTGTGCCGGGCCGCGGGGATCGATGCCGGCGCGGCGAGAATTCCGATCCGGCCGGCGGCGCATTACCACATGGGCGGCATTGCGGTGGATGCGGACGGACGGACGTCCGTTGCGGGACTTTGGGCCTGTGGCGAGGCGGCCAGCACGGGGCTGCATGGGGCCAACCGGCTCGCCAGCAATTCCCTGCTGGAAGCCGCGGTGACGGGGCAGGCGGTGGCGCGCGATATTTCGGGGACGCAGGCGGGGCGTCCGGCGCCTTTGGTGAAGCTGACGGTGCCGCTTGGCATGACACCTGGGCCCGATGTGGCGCCGGTGCGGCAGGTGCTGTCGCGGCATGCCGGCGTTTTGCGGGAGGCAGCGGGGCTGGCGCATGCGGCGGCTGATTTGCTGCCGATGGCGGATGGGCATGGGCCGAGCGCCGATCCCGCGTTGCTGGGATTGATGATGGTTGTTGCGATGCATCGCCGGACGGAGAGCCGGGGCGGACATGCGCGGACCGATTTTCCGGAGAAGGCGCGCGGGTTGGCGCGGCGTGAGATGTTGACGTGGGAGCAGGCGCGGGTGGCCTCGCGGGGGATGCCTCGGTTGGCGGATGCGATGCAGGCATGAGGAAGGCAAGGAAGGCCGGGGGCCCTGCCCTTGGACCCCGTCACGCGACTGCGTGCGTCGCACGGCGGGGACAAGTCCCAAGCGGGGTCCAGGGGCAGAGCCTCTGGCCTTAAGCTATCTTCTTTTTGAGGCAGTTGTCCGTTCCGCCCTCCTGGAGGACCTCGGCCGCGCCGGCGACATTACAACCGACGCGTGTGTCCCGGACGGCACGCAGGCCCGCGGCATCATCGCGGCGCGTGTCGCCGGCACCGTCGCCGGCGTGGACCTCGCCGCCGCCGCGTTCCGCCTCATCGACCCGGAAATCCGTGTCTCACCCAAGCTGTCCGACGGCGCCGCAGTCCAGGCCGGTGGCGTCGTTGCCGAAATTTCCGGCCCCGCACGCGGCATTCTGACCGCCGAGCGGGTCGCGCTGAATTTCCTGGGCCATCTTTCCGGTATTGCAACGGCCACCCGCGGGATCGCCGACGCAATCGCCCACACCAGCGCGCGCGTCGTCTGCACGCGCAAGACAACGCCCGGCCTGCGCGCCGTGGAAAAATACGCCGTGCGCTGCGGCGGCGGCCTGAATCATCGTTTTGGCCTCGATGACGCCATGCTGATCAAGGACAACCATATCGCGCTGGCCGGCGGCATCGGCCCCGCGCTGCAGCGCGCGCGGGCGCACGCGGGTCACCTCGTCAAGATCGAAATCGAAGTGGACACCCTGGCTCAGCTCGAGGCGGTGTTCATGAACGGCGGCGCCGACGCGGTGTTGCTGGACAACATGTCCGCGGACGAATTGCGCCAGGCGGTCGGCCTGGTCGCGGGCCGCGCGGTCACCGAAGCGTCAGGCGGTATCACGCCGGCAAACGCCGCCGCAATCGCCGAGACGGGCGTCGACCTGATATCCGCGGGCTGGCTGACGCATAGCGTCCGCACCTTGGACATCGGACTGGATATGGAGGCTGGAGGATTTTGACACGGCGCCCATCATGCGGGCGCCGCGCCGGGCAAAAGCCATGAATGGCAACGGCGCAGCGGAAATACGCCGATTAGCGGCGCTGCTTCTCGAGCACGAAATCGCCGTCGGCCTTGGTTTCGCCGACAACGGAAAGCGGGGCGCTACGGCCGGCACCGCCGCGCAGGTCGTTAAAAAGGCGAATGAAGTCGTCGAGACGGCGTGCCTCGGCAAGAGCCGCATCGCGGCGCTGGGTAGCTTCACGTAAAACTGTCTCGTCGTCCATGGCATCACCCTGAATTTGGTTTGCAACTGGCGGTGCTATCGGCCTGCAACGCGCAGGGGTTGTGTCGCAGAACATTTAAGAAGGTGCAACCGCCTTTTTTGATCCAAGGCGAAAATTCACGACTCTATGGGCGCATGGTTGTTTGTTTGCGACACATCAGGAGCCTCCCCATCGCCGCCCGGATTGCAGTAGGGTGGGGCGCGTGGGAGTGACGCGCATGCCGATCAACTTGCCCAATCTGCTGACCCTGTCGCGTATCGCGGCCATCCCGGGTCTGGTTGCCCTGGTGGCGGTGCATCGGCCCGGCGCCGACCTTGGCGCGTGCGTGCTGTTCGCTCTGGCCGGCATTACGGACTGGCTCGATGGACGGATCGCGCGCCAGCAAAAGATGCAGTCCGATCTGGGACGGATGCTTGATCCGATCGCCGACAAGCTCCTCGTAGGCGCCACGCTGATGGTGTTGGCCGGCATGGGGCGCCTGCCATCGCTCGGGCTGTACCCGGCCATCGTCATATTGTGCCGCGAGATTCTGGTCAGCGGTTTGCGCGAATATCTGGCCGGCCTGCGGGTTGGCTTGCCCGTGACCCGGCTGGCGAAGTGGAAAACCGGTTTGCAGATGGCGGCGCTCGGCACGTTGCTCGCCGGCGACAGCGGCGCCGGTGTGATCGGCGTGGCGTGGCTGAGGGTGGGAGCGATTGGTGGCGCGATGCTCTGGCTGGCGGCGATCCTGACGCTCGTCACCGGGTGGGATTATTTGCAGGCGGGATTGCGGCATGTCTCGGCCCCGCAGCGGGCGGATTTGCCGCCGCAGGCGCGTCGCGCACAACCCGTGCTCGTGTCTAATCCGCCGCCATAGGCATGGGCGGCGTTTCGGTGGCGAACCAGGCGCGTCCTTCCAGGGC
>CAJCIS010000118.1 GCA_903970435.1 Acidobacteriota bacterium | reverse complement strand
TTAAATTATGCACCGCTAAGCCGAACATCATGACGATTTTGCGACTTTGAAGCTAGGGCGGCGGGGACGGTGCTCGATCTCCGTGGTAACGCCTGGACGTTCCATGGCGGCACGCGTTGGGTGGGGTAAGGTCTCTGCCGGGCACCCGCGCGGATTGGGCTACGACGGGTTCATGTCAGGAGCAACCATGAAAGAATTTTCGCAAAACGGTTGGCTGTCGACAGGGACGTGCCTTTTGATGAGCCTTCTTGTTGCAGGGTGCGACCGACCGATGAAGGTGTCGGGGTTTGGCGGCACCGCGCCGGCGTTCGATCCAGTTGCGTTCTGGACGGGGCACGTGACCTCGTGGGGGGTGGTGGAGGATCGCGGCGGGGCGCCGACGGAGACGATCGAAACGGATTGCGTGGGGACGCCGGACGCGCAGGGGGTGCACCTGGTGCAGACGCTGCGCGAGGGCGATGGCACCGTGCGCCATCGCGACTGGCATTTGCGCCGGTCATCGCCCGGACATTTTGTTGCGACCGCCAACGATATGGTTGGCGCGGCGGAGGGCGAGGCGGCGGGGCGGGCGTTTCATTGGAATTGGGTATGGGCTGTATCGCCGGGCAATCCGCTGAAGAACGTTACCATGCATCAATGGATGTATTTGATGGCGGACGGCTCCATGGTGAACCGTACCGTCATTACCAAGCTCGGTATTACCGTGGCACAGGTGACGGAGCGTTTTTCGAAGGCGCCGTGATGGGTCGATGTGCGCAAGAGCATTCGGCCATACGAACAAAAGTTTTTTGGTTCTTTTTTTCAAAAAAGAACTGCTTCCTTCCTACCCCGGCCGAACCCCCAGAATATGCGCGATGGCATAGGTCAAATCCGGCCGATTGAGCGTATAGAAGTGAAACTCATCCACCCCATTGGCCTGCAGCAGACGCACCTGTTCGGCGGCCACCACCGCGGCGACCATGCGGCGGGTTTCGGGGTCGTCCTCGGTGCCTTCGAACAGCCGCGCCAGCCAGTCCGGCACGCTGGCGCCGCTCAGTTCGGAGAATTTCGCGGCCTGGGCGAAGTTGGTGACGGGCATGATGCCGGGGACGATGGGGGCGGTGATGCCGGCTGCCATGGCGCGATCGAGGAAGCGTAGAAACACGTCGGCATCGAAGAAATAGTTGGTGATGGCGCGGGTGGCGCCGGCGTCCAGCTTGCGCTTGAGGTTGTCGAGATCCTGCTGGCCGCCGAGGGCGGCGGGGTGCACCTCGGGGTAGGCGGCCACCGAGATTTCGAAATCGGCGATGCGGCGCAGGCCGGCGACGAGGTCGGCGGCGTAGGCGTAGCCGCCGGGGTGGGGTTCGTAGGGACCGCCGCCGGGCACATCGCCGCGCAGGGCGACGATATGGCGCACGCCGGCGTCCCAGTAGGCGCGGGCGACCTCATGCACGGCGTCGCGCGTGGCGCAGACACAGGTGAGGTGGGCGGCCGGGGTCAGGCTGGTTTCGGCGACGATGCGCGCCACCGTGGCGTGGGTGCGCGCCTGGGTGGAGCCGCCGGCGCCATAGGTGACCGAGACGAAGCGGGGTTGCAGCGGCTCGAGCCGGCGGATGCAGGCCCATAATTGCGCCTCGAGCGCCTCGGTGCGGGGCGGAAAGAACTCGAAGCTCAGGGCCGGCGCGTGGTCGGCGTGCGGCGCCGGCAGGCGGCCGAACCGCGGGCCGGTCAGCCAGCGGTGCAAGGTGGGTGAGGTCGCGTTGGGCAGCGGTACGTTCACGCCCGCCACATGCATCGATCGGGATGGGCGGTTCAAGCGCCGATTTGCCTTGCCACGTGGGGCGCAACGAAACCACTGGGGAGCCGCGAAACGGATGCGGCGCAACGAAACCGGGCCGCCGACGTTGCACGGCATACACGCCGTGGTAGAGAGCCGGTTTGCAGCTCCCGCTTGTACCTCCGGGGCCGTTTGCACCTCCGGGGGCGTTCATACCTCCGGGGCCGTTCGTACCTCCGGGGCGATGGGTTCACCGTCACCCCCACCGATAGGGAATCTTGATGCGCTCCCGCCATAGCCTCGCCAGGGTCGTTCGTGCCGGTGCCCTGCCAACCTTCCTCGGATTGACGGCCATCCTGGTGACAGCCTGCGCCACCAGGCCGGCCGCGTCCGACACGGACGCGGTGGCCGATTATGAGCAGACCAACGATCCGCTCGAACCGACCAACCGGTTCTTCTACAAGGTCAACGACACGCTCGACACCTACGCGCTGAAGCCGGTGGCGCAGGGCTACGTGTATGTCACGCCGCTTCCGGTGCGCACCGGGGTGCATAATGTGCTGACGAATCTGAGCAGCCCGGTGCTGTTCGCCAACGACGTGGGCGAAGCCAAGCCGCGCCGCGCCGGCGACACGTTCATGCGCTTCCTGATCAATTCCACGGCGGGCGTTGCCGGGATTTTCGATGTCGCCAAGAGCGTTGGTTATCCGGAGCACTATGCCGGCGGCGACGTGACCCTGGCGCTGTGGGGCGTGCCCTCGGGCCCTTATTTGTATCTGCCGCTGCTGGGACCCAGCAGCCCGCGCGGCGCGGCCGGCTATGCGGCGGACGCGGCGCTCGATCCGTTCACTTATGTGCCGCACGGCTACGGGCTGCGTACCATGAACTGGGCCCGCTATGGCCTCGGCGTCATCGACACTCGGGCGGCGCTGCTGACCGATCTCGACAAGGTGAAGAGCAGCGCGCTCGACCCCTACGCCACCTTCCGCAGCCTCTACCGCCAGCACGAGCAAAGCGTGATCGACGCGGCGCGCGCGGACGACAGGTCCACCACGCCCGATTGGTATCCTCAGTAGTTATGGCAGTCGCCTCTCAACGCAGTCACGGAGCCAGCCGACCATGAATTCACTGCTCACGCGCCGCCGCATGGGCGCGCTAGCCGTCACCAGCCTGTGCGTCGGACTTGGCGTATTGGGCGGCGCGTCGTGGATCGCCGCGCCGGCCTGGGCACAAGCGGCGGGAGGCGCGCCGTTCCTCAAGCAGTTCGCCGACCGCCTGGTGGCCATCGTCAACGGCCCCGGCGATACCGCGAGCAAACGCCAGGCGCTGCAGCCGATCATCGATGGCGACGTGGACGTGGCCGGCATCGCCCGCTTCTGCCTGGCGCGGTTCTGGAACACCGCCACGCCGGACCAGCAGGGAAAATATGTCGCGCTGTTCCACCAGGTGCTGCTCAACAACATCAGCGGCCATCTCGGCGAGTATCAGGGGGTCAGCTACACGATGAACGGCGCTCACCCCGAAGGCGGCGGCGACATCGTCGCCACCGTCATCACCCGCCCCAACAATCCCCCCGCCAACGTCTCCTGGGTCATCAGCACCGCGAGCGGCTCACCGAAGATCGTCGACGTGGTCGCCGAGGGCACCAGCATGCGGCTGCAGCAACGCGCCGACTACACGAGCTACCTTCAGCGCCACGGCAACAGCATCGACGCGTTGATCGCGGCCATGCAGCGGCAGCTCAACGGATGAAATGAAGGCCCAGGGGCGTCACGCGAATGCGTGCTTCGCGTGACGGCGAAGCACGCATTCGCGTGACGCCCCCCGGCCTTCCTTCCTTCCGCTGCGCCCCCTATCGTGCAGCATGGCTTTTCCATTCTCGGCGATCGTCGGACAGGACGAAATGAAGCAGGCGCTGCTGATTGCGGCGGCTGATCCGTCCATTGGGGGCGTGCTGGTGTTCGGCGACCGGGGCACCGGCAAATCCACCGCCATCCGCGCGCTGGCGGCGCTGCTGCCGCCCATGCAGATCGTGGCCGGGTGTCCGTACAATTGCGATCCGGCGGCGCATTTTGCGCACTGTGTCGCCGGATGCCCGGCCCGTGCGGGGGGCGCCACGCCGGCGGCGGTGAGCGTGCCGGTGCCGGTGGTCGATCTGCCGCTCGGCGCGACCGAGGACCGGGTGGTGGGCGCGCTCGACCTGGAGCGGGCGCTGACGGCCGGCGAGCGCGCGTTCGAGCCGGGGCTGCTGGCGCGCGCCAACCGCGGCTTTCTCTACATCGACGAGGCCAACCTGCTGGAGGATTTCCTGGTCGATCTGCTGCTGGACGTGGCGGCCAGCGGCGAAAACGTGGTCGAGCGCGAGGGCATATCGGTGCGCCACCCGGCGCGCTTCGTGCTGGTCGGCAGCGGCAATCCCGAGGAGGGCGAGCTGCGGCCGCAATTGCTCGACCGTTTTGGGCTGAGCGTGGAGGTGACCACGCCGCAGGACATCCCGACCCGGGTGGAGGTCGTGCGCCGGCGCGACGCCTATGACCGCGATCCGGCTTCCTTCGGGGCGCGCTACGCGGCCGGGGACAGCGCCATCCGGGAGCGCATTTTTGCCGCCCGCGCGGCGTTGAAAACCATCACCGTGTCGGACGACATGCTGACCGAGGCGGCGACCTTGTGCCAGACGCTCGGCACCGACGGGCTGCGCGGCGAGCTGACGTTGATCCGGGCGGCGCGGGCGCTGGCGGCGCTGGAGGGCCGGGCGGAGGTCACGTCCATGGCGTTGCGGTCGGTGGCGCCCTCGGCGCTGCGGCACCGGCTGCGCCGCGATCCGCTGGACGAGGCGGGCAGTTCGGTGCGGGTGGAGCGGGCGCTGATGGAGCTTTACCCGGTTTGACGCGGCCGGAGGATATCGGCGCGGCGGTCGGGCTGCTGGCGGTGGACCCCGGCCTGGGCTGCCGGCTGCGCGGACCGGCCGGGCCGATGCGCGACGCCATTCTGCAGGCGCTGCGCCAGGCGCTGCCGGCGGGCACCGCGTGGCGCAAGCTGCCGGCGGGGGCGACGGACGACCGGTTGCTCGGCGGCCTGGATTTGGCCGCGACCCTGGCGGCGGGGCGGCCGGTGGCCGAGCGCGGCCTGCTGGCGCAGGCGGACGGCGGCGTTCTGCAAATCGCCATGGCGGAGCGCCTCGATGAAGCGGTGGCGGCACGGCTCGGCGCGGCGCTCGACTGGGGCGAGGTGGCGACCGAGCGCGACGGGTTCTCGTCGCGGACGCCGTGCCGCCTGGGCGTGGTGGCGCTGGACGAAGGCATCGACGAGGCGCCGCCCGGCGCGCTGCTGGACCGGCTGGCGTTCGAGCTGCCCGGCGATGGCGCCGGCGGCCGGATCGAGGCGCCGGACGCGGCGGCGGTCGCGTCGGCCCGGGCGCGGCTGGCCGGCGTGGTGGTGTCCGAGGATTCGGTGACGGCGCTGGTCGGGGCCGCAATGCAGCTGGGTGTCGCCTCGCTGCGCGCGCCGTTGCTGGCCGTGCGGGTGGCGCGGGGCGCCGCCGCGCTGGCCGGGCGCGACGCGGTCGCGCAGGCGGACCTGGAGCTTGCCGCGCGCCTGGTGCTTGCGCCGCGCGCGACGCGGGTGCCGATAGACGCCGAGCCGCCGGCCGAGCCGGAGACGCCCGAAGCGCCGCCCGATCAGGCGGAGCGCGACGCGCGCGCTCTGCAATCCGAAAGCCCTTTGGCGGACCGGGTGCTCGCGGCGGCCAGGGCGGTGCTGCCGGCCGACCTGCTTGCGGCGATCGCCGGCGGCGCGGCCGTTTGGGGCAAGACCGGCGGCAACAGTGGCGTGCGGCTGCGGGCGGCCCGGCGCGGGCGGCCGATCGGGGTCCGGGCCGGCGCGCCGAAGGGGGGCGCCCGGCTCAACCTGCTGGCGACGCTGCGGGCGGCGGCCCCGTGGCAGAAACTGCGCGGCGCCGTGCCGGGGCGGATTGCCGTGCGGCGCGACGATTTCCGCATCCGCCGCTTCCGGCAGCAGACCCGCAGCACGACGATATTCGTGGTGGATGCCAGCGGCAGCGCCGCGGTGCAGCGGCTGGCCGAGGCCAAGGGCGCGGTCGAACTGCTGCTGGCTGAATGTTACATCCGGCGCGACCGGGTGGCCCTGCTCTCGGTGCGGGGACGCGGCGCGGAGCTGCTGCTGCCGCCCACGCCGTCGCTCACCCGCGCCAAGAAATGCCTGGCGGCATTGCCGGGCGGTGGCGGCACGCCGCTGGCCGCCGGCCTCGCCGCCGCCCTCGCACTGGCCGCCCATGTGCGGCAGGAGGGGCAGACGCCGCTCGCGGTATTTCTCACCGACGGACGCGCCAACATCGCGCTGGACGGCACGCCCGGCCGCCCCGGCGCCGAGGCGGATGCGCTGAGCGTGGCGGCCAGCTGGCGAAAGGCCGGTTTTGCCGGCCTGGTGATCGATACGTCGGCGCGGCCGCACCCGTTTGCACGCAAGCTGGCCGAGGCAACCGCTTGCCGGTATCTGCCGTTGCCGCAGGCGGACGCTGGCGCCTTGCGCGCGGCCGTCCAGGGGGCCGTGCAGGGGGCCGTGCGCCGGGCATGAGGGATGCCGGTTTATGATGGATTGGCATCTTCAGGGCGCCGATTGGCCCAACCGCGCCAGCAGCCGGTTCGTCAAAGTGGATGGGTTTCCCTGGCATGTTCAGCGCATGGGCGCGGGGCCGGTGCTGGTGCTGGCGC
The DNA here is from genome assembly GCA_903970435.1 of Acidobacteriota bacterium. Lineage (GTDB taxonomy): Bacteria > Pseudomonadota > Alphaproteobacteria > Acetobacterales > Acetobacteraceae > CAJCIS01. Next base: position 8,622 of record CAJCIS010000118.1, on the reverse strand, counting down.
ATGGGACCGGGGCGGCGACCCACAGTTTTCGCGATCTGATGCCGGAACTGGCGCGCCATTTCACCGTGGTGGCGCCCGACCTGCCGGGCCATGCGTTCACCGGCGCCCCGGCCTCGTATCGGATGCGCTTGCAGGACATGGCGGACATGTTCACCGATCTGCTGCGCGCGCTGGGCGTTTCACCGGTGCTGGTGGCGGGTCACTCGGCGGGTGCGGCCATTCTGGCGCGCATGGTGCTGGACGGCGGCATTGCGCCCACGGCGCTGATTGCATTGAACGGCGCGCTGCTGCCGATACCGGGCATGCCGGGGCAGATTTTTTCCGGCATTGCCAAGATGCTGGCGATGGTGCCGGCGGTGCCGTGGCTGTTTTCCTGGCACGCCGGCGACCGGGGCAACGTCGCCCGCACCATTGCCGGCACCGGCAGCACGCTGGACGCGGCGGGGCTGGATTATTACGGCCGCCTGTTGAGCGATCCCGGCCATGTCGGCAATGTTCTGGGCATGATGGCGAATTGGGACCTGGAGGGATTGCAGCTTGATTTGCCGTCGTTTCCGGCGCGCCTGGTGCTGGTGGCGGCCGACGGGGACAAGGCTGTGCCGACAAAGGTTTCGCGCAAGGTGCAGGCATTGGTGCCGGGCGCCACGCTGCTGATGCAGGAGGGGCTGGGGCATTTGTCGCATGAGGAAGCACCGGCGCAGACGGCGGCGTTGATTGTCGAAATCGCGCGGTCGATGGGGATATTGTGAGCCCGCCGGACGGCTGGCGCAGGGTGGACGAAGTCCACCAAATTACCGGTTGAACCGGCGTGTTCCGGGTGGGCTGAAGCCCGCCCTGCGAATGCGGCGAAATCCATTGCGCAAGAGAAAGTTGGGTTTCTTGCCGTTGCCGTAAACTTTTTCCGTGTTCCGCGCATTGTGATGACGGTTACAGCACACGGGAGTTACATAATATGAAACGGTTCATGCTCGGGTCCGCGGCTTCGTTGCTCGCGGCCGGTTTCGCGTTCGCGCAAACACCGCCCGCCAACACCGCACCACCGCCGCCCAGCGCTTCCCCGGGGATTTCGACAGGCGCACCGGCCAATCCGTCCTCGCCCTCGCCACCGAGCCCCGGCGCCAAGGCCGCGGCGTCCGGCCAGGACAATCAGGCCGTCGCCACGACCGACGCCAATGCCGATCAGCCCGCCAAGGGCGCCAACAGCTTCACCAAGGGCCAGGCCCGCAAGCGCATCCAGCGCAAAGGCTACAGCCACGTCACCAGCCTGGCGAAGGACCAGGACGGCGTATGGCGCGGCACCGCGCAGCGGGACGGTCAACCGGTCAATGTCTGGCTCGATTACAAGGGCAATGTCGGCACCTCGTCGTAATTAGACCGTAACATAAACAAGGAAACAGGATCATGGCCGTACTCACACGACTTTACGACACCCACGAAGATGCCGTCGCCACGGTGAAAGCCCTGGAGGCCGCCGGCATGGGACATGACGAAATCAGCGTCATCGGCGGCGATGAACGCGGTCAATACGGTACCAACGGCACGCGGCCGGTGAACGGAAGCGCAACCACAACCACCGATCCGGACGCCGCCGGCAAGGCCGCGGGTGCGGGCGCGACGGCCGGAACGATCATCGGCGGCGGCGCGGGCCTCATGGCCGGCCTCGGCGCATTGGCCATTCCGGGGCTCGGGCCCGTGGTCGCCGCCGGCTGGCTCGTTGCGGCGCTGACCGGCGCGGGCGTGGGTGCGGCGGTCGGCGGCGGCGCGGGCGGCCTGATCGGTTCGCTCGTGTCGCACGGCGTGTCGGAGGAAGATGCGCATGTTTACGCCGAGGGCGTTCGCCGCGGCGGTTTTCTGGTAACCGCCAAGGTGGATGACAAGCGCGTCTCGGAAGCGCAACGTATTCTCAGCAGCCGGGGCGTGGATGTCGCCCAGCGGCGCAGCGCCTACGCGGCGGAAGGCTGGAGCCGGTTCGATGAGTCGGCGCCGGCCTACGAGACGACGACCGCGGCGACGACGCAGCCGCGTCTGTCATGAACGAAGGCCGGCAGTTTGGGCTGCCGGCCGTTTCATAAGGAAGGAAGTATTTCTTTTTTGAAAAAAAGAAACAAAAAACTTTTGTCATTCTCGGGGCAGGCGGATGCATTTTACGTTGCCGCCTGCGCCACCGCCGCCGGTCTTGCTGGTGCTCGGCCACACGTTGACGCAGAACGCATCGCCCGGGTTGGAGATCCAGTCCCTGCCATATTCCGGGCCGAAGCCGGACACGACGATTCTGCCCGGAGTCCAGCTCACATAGCCCACTGTTACTGAATTGCAGTATTTTTTTGTGCAAAAACCGGCCTGCCACGGATATCCGCCGCCGTTCGCACCCGTGCCGCTGTTGGGTACGGCCGCGTTGTAGTCGGTCAACATGAGGTAGGTGGAGTCGGTCATCCGGCCCACCAGGCCTTCGGGCGCGGGCCCGAAGTCGCGGCCGGTGATGGTGACGGTGAGGCTCCGGCCGCTGCCGCGGGTCGCAATGCCCGTTATATGCGGGTAAGGCCGGCCCGGTGACACCAGACCGCCCCACGCTGCCGCATTGGCGGCCCTGGCGCTCCATACGGCAACTGTCAACGCCTCGTGCGGAATGGCGTTGATGCCGGTGACGGTGATTTCAGTATCCGACCAACCGGTTACGTTGACGATCTTGATGTCGTTCGGCTGGATCTGGTTCGCGATTTCCATTTGCTGCGGCGCACAGGCGCGGCAGGGAATGTCGTCGGGCCTCGGGCCGAAATCCGTGCCGGCAATGGTGGCACGGTAGGTGCCGTCGTCGGCGCGCTTGAACGCGACGCCATCTATGTGCGGTAGCCGGGCGGCAAATGCGCCCGTCGCGAACATGCAAGCGGCCAGACCGCTCATCACGGCAAGAAACTTGTGCATTTTGCGCGCCCCTTCAAAGCAAAAGTTTTTTGGTTCTTTTTTTCAAAAAAGAACGGCTTCCTTCCTTAGAGCGGCCTCAGCCTGATCGGGCGATTCCAGTCAGGCTGAAAGGCTCTAGTTTCCCTTAATCGTAACCCCCAACAAATGCGCCTTCTCGGTAGCCCCCGCCGCCGAAACGTCGGCAAAACTGACGGGCGTCGCCGGCGCCAAAGTCACCCGCAGCGTATGCCGCCCATCGAGAAAGGCGTTGAGCTGGTCGGCGACATCCGGCTGGTCGGGAAAGAACGCCACCGCGGAGGCCAGCGGCAGGGCAAGCGTTGCGCGCAATGCGTCCTCGCTTTGGCCGGAGCGGATTGCCGCCAGGTGAAACAATCGCCCGGTGAGCGAGGCGTCGTCCCAGCGCAGGTCGGCATGGATCAGGCGCGCGCTGCCGAACGCCGCCACCGGGTCATTCGGTTGCGGTTGCGCACTGGCTTTCAGCCCATCGATATCGAACGTGGCGTGCAGCGTGCCGAGGTCCTTGAATACGATGTCGTCACGCTTGGCGATGGCGTGGCCGGTGGCGCGGTCGAACGACGCGTCGACATCCATGTTCACCGAAAAATCCGCCATGCCGAAATTCCGCAGCGCCTGCTGCGTCGGCGCCGGCAGGTCGCGGCCGGTGGTGACGATATCGAGCCTTCGGAGCGCCAGCGTGCCGCTGGAGAAATCTCCCTCCGCCGATTCGTTGCTGCTTTCGATGCTGGCCAAGGTGACCAGCGGCGCGTGCGCGAAATTCGCCTTGAGGTCGCGCAATGAAAATCCCAGCACGCGCAGCGGGTTGGTCATGTCGGGCGTGGGTTTGGCGGACATATCGGCAAGCCGGTCCAGCAGGCGGGTCATATCGATGCCGTTGAAGGCGATGCGGCCGAGGTCGAGCGCGCCGTGCTGCTTGCTCGAAACGAACGATATCGCCTGCCACACCACGGAACCGATATGGCCGCCGTCATAGTCGTCGTTGGTATTCTGGCCGATCCGCAGCACGCCGGCATTGGGAATGTCGGCCTGTACCTCCTCGCTGCCCTCCCCATGCCACGCGATGGCGCGCAGCATTTCGGCCGGGAAGTCCGGCCGGCGCACCGCATCGGGCGTGGGCGCCACGGCGAACTGGCGCGCACTCAGCCCGGCGAGATGCTGATGCTTGACCGTAACATCGAACGGCGGCGTGTGGTTGTCGGCGTCGGGTTCGACATGCGCGACCACACCATAGGTATCGAGCCGTTCGAGAACCGGCCTGCGGTCGGTCCAGGCCGGCTTGCCGCCGGGGTAGGAAGCCGGGTCGAGCAGCTTGCTCAGGGTCGCGGTCTCCAGCCCCTCGGCCTCGATGCGGTCGATATGGCGCAACGATACGAGCCCGGCGGCGTTCGCGGTGATATCGGTCAGCGTAACGTGTCCGATCCGCGCCGGCACGCCGCCCACGATGGACCCGATGCCGGCGACGTCCAGCGCGCCGGCCGTCAGAAGCGGCGCGCCGTTGCGGGTCAGCACGAAATTGTCCATGTGCGCGGTGCCGGTCACCGGGTTGAACGCGATCTTGCCGTGGGTGGCGGCGTAACCGGGCGGCAAATGCGACAGCGCGATATCGACGCCGCTCGCGGCGCCGCGGTTGCTGGCGATCCGGATTCCGAGCAGCGCGGCAACCACAAAGGCCGCGCCGCCGGCCACCACACCCCACCGCATCGACCCTGCTCCGCTGTGCCAATGCGCGAAGGCTAGGGCGCGCCCTGGCTGCCCGCAAGGCCGCCAGGGTGGGCTCGCAAAACAAAGGATGAAGGAAGCCGTTCTTTTCGTCCGAAAAGTCCTGCTTCCTTCATCCTTCCTGCCATATTGCGCATCACGACCGCCGGGGCCATCACTGTGGCACGCACCATGGCAAACAGATTCGCACGTTGTCTGAACACGGATTACTGCTCGCTGGGCGACCGGCGGCTGGTCATGCGCCTGGGCGATGACGAGCCGTTCTTCTGCCCCGAGTGCGCCCATCCGCTGGAGTCCGCGCCCCCCTGGGGAAACGGCGCGCGGCTCTCCCTCTCGGTTCTGGGTGTGGCCGCGATGAGCGTGCTGGCGGTGGTCTCCGGCCTGATGGTGGCCAGGGACTGGCCGCACACGGTGTACGACCTTTCCCCTGTCCGGGTGCCGGGCGCGATGAATGTGGCGTCCGTGCCGCCGCCGCCGAGCCTGATGGAGGTGATGGCCGGCGCCGTGCCGCCCGACACGACGCCGGAGCTCACCATGCCGGAGCCGGCGCGGCTGTTTCTGGCCGCCGCGATGGACGATTGGCTGCCGCATCGGGCCGGCGATTATGTCCTGCGCACGCGGCGGATGCGGCCGCCGCGTGTGGACCCGCTCGCCGTGGAGGCGCGCGCGGCGCTGGAGGACGGTGTGCCGCGCTTGCCCGCCCCGCCGGCGCCGCCTGCCTCGATGCCGTGGCGCCAGGCCATGATCATGGCGGCGCTGGTGTCGCCCGGCCAGCCCTTGAGCGGCGCCGCGCCGCCGGCCGCGCCTTCGCCCCCCGATGGCAGCCCGCCGGCGGGGCCGGTCGCTTCGTTCCCGACCATGCCGGCCTCGACGGGTGGGCAAGCCCCGCCGCCACCGCCGGGCGCGCAGGGCTCCGGCGGCGACGGCAAACGGGCAATCAGGCCGCAGACATCGCTCGTTCCCACGGCGCTGCCGGCGATCCGATTGGCGGCGGTCATGACGGCACCGGCGGCGCGTGCGGCATCCGATCCGCCGCCCCTCAAGCCAGTGGTGCCGATCCTGCGGCAAGCGCTGCATGCGGACCTGGCGCAATCGACGCCGCCGCCGTCGCCGGCCGCCCCTGTCGCGCAGCCCATGGCGGCCGAGCGGCAGACGCAGATTGCGCTGGAGGATGGCCTGATCCGTGCCGTCAGCCCGCCGGCCGACGATATCGGCATGAGGCTCCTCCGCACCCTGCCGGGCAGCGTCGCGGAGCCTGGCCGCCCTGTGCCGAGGGCCGCGCCGGTGCCGGCCGCAAAGCCGCCCGTGGCGACGTCCGCGGGCGGGCCGATCCATAAGGGGACGCCTGTTGCGGTGGCGGCAAAGCCGGCGCGCATGGCCGGCCTGCCCGACCGCAAGGCGGCCAGGCACGCCGCGCCCGCGCGCAAGCAGGCTGTGGCGCCGGCCGCCGATAGGGAAGCGGCGGCGCCGGCGCCGCCGCCCGCCGCAGCGCCGCCCGCGGCGATCGTTGCGTCCATCGCACCGCCTTCCTTGCCGGACAAAGCCGCGGCGCCGTCGGCGGCGCCGCAGCCCGGGCAAACCATTGCGCTGCCCAACTTCAAGATGAGTTACGGGCCGTTGAACGACGTCAAGTTGCAGGATGCGAACGGCCTGTTCATGACGGCGCGGCCATCGGCGGCCAAGCCCGCGCGCGGCAGCCTGCTGGTGGATTGCGTGATAGAAACGACCGGCGTGCCGTCGAATTGTCACGTCCTGCATGCGGAAAACGCAGCGGGGGTGCAGGACGCGGTGCTTGCCATGCTGGTGAGCGGCATGGTGCACAAAACGCCGAAGACAGAGGGCGGGCACCTGGTTCGGGCCCGGCAGACCTGGACGATGGAGTTTGCGGCGCAGTCGCAGAAGTAAGTATTTCTTTTTTGAAAAAAGAAACAAAAAACTTTGTTATGTTGTAACGCTTTAAATAATCAAAAGTTTTTTGTTTCTTTTTTTCAAAAAAGAAATACTTACTTCTGCGCGAAATCGACCGCCAGCACCGTCTTCGTCAACAGATCATATCTACACGTAATCGATGGCGTAACCACCCGCCCCGTCCTGTCCTCGAATTGCGCGTGCGTCTCGGTCGCCCTTATAATTCCGGAATCAATATAATCTCGCCCGCTGGGGAACGACTGAAATGCGTTGGAGGGCCACAGCGGCGCCCGGTAATTGGCCTGGCTGTCGGCCGCCTCCCGGCATTTGTTCCTCATGTCGTCCGCAATGGCGGGCGTATTCATCAACTGCGCGTTGTCGGCGCATTTCGTCCAATCCGCCTCGCAGTTGCCCCACGCCGTCGCGGGCGCCGGGTTGGACATCGTTCCCGCGACGACGACGAGCACGACGGCGCACACGCCGGCGCCACCGGCGATGAGCAGCAGCGCATTCGGCTTGGACTCGGGGCTGGGCCCTGGCGCGCCGCACCGCGGACACTCCCGTGCTTGTCTGCTGATTTCCGCGCCGCAAACCCGACAGCGCCGCATCACTTACCCCCGATGGCCTACAGCGGGGCTTCTTAACGCCTGCAAAAGTAAATTTCAAAGGTTCTTGAACCCAGCCCTCACCCGGCATCACGCCCGTGGCTCATCTGCCGCGTTTTTTGCCGCGTTTGATCTTGGCGGGATCGTAGCCGCCGCCGCCGGGCCCGAGCGGCTCGGGGGTGCGGTCGCGGCGCTGGCGAAGCTGGGACGGGGCGGGCGGCGGTTCCAGGCCCAGTTCCAGCGCTTCCAGCCGCTTGACCTCGTCGCGCAGGCGCGCCGCCTCCTCGAATTCCAGGTTGGAAGCGGCCGCGCGCATGCGCTTTTCCAGCTCCGCGATCGTGGTGCGCAGGTCCTTGCCGACAAACTCGCGCACCCCGCTATCCTTGACCGGGGAGACGGTCACGTAATCCTGTTCGAACACCGAGGCCAGCGCCTCGCCGATATGCTTGCGCACCGACATCGGCGTGATGCCGTGCGCCTCGTTCCACAGCGTCTGCTTGGCGCGGCGGCGGTTGGTTTCCTCGATGGCGTAGCGCAGGCTTTCGGTCATGTGGTCGGCATACAGAATGACCTTGCCGTCGATGTTGCGCGCGGCGCGGCCGATGGTTTGCACCAGGCTGGTCTTGCTGCGCAGAAAACCTTCCTTGTCGGCATCGAGGATGCACACGCGCGAACATTCCGGAATGTCCAGGCCCTCGCGCAGCAGGTTGATGCCGACCAGCACGTCGAACACGCCCAGCCGCAGGTCGCGGATGATTTCGATACGCTCCAGCGTGTCCACGTCGCTGTGCAGATAGCGCACCTTGATGCCGTGCTCGGTGAGATACTCCGTCAGGTCCTCCGCCATGCGCTTGGTGAGCGTGGTAACGAGGGTGCGGGCGCCGGCGGCGGCGACCTGCTTGACCTCGGCCAGAAGATCGTCGACCTGGTGCTCGACCGGGCGGATTTCCGTGACCGGATCGATCAGGCCGGTGGGGCGGATGACCTGTTCGGCGAAGACGCCGGCGGTGCGCTCCATTTCCCACGGGCCCGGGGTGGCGGAAACGAACACGGTTTGCGGGCGGAACTTTTCCCATTCGGCGAATTTGAGCGGGCGGTTGTCGATGCAGCTGGGCAGCCGGAAGCCGAAATCGGAGAGGATGGATTTGCGCGCGAAGTCGCCGCGTTCCATGCCGCCGATCTGCGGCACGGTGACGTGGCTTTCATCGACGATGAGCAAGGCGTTTTCAGGCAAATATTCGAACAGGGTGGGCGGCGGCTCGCCGGGATTGCGGCCGGAGAGATAGCGCGAATAGTTTTCGATGCCCTTGCAGCTTCCCGTCGTCTCCATCATTTCGAGATCGAAGGTGGTGCGCTGCTGCAAACGTTCGGCCTCCAGCAGCTTGCCCTCGGCGGTGAGTTCGTCCAGCCGGAGCTTCAGTTCCTGCTTGATGCCGATGATCGCCTGGTT
>CAJCIS010000117.1 GCA_903970435.1 Acidobacteriota bacterium | reverse complement strand
TCCACCTCCACGAGCAGCTCCAGCGCATCGTCCGGCAGACCCGGATCGGCCGCCCAGCCGGTAACCGAGGCCCGGGTCACGGCATCGACATGGCCGACGCGGTTTATCGTGTTGATGTTCCGCAGAATCGTATCCCACCATAAGGCTGCGTAACGGGCGCGGCGCAGGCCCGGCGTTTGAAGCCGCGCCTGCGTAGCAGAGTTCGCGCCGCGCTGACAAAACCGGCCACAGGACCGCCACCGGCGATATTGCACGCCAAACCCGCCCACCCGTATGAAGCAACCGGGCGTCTGCGTGACGGGAGGGTGCGACTTGGCTGGACCACGCGGACAAGGCGGCTTTCGGCCCGGCGAGGATGTGGCCCAGGACAGCGCGCCAGGCTCCGAAGCCCGCTTCACCAAGGCGGCCGATGCCGGCGGCACCGACCGCGACGTGCTGATGGGCTATCAGATCTTTCTCGGCCGCGACCCGGAAAACTCCTTCGTCATCAGCGACGCCAAGACCAGCCCTGTGCGCGGTTTCGTGCGTGGCCTGGTCGCCTCCGGCGAGTTCCAGAGCGCCGTCGCCACCCCCCTGCAGCGCGGCCAGCGCCTGCCGCACGACCGGGTCGGCCCCGCCCCCGCGCCCGAGCACATCGCCTGGATCGCGGAAATGATCGCCCTGGATGAGGCCACCGTCCGGGCTCTCGCCGGATCGGCCGACTGGAACGCGTTCTGGCGCATTCTGGCCACGGTGCCGGGTATGAAGCTGTCGCCGCGCGCCCCGGACCAATCCGCGCACGGCAATGTTGCCGCGCACGCCGCCGACGAAGGTTTTGTACTCGTCAATATCGATCAGCCCAAGCCGGGCGAAAAACTGCATCCCGGCTCCTCCGTCAGCGGCGCCGGCTGGGCCATTGCGCCGGCCGACATCGTCGAGGTCGCCATCTACCTGGACGAGCTGCTTCTCGCGCACGGCCGCTACGGCCTGCCGCGCCCGGACGTGGCGCGCAATTTCCCGCACTACCGCCACGTCGACCATTGCGGCTTTTCGTTCTCCGCCCAGGTGCCGAACGACGCCATCCTGACCGCGACCAGCCAGCTTGCCGTCGTGGTGCGCACCGAAAAGGGCGATATCGGCCGCCGCGCGCTGCGCATCGAGCCGCCGGCGCGGGCCACCACCGCGCCCTGGCCGATCCGCGTGGCCGTCGAGGAAGCGCGTGTCGACGGCGAGGGCTTGGTGCGCGTCCGCGGCTGGGCGGTCGCCCATGCCGGCATTGCGCGCATCGGCATTTTCCTGGGCGAACAGCCGCTCGGCGAGGCGGATTTCGGGCTCCAGCGCCCGGACGTGGCCGGCACCCACCCCGAATATGCCGACGCGGCGCGCAGCGGCTTCGCCTTCGCCGGCAGCCTGCGCGGCCATCCGCCGGGCGCGGCCTCGTTGCGCGTGCAGGTGATCGACCGCAGCGGCCAGCAACGCCCGGTCATCGTGCCCGTCAAGGTGCCCCCGGCCCCGGAAGCCCAAGCGCCGCAAGCCGCGCCGCAAGCCGCCCCCGAGCCGCCAGCGGCGGCGACGCCCGACCTGCGCTTCGAATGCGATACGGCGACCCTCACCGCGTCAGCCGGCATCGAGGTCGCCGGCTGGGCGCTCGCGTCCGCCGGCCTGCACGACATCACGATCTCCCTTGCCGGCCGCGACCTCGGCGCCGCCAGCCTCGGCGTCAGCCGGTCCGACATCGCCCGCCGCTTTCCCGACGAGCCCGACGCCGCCCGCGCCGGCTTCACCTTCGCCGCCCAGGCCGGCGCCGGCCCGTTCCAGGCCGGCGACCTGCTCACCGTCACCGCCCGCACCAAGGCGGGTGCCACGGTGCCGCTGCAAATTCCACTCGCCGCACCCCAAGCCGCCGCGCAGGCCAACGCCGGCGCGGTCCGGCTCGAAATCGACACCCCCAAGCTGGCCGACGGCCGCGCCCTGGGCCGCATCCGCGGCGCCCTCACCATCACCGGCTGGGCGGTGGCGCCCCACGGCATCGAGGGCGTCAGCGTCCTGTGCGACGGAGAGCTGCTCGGCGACGCCTATGTCGGCCGCCGCCGCGAGGACATCGCGCGCGCCTTCCCGGAGCATGTGGACTCGCTGCGCGCCGGCTTCGCCCTCGCCCTGGGTCCCGGCGCCGTGCCGGAAGGCCCGCACCAGCTCGCCGTGATCGCCACCAGCCGCGACGGCGCCACCACCCAGTGCGCCTTCTCGGTCACCATCTCCGCCGACACCGACCTGCCCGGCGCCCTGCCGCGCCACCGCATGCCCCGCGCCGAGTTCCGCTTCACCGAGGCGGTACTTGCCGCCCATCGCTGCCGCCCGGATTTCTCCATCGTCGTCCCGCTGCCGCCGACCGGCGACGGCGCCACCCTGGCGCGCCCGCTTGCCCGCGCCCTTGGCCGCACCTTGGCCAGCCTCGGACGGCAGGCATACACAGCCTACCAACTCGTCATCGTGGCGCCCGATCCGACCACCCAGGGCGTCGCCGCCACCGCGCTGGGCGCCGCTGCGCTGCCCGGACACGTCACCACCGCCGCATCGGCCCCCCGCGCCATGCCGCCCGGCAGCAAGGCCCGCCCCGCTCTGTTCATGACCCTGCTGCCCGGCGACGAACTGGGCTGCGACGCGCTGCTGGAGCTCGCCGCCGCCTACGCCACCGACCGCACCCGCGGTTTCATCTATGCCGACGACCGGCGGCCGGACCTCGCCCGCCAACGCGCCGAGCCGTTCTACAAGCCCGATTTCGCGCCCGACCTGCTGCTTGCCATCGACTATATCGGCCGCGCCTGGTGCGCCGACGCCGCCCTGATGAAGCGCGCCGGCGTAACGCTCGCGGACCTCGCCAGCCGCATCCCCTACGACAACGTGCTGCGCCTCACCGAGGCAGCCACGAATGTACACCACATCAACCGCGTGCTGGCAGGCCTCGCCGCCACCACGGACGTCGCCGACGCGCTGCCGGCGCTGGCCGCCGCCGCCGCCCGCCGCCGTATCAAGGCCACCCCCGAGGCCGGTCGCGTGCCCGGCACCTGGCGCCTGCGGCGGAAGGTCGCCGCACCCGGCCTGGTCTCCGTCATCATTCCCACCGCCGGCCACCTGCATGCGGACGGCGACGCGCTGATCCGACGCGCCATTGCATCATTACGCGCCACGACGGCGAAGGGCGCGCTCGAAATCATCGTGCTCGACAACAGCCCGCGCACCGAAAAGGCGCTGAAAGCCTGGCTCCGCAAGGCCGCCGACCGCGTCATACCCATTGCCGACGCGTTCAACTGGTCGCGCTTCAACAATATCGGCGCCGCCGCCGCCACCGGCGCCACCCTGCTGTTCCTCAACGATGATATCGAGGCGCGTGAAACGGGCTGGCTCGACGCGCTGCTGGAACATGCCCAGCGCAAGGATGTCGGCGTGGTCGGCGCCCGGCTGCTCTACCCGGATGGCAAAGTGCAGCATGGCGGCCAATATCTCGCCGACATGCACGCCCGCCACGCCTTCCGCTTCGCCGAGGCCGACGACCCCGGCCCGTTTGGCCTTGCCACCGTCGCGCGCGAAATGTCGTCGGTCACCGGCGCCTGCCAGATGGTCCGTGCCCGCGTGTTCAAGCAGCTCGGCGGCTTCGACGAGGCGCACGACGTGGTCAACAACGACCTCGATTTCTGCCTGCGCGTGCAGCGCGCCGGCCTCGCGGTCATCTACACGCCGCATCTGGCCATGATGCACCACGAACTCGCCAGCCGCGCCGGCATCGAGGACCGCCACGACGTCGCGCGCTTCACCCGCGACTGGCGCCTCGCCATGCTGCGCGGCGACCCCTACCACAGCCGCCACCTGATGGCCGAGGAGGACCAGATCGAGCCCCGCGCCGAGCCGGTGCTGCCGGTCTATGCCGGCCCCGCCGGCCCGGCGGCGCGCGACATCAGGCGCATCCTGGCGGTCAAGCTCGACCATATCGGCGATTTCCTCACCGCCCTGCCGGCGCTGCGCGAACTCAAGCGCCAGTTTCCCGCCGCCGCGCTCACCCTGCTCGCCCCCCCCGCCACCGTCACGCTCGCGCAGAATCTGCCCGAGAGCAGCGGCATGGCGGGCGTGATCGACGAGGTCATCGACTTCACGTTCTTCCACGCCCGCTCCGGCGAAGGCCGCCGCAGCCTGGCCGACGACGAATTCGCCGCCCTCGGCGCCCGCCTCACCGAGGAGCATTTCGATCTCGCCATCGACCTGCGTCTGCACCCCGACACCCGCCGGGTGCTGCAGCATACCGGCGCCGGCCTGCTCGCCGGCTACGACCATGACGGGAAATTCCCCTGGCTGGACGTCGCGCTGGCGTGGGAGGGCGACCGGAGGCTGGAAAACAAGCACGCCCATATTTCCGAGCGTCTGCTCGCCCTGGTCGCCGCCACCGCGGCGGCGTGCCGCGAGCTGCCGCCCGTCGAGCTGGGCCCGCCCACCGATCCCCGGACCGTGCCGGCGCTGGGCCGCCTGGGTGACGCTTTCCTCAGCCGTCCGCTGGTGTGCGTGCATCCGGGGGTGGGCAATCCGGTGCGCCAATGGGCCGCCGCGTCGTTCGCCGCGTTGATCGACCTGCTGGTGGCCGAGGCGGGCATGCATGTCGTGCTGGTCGGCGGCGGCGACGAGCTGGCCGTGGCACAGGACGTTATGGCCCGCGTCACCGCCAAGGACGCGGTGACCTCTCTGGTGGGCAGCGTAAAGCTGGCCGACCTGGCGCCGGTCATGCAGGCCTGCGCTTTGTTCGTGGGCAACAATAGCGGGCCGAAACATATCGCGGCCGCGGCCGGCGTGCCGACGGTGGGCATTCACTCCGGGGTGGTGGACGCGCAGGAGTGGGCACCGCTGGGGGGCGCCGCAGTGGCGCTGCAGCGGCGGATGGTGTGCGGGCCGTGTTATATCGAGTTTGCCAGTGACTGTCCGCGGGCGCTGGCGTGCCTGACGGGGATCAGGCCCAGGGATGTGCTGGCGCAGTGCCGCAGGGCGCTCGCCTTGCGCCCGATGGGAAAAAGGCCGGGGGCTCCGCCCCTGGACCCCGTCGTGCCCAGCACGCATTCGCGTGACAAGGACAAGTCCTTAGAACCTGCTAGTTTGGTACGCGTAAAGTAATGGGGTCTGGGGACTTGTCCCCGTCACGCGAAGGCGTGCTGGGCACCACGGGGTCCAGGGGCAGAGCCCCCGGCCTACTTCTCACGGCTGACCTCGCATCCCCCGACCCACCACCCTACCGGGGCCACATCGACGTCATCGACCCCATCCGCGGCCTCCAAGGCTGGGCCGTCAACCTCGCCGCCCCCCGTAACCCGCCCCAACTCACCCTCCGCGTCGGCACCGAAACCGTCGCCCAAATCACCCCGGACCGCCAGCGCGACGATATTTCCGACGCCATGAGCCAGCGCGTCACCGCCGGCTTCCTGTTCGACGCCGAAACACTCCGCCGCGCCGCCGCGATGGCCACGGCACCCGGCGAGCTCATCACCGTTCGCATCGCCGGCACCTCGTTCGAGCTCGGCACCGGCGGCCCCCCCGTCCGTGCCGCCGACCTCCGCGCCGCCAAATCCCTCGCCGCTGGTCAGTCGAATTCACCAGGGCACGGCGCCGAAATCTCCGTCGACCGCATCCTCGTCATCCCCGGCCTGGGCTGCATGGCCGAGGGCTGGGTGCTCAGCCCGCAACGGCCCGTCACCGCCTTCCGCCTCACCATCGGCGGCGTCACCCTCACCGCCCGGCCGGACACGCTTTATCGCAAGTCCCGCGCCGACCTTCTCGACGCCTACCCCGACGCCGCCCATCTGATCGCCCAGGCCGGCTTCGTGGCTCTCTTCACCGGCGACACCCCCCCGCGCGACACCGCCTCCCCCACCCTCACCGTCGTCTTCGCTGGCGGCGCCGAAGCCAGCTTCGCCCTGCCGGCCCGGCTGCCGCGCCTGCTCGGCCACACCGCCACCGCTTCCGACGCGTTGCTATTCTTCCCGGCACTGGCGGCGGAATCCTTCTTCCCCCGTTTCGCCGCCGCCGCCATTGAAGCCGATCGCGCCGCCCTGGCCCCGCCCGTGCCGCTCACCCTCACCCAAACCCCGAAAACCTTCATCCAGGTGCTGCCCGAAAACCGCAGCGATTTGTTCCTGGCCTTCGAAACAATCGCCACCGCTTGCCGCGAAAACCTGATCGACGGCCTCACCCTCGTCGCCGCCACCGACGTCACTCGCGCCGACGCCCCCTGGCTGTTGCGCGACCTGCGCGCCAGCCACGATTTGCCGGCCACCATGTTCGCTATCCCCGACACCGGCCAGGCCCTTGCCCTGCTGCCCGCCATCCTCCGCGCCACCGGCGCCAAACGCTTTGTCTTCGCCGCCGCCGGCCTGTTCCCAACCCTGCAGGCCCACCGCCTCGCCGCCGCCTGGCTGCGCGGCACCGCGAAAACCCCGATCTTCCTCGGCCCCGAGCCCGATCCGTGCGCGCCGCCCGACCCGCACGCCTTCCCCTCCTCCCGCTGCTTCGGCTGGACCGCCGAGGCCTTCCTCCGCTGGTCCGACACCGCACCCACTTTCCTGGGCGGCCACTTTCGCGACAATCTGCTCGCCCGCGCCACCCGCGCGCCCACGCTGTGCCCGAACACGGTCCTTGCAGGCCGCCCCCTCGCGCCGTCCGCGATCGAGCTTGCGGTGAACGAAACCATTTACGCGGCCGCCGCGCCCTGATGGCAAAACGCCCAACGGTCACACCAGGCCCCATCGCCATCGTCGCCCACACGCACCCCGCCATTACCAAAGGCGGCGCCGAAATCGCCGCCTACGCGCTCTACGAAGGGCTCAAACGCCTCGGCATCGAAACCATCTTCATCGCCGCCTGTCTCGCCGAGGACCGCAACCGCTTCCGCCCCGCGTCCGCCGACGAATACGCCCTGATCACCGAACGCACCCATTACGACGATTTCTACACCATCTCTGCGCCCGAAACGACCCGCCAGCTTCTTGCCATCCTCGCGCACCGCCGCGTGCACCTGGTCAATTTCCATCACCACATCAATATCGGCCTGAATTCGTTCCGCGCGCTTTCCATGCTGACTCAAATCCCATTTTTCGTAACCTTCCACGAATTCACCGCCATCTGCGCCAACCAGGGCCAGATGGTCACCCGCCCCGCCCGCCGCCTGTGCGCGCAAGCCACGCCGATCGCCTGCGCCACCTGCTTTCCCGAGCGCCCGCCCGAGCAATTCCAGTTGCGCCGCCATTTCATGCTCAATTCGCTGCGGCTCGCCGCCGGCTACATCGCCCCCAGCCAATTCCTGGCCGACCGCTTCATCGCCTGGGGCCTGCCCGCGGCAAAATTCGCGATCATCGAAAACGGCCTGCGCGCCCTGCCCCCGCAACCCGCCCCGCCGCTCCCTCACACACGCGAAAAACCCTGGATCATCGGCACATTCGGCCAGATCACCCCCAATAAGGGGATCGATACGGTGCTCGACGCACTCGATCTGATCGCCGATCAACCCGCACTCGCCCGCCGCCTCCGCCTGCGTATCCATGGCGGCCTCTCCGGCCAATCCGCCGATTTCACCGCCCGCTTCGAAACCGCCATCGCCACCCACGATTTCGCCACCTACGAAGGCCCCTACGCCAACGACGACATTTTCGACCTGATGGCGAAATGTGATTTTATCCTTGTCCCCAGCACCTGGTGGGAAAACTCCCCGGTCGTCATCCAGGAAGCCTTCGCCACCGGCCGCCCCGTCATCTGCACCGGCATCGGCGGACTCGCCGAAAAAGTCCCCCCCGGCACCGCCGGCCTCCACTTCCGCCGCAACGATCCGGTCGATCTGGTGCGTGCTCTCGCTGAAGCTGCCGATACGCGGATCTACAAATCACTCTGCGCCGGGCTGCCATCAGCTTACGACACAATAACGATGGCTCAGGCGTATTTGGCTGCGTTCAGGCAAGGAAGAAAGGAAGCAGTTCTTTTTTGAAAAAAAAGAACCAAAAAACTTTTTTCTGTTCTGAAATGATCGCGCGTGGGTTGCGGGGTCGCGGCGCGATGCACGCGCGCATAACAACCGGACGCCGCTTTGCCATGCTGATCTAGCCGGGGTTTTCCCCAACATCCACCGGCCGCGGCTTGCCGGCCTCGTCCACCGCCACCATCACGAAGCGCGCTTTCGTCACCCGCTCATGCACCCGCGTGGCCCCACGCAGCGCCCACACATCCACGTTCACCGTAATGGACGTGCGTCCCACGCCCACCACTTCGGTGTAGCAAGAAATCAGATTACCGACCTTCACCGGCCGCACGAATTCAAGATTTGACACCGCAACGGTTGCCACCCGCCCCCGCGCCCGCTCATACGCGGCCGACCCCGCGGCCATGTCCATCAGCCCCATGATCCAGCCGCCAAAGATGTCGCCGGAAGCATTGGTGTTGGCCGGCATGGCCGCGATGCGCAGCGCCAGCTCACCGCAAGGCGCGTCATCGTTGTTCATGCCCATGACCCCCAATGAAAAAAGAAAAGAACCAAAAGACCCTTTCTCTTGGTGCAATCCCCAACCCCTCGCGCCCAAACCAAATCTATACGCAGGCGCAATAAAAAAAGTCTTTTGCTTCTTTTCTTCAGAAAAGAAGTCCTTCCTTAACTTCTTCCTATGAATGCAAATCCCTGCAGGCAAACCCGATAATAATCGTATCGATCACCGTATCCACCAGCGCCTCCTTGGTCGCCTGCACCCGCGGCATCATGTCCATCACCACCGATGTCACGCCGTGCAGCATGCTCCAGATGCTTTCGGCGATCACCGCCGGATCACCCGGCCGGAACACGCCGCCCGCCACCAGTTCCTCCACCGCCTGCTCCAGCACGGTAAACGACTGATCCGCCACATCTGGCTTGTCGCAGTGCGCCTCCAGCGCCTTGACGTTCCGTGTCTGGAAGGTCAGCCGGTATTCGTCCGGCCGCTCCAGCGAGAATGCCACATAGGCATGCAACCCCGACCGCAGGCGCGACAGCGGCGTGCCCGCAGGCGACTGCGTGTCGTGCAGCACCACCAGCAGCTCGCCAAAGAAATCCTCCGCGATCGCTTTCAGGATCGCCTCTTTGTCGGCGAAGTGCAGATAGATCGCGGTCGGCGACACCCCCACCTCGGCGGCGATCCGCCGCATCGTCGCATGCGCGAAGCCTTCCTCCGTAAACAGCCGCTTGGCCGCTTCCAGAATCTCGCCCCGGCGGGAAGCGCCCTGACCACGCGGCTTGCGCGTGCGGGCGGGGAGTGTTTCGCTCATGTCTGCCACTTGGTCATCTGTGTTCACCTATGCCCCAAAAATCAACAACCAACCGCTTGTTCCTCTGGTCCGCCATGCTGGCGGCGCTCGTGGCGTATCCCGCTGTCGCCGGCGCACAACAATCGGGCGCCGCCAACCCGGAAAGCTGCTTCGCCGCCTGGGCCGCCACCCGCGGCTTCGCCCTCGGCGCGCCGCGCCAGTCCACCCCCACCCCCGACGGTAAATCCGTGCTGTTCCTGCGCAGTTCCGCGCGCGACACCAGCCTCGGCCTCTACGAATACAGCCTCGCCACCCACGCCGAACGCGCCCTGGCCCTCCCGGCCAGCGGCCCCGAGCATCTCAGCGTGCAGGAAAAGGCCCTGCGCGAGCGCACCCGCATGACCCTTACCGGCATCACCGACTTCGCCCTTAGCGAAACCGGCGGCCGCGTGCTGATCGCCCAGGGCCCCAAACTCGCCACCATCGATCTGCCCGGCAGCGCCAGCCACCCGGTGCCCGGCGACGGCTGGATCGCCCCCATCCTGTCGCCCGACGGCACCGCCATCGCCGGCGTCCGCGATAATGACGTGCATGTCGTCGACCTCGCCACCGGCGCCGACACCCGCCTCACCACCGGCGGCACCGACACCGTCACCAACGGCCTGGTCGACTTCGCGGCCGCCGAGGAACTGGAACGCGCCGCCGGCCTCTGGTGGAGCCCCGACAACACCCACCTGCTCTACGAGCGGGCCGACAGCACCGGCGTGGAGCGGCACTTCATCGCCGATCCCGGCCACCCGCAACAACCGCCGGTCGAATTCCGCTACCCCCGCGCCGGCACCCCCAACGCCAAACTCCGCCTCGGCCTCATCGCCCGCACCGGCGGCCCCACCACCTGGATCGACTGGGACCACGACACCTACCCCTACGTCGCCCGCGTGGTCTGGCGGAAGGACGGACCCCTCACCCTCGTCCTGCTCACCCGCGAGCAAACCCGGGAGCTCGTCGTCACCGTCGACCCCGCCACCGGCAAGACCACCCGGCTGCTGAGCGAAACCGACAGCGCCTGGCTCAACATCTCCCCCGAATACGACCTCGCCGGCGCCGGCGGCGCCAAGCCCCTGCCCTATTGGCTGCCAGGCGGCCAATCCTTCCTGTGGGCCGCCGAGCGCCACGGTATCTGGCAGCTTGAACTGCGCCACGCGGACGGCACGCTCGACCACGCCGTCACCCCGCCCGGCACGCCGTTCATCGCCCTCGATGATGTCGATCCCGCCACCGGCAGCCTCATTTTCACCGGCCGCCCCGACCACATCGACACCGCCCTCTATCGCGTCTCCCTGTCCGGCGGCGCCGACCCCGCCCCGCTCGTCGACACGCCCGGCCTGCACTTCGCCAACGCCGGCGAAAACCAGCACACGATCCTCACCGACCGCGTGGCGCTGGCCGACGGCACCGCCGGCACGCTGCTGCTGGATACGGCCGGCCGCACGCTCGCCACCCTGCCCAGCCGCGCCGAGCCGCCGCCCCACATGCCCGAGGTGGAATTCACCACCGCCGGCGCGCTGCAATTCGACACCGCCATCATCCGCCCGCAATTCTTCCTGCGTGGCAAAAGCTATCCGGTCGTTCTCGCCGTCTACGCCGGCCCCGGCGTGAAAACCGTATTCCGCACCCCGCGCGCCTTTCTCGAGGACCAGTGCCTGGCGGACGAAGGTTTCGTCGTCGTCGCACTCGACGGCCGCGGCACCCCCGGCCGCGACCGCGATTTCGAACGCGCAACCAAATTCGACCTCATCGACCTGCCGTTGCAGGACCAGGTCGACGGCCTGCAATCGCTGGAAAAACGCTATCCCGAAATGGACCCGTCGCGCGTCGGCGTCGAAGGCTGGTCGTTCGGCGGCTACTTCACCGCCATGGCCACCATCCGCCGCCCCGACATATTCCGCGTCGGCGTCGCCGGCGCCCCCGTCGTCGATTTCGACGATTACGACACCGCCTACACCGAACGCTATCTCGGCCTGCCCGCCGCCCACCCGGAGGCCTACGCGAAGAGCAACGTTCTCACCTACGCCGCCAAACTCGCCCGTCCCCTGCTGATCATGCACGGCCTGACCGACGACAACGTCTATTTCGAAAACACCGTCAAACTCACCCAGGCCCTGATCGGCGCCGGCAAGCCCTATAACCTTCTATTACTGCCCGGCACCCACCTGCTGCCCGACCCGGTGCTGCGCGCGCGGGTGGACGACACAAGAGCCGCGTTTCTGAAACAAAACCTCAAATAGCGCGGGCCGCCGCCCGTGCTCCTCATGCTCGTCGTGATCGTGCACTGGGGCCTGATGGTCATCCTCAGCCCGGTCATGATGTGGTATGCATGGCCGGACTGGCACGTCGCACTGGCCATCGCCTACGCCGCCATCGCGCTGCTGGCGCTTGTGTTCTGGATCCGTTACATCGTCCGCGAACGCGCCGAATTGCGCCGCAACCCTGCCGCGAGTGCCGACTGGCGCTGGCCGCCCCGCACGCCCCCCGAAATGTTCCGCCGCAAAATCGAGCTCTATCTCTCGATGCGCGGCTGGCGCATCCTGTCCTCCCGCGTCACGCCAGGGGGCTCCGCCGGCGGCCGCGTCGAACTCGTCGCGCGCCTGGATCGATACAGCATCGCCCTGCTTTTCGTCAGCCCCCGCCAACCCGCCGGCCAGGCCGCCGACGTGCGCCACCTGCACACACTCTGCGACACCGCCCACACAACCTACGCCGCCCTCGTAACCAGCGCCCCCTGCAGCCCCGAGACCCTGGCCGCGGTCCGCGACCCCAACATCCTGCTGCTGCGCTACCCCGACCTCGAACGGCTCGAGGAAGTCATCCGCATGGCCACTTGGCGCGTATCCGCCGCCCTCGATGCGGCGGAGCCGTTGTTTTGAGAAAGGAAGAAAGTAAGTAGTTCTTTTTTGGAAAAAAAGAACCAAAAAACTTTTGCTTTTTTGCATCCGGTGTTTCAGCGTTCGCGAACAGGGTGGGAGCGGCCATTGAGCGACAAGGGCGAACCGGCTGCATTGGCGTACATCGAAAAGAGATTGACCTGGAGGAGAATGTTTGGCGTAAGTCGCGGTGACCAGAGCCCGCCTAGACGCTACGCATCGAACTCTATCTCCGTCACAATCGGCGCGCCCTGGAAATTACAGTAGCGCACCCAGGTCGGACGCACGATGAAATAAGTAATGTCCGGCCACGCCTCCCGATCCCGCCCATCCGGCCAGGCGGCAAAATACACCGCCTTGGCGTGGAGCAGCTCATCGCCCACCGGCTCCCACGCCACACCTTCGATCTGAACACTCGTCTCCGCCTCCCACCCCACGACAAAAGCAGCCGCGGGCCGCAGCCGAAGATTGCGCGCCTTGCGAGAGGTCGTGGACGTGTCAAAGACGATCCCAAGCTTGGCATCAAAGCCAAAACCCACCAGCGCCGCCTCGGGCGCGCCGGACGGATGAACCGTCGAAATCACCCCCAACCGCTTGCCGCTGATGAACTCGATGATGCCGTTCCGATCCATGTTCCAAATCAATCGATCAGAGGGTTGCCCACGGTTCCGCGACCGCTTCGTCCCAGCTTAGAGCATTTTCAGCGTAACTGGAATCGCCCGATGGAGACGCCCAACTTGAGGCTGATACAAAGGCTCTGCAAACAACAACCTGGAGCGGCCCGGCTTGCAGCCGACGATTTTCCAGTCAGGCTGAGGCCGCTCTAGGAACGATGCCCTATGGCTTGCCGTTGGTTTGCACCAGATAAGCAATGATGGCGTCCACGTCCTGCGGCGATACCGGAGCCTTGTACGCGCTGACCATCTTGTGCACCTCGGCCGACCAGACGGCCCGGGTCAGCGGCGGCTGGTTGAGGACCATGGAGGCCGAGTGGCAAGCCAGACAGTTGCCGTTAATCGCGGCAGCCTTGTCGCCACCGGGAAACATCCGTTCTTCTGTCGGCAGCTCCACCTTCACCGACCGGAAATTCATGACGGTCTGCGATATCGCCGGAGTGACGCAAAAGCAGGTCAGCAGGCTGGCAATCATGAGCTTGACGAGCATCTCGAAGGCCGCCTCAGGTTGCTATCAATGGCAGGGATTCGATGCCGTTTTGCATGAAGCCGGCGGGGTTCCAGTTCGCTTCCGGCGGCTGCACCACACCGGCGGTGTTGGTGCACCGGACCATCACTGTCTCACTCCCTTTGGCGGATACCGAGATCGTGGCGTTCCAGCGGCGAAAACCGAATTTGCCTTCGTCCCCGCCGAGCACGGCCGCGTGCCAGGTTTTTCCGGTGTCTGCCGATATATCCACGCGGGCAACGCCGCAATCGCCGCCGAACGCAATGCCGCGCACCGCGGCAGGCGCGCCGGCCGCGATGCGCTGCCCGCTCGTGAGATTGGTAATAAACGATCGCGGATTCATCTTGCTGATCGGCACCGTTTTGAAGCCGGTATCACCGGGCTTGACGCGGCCGTTGGGCGTATCGGGAATCCGGTAGGCCGTTTTCATCCAATATTGATCGTCCACGCGGTCCAAAACCTCGATGTCGTTGAGCATCTTGACCCAGTAAGTGGAATACCAGCCCGGCACGATCAGGCGCAGCGGAAAGCCGTTCAACAATGGCAGTTGTGTCCCGTTCATGGCGTAGGCGATCATGACCTCGCCGTCGCGCGCATGATCGATGCCGAGCGACTTCATGAAGTCCGGCGCGTCCGGCACCACGGGCGCGTCCATGCCATTGAACCGCACCTGCACCGCGCCCGCCTTCACACCCGCGCGATCCAGCACGTCGCGCAGACGCACCCCGGTCCACCGCGCATTCCCCATCGCCCCATTCCCCCATTGCGCACCGGGCACCCGCGGCATGAACAAGCCACGCGAATTACCCGAGCACTGGTTCACCGCCGCCAATTCGACCTGAGAAAAAGCCGCCATGTCGTGGAGGGACAACGACAGCGCCTTGTTCACCTGGCCCCGCACACTGAGCCGGAACGCACCCGCATCGACGCTTTCAGGAATGACCGACCAGTGCCAGCGCACAAAAAACCGGTCGTTCGGCGTAAACACACCCTGATCGAACACCTCGAACGGCGTCTCCAGCAAAGGCGGCCGCATGCGCTGCAGGATCATCGATCCCTTTTCGGGAAACGCCGTGGTCAGCCTTCGCGCCTCAGGCCCGCCGCCCAGCGGCAGCATGACCGTCGGCTCGGCTTGCCCAAGGGAGGATGCCAGGCAAGCGGCGCCCACACCGCCCAAAACCGTCCGCCGCCGCAGTCCGCCTTGTGTCGTCACCATCCACTCCCTGGTCGGCCAAGAAAGGAAGTATTTCTTTTTTGAAAAAAAGAAACAAAAAACTTTTGTCTGTTAGCATACGCGCCTCAATTTGAATTGGGCCGCGTTTGCCAGCAAGCAAAAGTTTTTTGGTTCTTTTTTTCAAAAAAGAACTGCTTCCTTTGCCTTCGCACGTCCTTACGATGAGTCAAGTTTTATGCGGGTTGATATCGGGCGCCGGGCCTGGAGCATAATCGCTTCAACGCGAACCGATCATGCCCCAGCTTTTCGCCGGAAAACGCAATGGATGCTTCAAATGGAAATCCACCCAAAGCGGTCAAGCCCTAGCAGTGCCCGCCGGTCGCACCGGTCACCGTACCGGTCGTCGGGTTCATTCGGTGAAACGGCGGCGCCGGGGATTCTTCGCCCCATGCCTCGTAAGTCGTGAGGGCGGCCTTGAGGATGATGACCACGTCGAAGTCGGTGTAGTTGACCTTGTCGCTATCGATGGTGGCGACTTCCCAGACAGTCCCGTTGCCCAGCGTGAAACCCCCGGCATAAACCGTCGCCGAATGGATGCCGGGTGGCGACGTGAACGTCCCGCCCCCGATCACACCGCCGGACGGCGCTGTCGGTACGGTCAGCACGGCGCCGTTAAGCGGGCCACCAACCAACGTGCAGGCGGCGTGTGCGGCCGAGGCCGCGGCCAGCGAAACGGCGGCGGCGAAGATGATTTTCAACATGATACGCGTACTCCCAGTTTGCGTGTTTCGGACCCGCCCCACTCCGGGGCACACCTTCATCGGGCGCGTCGCGATTGCGGCGGTGGTGGATGTCAATTTGCCGTCTATCGGAAGATCGCCGGACGGTTGAGCGCCGGGCGATCGCGCGCCGTGCCCCGCCTTTCCTGCGCCAAGCGATCGGCCGCTTTGGCCGCGAGCGGTGAGAGGAGCACGCCCGAATTGACCTGCGTGAACGCGGTGGATGTCGCGGTATCTTCGACCCACACGTTCCAGAGCATGTGAACCAGGTCCAAGTTGAAAACGATTTCAAAGCCCGGCCCACCGTACGAGTCCTCGGTCGTTATGGTCACCAGCCTCGTCGTCGGAGTCACCGTAAAGAACGGGGGCGTACCGGCACTGGCGCCGTAACCCCTGGCCCAGAATCCCCCAGCTTGATCGCCCTCAGTGCAGCTGTTGGTCGGGCTGTTGTGTAGGCCCCGATACACGCGGCCTTGTTGGGTCAGGAGCAGCCCATCGCAGTAGGGAGCGCCGCTCGGCGTCGCAAACGTGTACTGAGTCTGGGCGAACGCCGGCGGCGCGGCGGCACCGCCAATCAGCGCCGCCGCGAGCGCCAGAGTGCGGCATAGCCCCGGGCTTCGCATGAACCGATATTGCTTCAGCATTTTGCACCTCTGTGAAATCCTGCCGCGTTGTGCGGGCCAGGACGTTGCGGGATGCGGTGTCCTCACGACCGGTCACCGCGCCGCGAGTCCTGGCCTTCGCTGCGGTTTTCGGGACGTTAGAGTTTGCGAAAGTTTGCGAATGCGGCGGGCGGGTTGCCGTAGACTTTGCCGAGCCGTCGCTGAGCGGCCGGGCAATATGCTTGGTTTCCCTTCCGCAATCGGCGCCGTTCGCGCCGTTCCGGCCCCGCAATCCTGGCCAAAATGCCGCATGTCGCTGCCGAAAAAGCAGCCGCCGGACTAACTCATTATGTCGTCCGCACCGGCCGCCCTAAACCGCCGCCGTGCCGCAAAACACCGCTTCCGGTCCTGTTACCTTTGGCATCGCGCCACGACGCCTTGCCACACCCTGACATTATATGTTATTAGAAATAACACCAACTACCCCACCAGGAGACACCATGCTTCAAGCCAGCGTCGGCCAAGGCGCCGAGAACCGCCCGGACGATGTCCGCCTCGTCCAGTCGCTCCTCAACAACCGATCCCCCAGCAGCCAGCCGCTCCAGGTCGATGGCGTGTGCGGCATCGCCACCATCCTGGCCATCCGCCGCTTCCAGGCCGGCACGATGGGCATGGCCGTCCCTGACGGACGTATCGACCCCGGCGGTGAAACGCTCCGCGCCCTGTCGCAGGGCGCGCCCGCCGCGGCCACCCCGGCGCCGTGCGCCCCCATCCCCAACGACATCGTGGCCGCCGCCCAGGCCGCCGAGCAGGCCTGCGGCGTGCCCGCCTGCATCAGCCTCGCGCAATGGATCCTCGAGAGCGACCGCGGCGCCCACATGCCGCCCGGCAGCAACAACCCGTTCGGCATCAAGGCCGCCGCCGGCGAGCCTTACGTCGTCGCCCGCACCCACGAGGTCCGCAACGGCGAAACGATCACCATCGACGCCCGCTTCCGACAGTTCCCCTCCGTGGCCGACGCCTTCGCCGCGCACGGCCGCCTGCTCGCCACCGGCGCGCCCTACCAGCCGGCCATGCAGTGCACCGCCGACCCCGACCTCTTCGCCGACCGCCTCACCGGCGTCTACGCGACCGACCCCAACTACGGCGCCGCCCTCAAGCAAATCATGCGCGGCAGCAACCTCTACCAGTTCAACTTGGCTGCGGCGCCGAATGTCTCATAAGCCAGCAAAAGCAAAAGGTTAAGAAAGCAGTTCTTTTCTGAAGAAAAGAACCAAAAGACTTTTTGCTCTTGAAGCAATCCCTGACTTGTCGGCTGCCTTGCTCCCTTCGCCAAACTGGCGCGCCGCGCCAACGATTGGCGCAAGTTCCCACACCATCCCGCAACCGCACCACCAACGCCCCCACAATCCGGCACATTCCCATTGGCACGGCAGATGCTACGCTCCGTCCCGAAAGCGCCTCTTTCAACACACACGCGCAGGGACCCGAAAATGTATAGCGACGCTGAACTGGACGCGGCGGTAAAAGCCGGCATCCTCCCGGCTACAACCGCCGCGGCCTTCCGCGACTTCGTCGCCGCCAGCCACGCCGCCCCCGGCGTCGACGAGGAACATTTCCGCCTTCTCTCCGGCTTCAACGACATCTTCGTCGCCATCGCCGCGTCCCTCATCCTCATCGCCATCGGTTGGCTCGGCACGCAACTCGCCCCCGGCATCGGCGCCACCCTGGTCGCCGCCGCCAGTTGGGGCCTGGCCGAATATTTCACCCGGCGCCGCCGCATGGCCCTGCCCAGCATCCTGCTGCTGCTCACCTTCGTCGGCGGCGTGTTCATGGCCCTGTTCGCCTTGCTCACCGCCGGCGACTCATTGCGCCACATGTCCGACCCCGCCAAATCCCTCTCCGTCGCCGCCAGCGTGGCCGGCGCGGCCGGCGCGGCCTATATCCACTGGCGCCGCTTCAAGGTCCCCATCACGGTGGCCGCCGGCGCCGCCGCGGGCGCCGGCGCCATTCTCCTCCTGCTGTTCGGCCTGTTCCCAGCCCTCGCACCCCTCATGCGCCCGGCGACCCTTCTGGCCGGCCTGACCATCTTCGCCCTGGCCATGTGGTGGGACGCCAGCGACCGCCAGCGCACCACCCGCCGGGCCGACGTTGCCTTCTGGCTCCATCTCGCCGCCGCCCCCATGATCGTGCACCCGACCTTCGGCATGCTCGGCCTGCTCGGCCACGGCGCCGCTTCCCTCATCAATGCGGTCGTGGCCGTGCTGCTCTACATGATCCTGGCCGTGGTCGCCCTGGCGGTGGACCGCCGCGCCTTGCTGGTGTCCTCGCTCGCCTACGTGCTGTACGCCATCGCGGCCTTGCTACGCGGCACAGGCACCGTCAGTTTTGCGCTGGCGCTCGCGGCGCTGGTGATCGGCTGTTGCCTGCTTTTGCTTTCGGCGCTCTGGCAGCGCGCGCGACGCGAGACAGTCGAAATGCTGCCGCAGGCCTGGCACGGGTATCTTCCGGCGGTGTAAGGAAGGCGGAAGGAAGCCGTTCTTTTCTGAAGAAAAGAACCAAAAGACTTTTATCTTTTGATGCAATCCCAACGTTCCATTCATGGCCTCGACCTTTCCGCAGGCGCAGGAGCAAAAGTCTTTTGGTTCTTTTCTTCAGAAAAGAACGTCCTTCCTTACCAAGGCGCTGACTTCACTTGGTTTCTTCCCGGACAGACACTAAGGAAGGCGGAAGGAAGCAGTTCTTTCTTGAAAAAACGAACCAAAAAAATTCTACCTTTATTTCCTTTCCAGTTTCGCCATCAGCGCCGGGTCCCGCGCCTCCACGGGTGTAATGACCGCATTGTCCAGCGCGTGATCGCACCCCAGCGGGCACACCCCCCCAATCCTTGGCACCGCGTGCCGCACCAGCGCCCGCGCCCGTTCCGCGTTCTGCGTCATCACCCGCACCACAGCATCCACCGTGACGTGCGCATGGTCGACGTGCCAGCAATCGTAATCCGTCACCATCGCCACCGTCGCGTAATGCAGCTCCGCCTCGCGCGCCAGTTTCGCTTCCGGCATGTTCGTCATGCCGATCACCGCACACCCCCAACTCCGGTACAGCTCGCTTTCAGCCTTGGTGGAGAATTGCGGCCCCTCCATCACCAGGTAGGTGCCGCCGCGCACCACTGGCACATCCACGGCCCGCGCACTCGCCTCCAGCACATCGCCCAGCAGCGGACACACCGGATGCGCCATCGAAACATGCGCCACGCACCCTTGCCCGAAAAAGCTCTTCTCGCGCGCAAAACTCCGGTCGATGAACTGATCCACGATAACGAAATGCCCCGGCGGCAGCTCCGCCTTCAGGCTGCCGACCGCCGACATCGAAATGACATGCGTCACCCCGGCGCGCTTCAGCACATCGATATTGGCGCGGTAATTCAAATACGTCGGCGACAGAAGGTGGCCCCGCCCATGCCGCGGCAGAAACACGCACGCCACCCCCTCCAGCGTGCCGAACAACAGCTCGTCCGAAGCCTCGCCCCACGGCGATTCAACCCGCCGCCAGGCCCGGTCCTCCAGCCCCTCGATGTCGTACAGGCCCGAACCGCCGATGACCCCGATGACCGCCATCGGCGGCGCTAGTGGTCGATGCCGGACCACACCCGCCGCTTCACGGCATATGTCACACCCGTCAGCAACACCAGGAATCCGGCGACCCTGACGCCCAAATGCTTGCGCTGGTCATTTTCCGGGTAGGACGCGAAATAGAGGAAGGTGGCGACATCGTGGGCTTCCTGCGCCACCGACGCCTTGGTCCCGTCCGCATACGTCACCGACCCGTCCGCCAGCGGCGGCGGCATATGGATGAAATGACCCGGAAAATACGTGTTGTAGTACAGCCCGTCCGGCACCTTCACCCCGGCCGGCGCGTCCACATACCCCTTGCCGACCAGGGCGTAGATGTAGTCGGCATGACCCTCCCGCGCGCTCAGCAGCAGGCTCTGGTCCGGCGGCAGCGCGCCGTTATTGGCCGCCCGCGCCGCATTGTCGTTCGGGAACGGGTCGGCGAAATGGTCCGACGGCAAGGCCGGCCGCGTCGTCGGCTTGCCCTCGTCGTCCGGCGCCCCCGGCACGGTCTTGGTCGCCGCGACCGCCTTGATCTGCGCCTCGGTAAGCCCGATGCCTTCCAGGTTGCGATACGCCATGTATTTCATCGAATGGCACGCCGAGCAGACCTCGTTGTACACCTGAAACCCACGCTGCGCGGACGCCCGGTCGATCGTGCCCAGGCCGAAATTCTTCTGCCACGACCATTTCATGTGCGGCAGCGCCGGCTCGTCCGCCGCCCGCGCCACGTGCGGAGCCGCCACGCCGGCGCCCAGCGCCAGCGCGCCGGCCATAACGATGACGCACCCTTTCATCACGCTTTCTCCATCGGCTTGGCGGCAACCCCTGCCGGCAGCGGCCCACCCCCGCCTCCACCGCCCGACCGCGGCGGCAGCACGGGCCGGCTGATGCTCTCCGGCAGCGGCAGCGGCCGCTCCAGCCATCCCACGAACGGCAGCGCCGCATAGAAGGCAAAATACAGCACCGTGCCGATGCGCCCTTCCAGGATGAACAACCCCTCCGGCCGGTTGGCGCCCACATGTCCCAGCAGCACCATGTCGGCCACCAGGGCGAACATCATGATGCGGTAGATCGGCCGGAACCGGGCGCTGCGCACCGGGCTGGTATCCAGCCACGGCAGCACGAACAGCACCAGGATGCTGCCGAACATGCAGCACACGCCCGCCAGCTTGTCGGGCACCGACCGCAATATGGCGTAGTACGGCAGCAGGTACCATTCGGGCACGATTTCGTTCGGCGTCTGCAGCACGTTGGCCGGAATATTGTTGTCCACCTCCGAGAAGATGTACGGCCGCAGGAAAACGATCAGCGCAAACACCAGGAAATAGACGCACATCCCCACGCTGTCTTTCGCCGTGTAGTACGGATGGAACGGCACCGTGTCCTGCTCGCTCTTCACCTCGATGCCGAGCGGGTTGTTGCTGCCGGTGATGTGCAGCGCCACCACATGCAGGAACACCACGCCGAAAATGATGAACGGCAGCAGATAATGCAGCGAGAAGAACCGGTTGAGCGTCGGGTCGCCCACCGCGAACCCGCCCCACAGCAAGGTCACGATCCACTGGCCCACCAGCGGAATGGCGCCGAACAGGTTGGTGATGACGGTGGCGCCCCAGTAGCTCATCTGGCCCCACGGCAGCACGTAGCCCATGAACGCGGTGGCCATCAGCAGCAGCAGCAGCGCCACCCCGGTCATCCACAGCAATTCCCGCGGCGCCTTGTAGCTGCCGTAGTACATGCCGCGGAAAATGTGCACATAGATCAGGATAAAGAACATGCTGGCGCCGTTCATGTGCACCAGGCGCAGCAGCCAGCCGTAATTCACGTCCCGCATGATGCGCTGCACGCTGTCGAACGCGCCGGTGGCGGTCGGCGTGTAGTTCATCGCCAGGAACACGCCGGTGGCGATCATGATCAACAGGTTGATCGTCGCCAGCGCGCCGAAATTCCAGAAATAGTTGAAATTCTTCGGCGTCGGGAATTGCCCGTACTCCTTGCTCATCAGCGTGAACAAAGGCAGCCGGCTATCGATCCAGCGCACCACGGGGTTCTTGAAGTCGCTCGTATGGAGCCCGGCCATGAAAGTCGTCCTCATCAGCACTTGCACCGTCCGGCGCGGTTGCCCGACGACATGCCGACGCTATTAGGGTTGGATCGGCAACTGCGCAATCCGCCCGCGGCAAATCCGCCGGGCGGCAATCGCCCATAGCCGTCAGTGAGCAAAAACAGGAAGTTAGAAGCCGTTCTCTTCTGAAGAAAAGAACTAAAAGACTTTTATCCGTTGATGCAATTCCAACATTTCGCTGCGCTGGCGCGAACCTCGCCGCAGGCAACAGACAAAAGTCTTTTGGTTCTTTTCTTCAGAAAAGAACGACTTTCTTCCCTTAAACTTTTGATTTTGCTTAATTCTGACGCCTTCGGCGTGTCGGCGGCCGGTGCCCATTTGCCGACATCCGCCGCAAAGGCCTAAAAACCGGCCATGCCGCCGCACACGCACCTCAAGCCGGCCGCGCGGGCCTGGTTCGAATCCCTGCGCGACCAGATTTGCGCCACCTTCGAAGCCATCGAGGATGAATTTTCCGGCGACGCGCCCCCCGGCCGGTTCGTGCGCACCCCCTGGTCACGCCCAACCGACGACGGCGCCGATGGCGGCGGCGGCGTCATCAGCCTCATGAAAGGCCGCGTGTTCGAAAAAGTCGGCGTGAACGTGTCCACCGTGCACGGCGAATTCTCCCCCGAATTTCGCGCCCAGATCCCCGGCGCCGCCGAGGACCCCCGTTTCTGGGCTAGCGGCATCAGCCTGGTGGCCCACATGCGCAGCCCCCGCGTGCCGGCCGCGCACATGAACACCCGCATGCTGGTGACCACCAAGGGCTGGTTCGGCGGCGGCGGCGACCTCACCCCCATGCGCCTGGACGCCCCCGAGTCGCTGGCGGACGCCGCCGACTTCCACGCCGGCTTCCGCGCCGCCTGCGACCGCCACGACCCCGGCTACTATCCCCGGTTCAAGGAACAGTGCGACCGCTACTTCTACCTGCCCCACCGCGGCGAAACGCGCGGCCTCGGCGGCATTTTCTACGATCATCATTTCTCCGGCGACGCCGAGGCCGACTTCGCCCTCACCCAGGATGTGGGCCGCGCCTTCCTGTCGCGCTACGCCGCCATCGTGCGCCGCCGCATGCACGAGCCCTGGACCGAAGCCGAACGCGACCACCAGCTCATCCGCCGCGGCCGCTACGTCGAGTTCAACCTCCTGCACGACCGCGGCACGATCTTCGGCCTCAAGACCGGCGGCAACGTCGAAGCCATTCTCATGAGCCTCCCCCCCGAGGTCCGCTGGCCGTAGCCGCCCGGCCCGTAGCCCCTCATGGAGCGCAGCGGAATGCGGGGATTCAGCTTGAAAAATAAAACATTATAAGCAGTTCTTCTGTTCAGAAAAGAACGCCTTCCTTCGACGCCCCGTCGCCGACGCCGCCGACGCCGCCGCGGTTGCCACAGTTTTGACACAACTCGAAAGCTGACTAAGCTTCAACAAACAGGACAGGGAGGTCCAGTGACCGGCATCGGCCGACGTTCTTTCTCTGTCCTGCTCGCCGGCAG
>CAJCIS010000116.1 GCA_903970435.1 Acidobacteriota bacterium | reverse complement strand
TTTTTTTTAATGATACGGCGACCACCGAGATCTACACTCTTTCCCTACACGACGCTCTTCCGATCTATCGTTGGGTGGCCGGGCGGGGGTGCGGGCCGGTGCCGCCTTGAAATGACTCGCTATCGACCTGCCGCCGGGTCTTCGGCCCTTTTCTTTGGCGCCCAGCGCTGGCACGAAGAGCGAAACGGCCGGCGGATCATTCTTCGGCCGGCGTGACCGGAGGGATGGGCCATGCGCACAGCCGGGGCGTTCGCGGTCATCGTATGTGCGACCGGTATGATGGCGCCGCCGGCGGCGCGTTGCGGGCCGGTATTGACCACGCTGTACAGCTTCGCCGGGGGCGCGGATGGCGGACATCCGGTGGCGGGCCTCGCGTCGGCCGGCCCCCTGCTTTACGGCACAACGCCGGACATTGGCGGATCGCAATGCGCGCCGCAGTGCGGCACGGTGTTTGCGCTCGACCCCGCCACGGGCAGCAAGACGATCCTGCATGTTTTTGCCGGCCGCAACGACGGCAGCAATCCCCAGGCCGCGTTGCTCTATGTGGCGGGAAAATTGTTCGGCACGACGGCGACAGGCGGTCCTTACGGGCAGGGCACGGTTTTCGATATCGATCTCGCCAGGGGAACGACAAAGACGCTGCACAGCTTCGCGGGCGGCACCGATGGCGCGTCTCCCATGGCGGCGCTCATCGATGTTGGCGGCGTGCTCTACGGCACGACGGCTTCCGGCGGATCCGGCCCGTGCGGCGCTTCCGGGTGCGGAACCATATTCGCGCTCGACCGGGCTTCCGGGGCCGAAACCACGCTGTATGCGTTCCGCGGCGGTACCGATGGCCAGGCGCCGCAATCCCGGCTGCTGGATGCCGGTGGGACGCTGTACGGAACGACCCTGCAGGGCGGCGGGATGGGAGGTTGCGCAGGCGGCTGCGGCACGGCGTTCGATATCGATCCGATGGGTGGGGCCGAGGCGGTGCTGCATGCTTTCGCGGGCGGCTCCGACGGGGCGGGTCCGCGCGGCCGGCTGATCCGCCGCCGCGGCGCGATCTATGGCGCAACGGTCGCCGGCGGCGGATCGGATAGCGGGACCGTGTTCAAAATGAATTTTACCGGTGGACAGGAAGCGGTCATTCACAGTTTTACCGGCGCCGATGGCAGTCAGCCGGAGAGCGGCCTGGCCGGCGCGCGCGGGCCGGCCTACGGGCTCGCCGCGTCGGGTGGCAAGGCCGGCGCCGGGACATTGTTCAGCGTCGATCCGAAGAGCGGCGCCGGGACGGTGCTGTACGATTTTACCGGGCAGGATGATGGGGGCAAACCGATCGGCGAGCTCGTTTCGGTAGGCGGGCTGCTTTACGGAACCACATCAACGGGGGGCAGCGGAGGCTATGGGACCGTTTTCAGGGTGCAACCCTGAAAGGCCTCCCTCCAGGAGCAAAAGTTTTTTGGTTCTTTTTTTCAAAAAAGAACGGCTTCTTCTTCCGGCACTTCAACAACCGGCCGCTTCCACCGACGTTGCAACCAGGCCACGCCGGCCAGATCGACAATGCCGACCAGCGCGCGATCGATGGTGCCGTATTTCGAGGTGCCGCGGAGGCGGGGGCGGTGGTTGACAGGGACGCTGATGACGCGTCCGCCGGCGCGGATAAAAAGCGCGGGCAAGAAACGATGCATATGGTCGAAGGCCGGGAGCGACAGGAACGCGTCGCGCGGGAAGATTTTGAGGCCGCAGCCGGTGTCGGGGGTGGCGTCGCGGAGCAGGGCGGCGCGCAGGCGGTTGGCGAGCCGGGAGGACAGGCGCTTGACGCGGCTGTCGCGGCGGTTGGTGCGGTGGCCGGCGATGAGCACCAGGCCGGGCTCGGCCTGGGCGCGGGCGAGCAGGGCAGCGATGTCGGCCGGATCGTTCTGGCCGTCACCGTCGAGCGTGGCGATCCAGGGCGCGCCGGCGGCGCGGATGCCGGTGACGATGGCGGCGCTCTGGCCGCAACTGATCCGGTGGCGGCGGCGGATGAGGGCGCTGGTCGGGTGCGCCTCGGCCGCGATCCGCGCGAGAATGGAAGCGGTGTCGTCGGTGCTGCCGTCGTCGACATAGACGATTTCGTGCGGCACGCCGGCGAGGGCGGCGCGGATTTCGGCGATCAGGGGGGCGATGTTCGGCGCCTCGTTCTTCACCGGCACGACGATCGATAAGGTTGGGACCGATAAGGTTGGGATCGATAAGGTTGGGACCGATCCGATGGGGGCGGTTGGAGTCATGTTTCGAGTCATGTTCAACGTCTTGCGGCCGACGGCGGTAGCACCGACGCCCCCCCAGGGGAAGGTTGGGAGAGGGAACGGCGCGTGAGGCCTGCCCGCATGGCGACGGAAGATCCGCGGCTTCCGGCGCGCCAACCGCCGCCGCTGCCCACCCTGCCTGAAGCGCTTGGTGTCTGGCTGCGCATCGGGCTGCTCTCGTTCGGCGGCCCGGCCGGGCAAATTGCCATGCTGCATCGGGAGATCGTCGTGCGGCTTCACTGGCTGGGTGAGCGGCGGTTCCTCCATGCGCTGAGTTTCTGCGCGTTGCTGCCCGGGCCGGAGGCGCAACAACTGGCGACCTATCTGGGTTGGGCCATGCATGGGCCGGTGGGCGGCGTGGCGGCCGGCACCTTGTTCGTGCTGCCGGGCGCCGCGGTGCTGCTGGGCCTGTCGGTGCTCTATGCGACGCTCGGCCAGGTGCCGGCGGTGGACGGGATTTTCACCGGGCTGAAATGCGCCGTGCTGGCGATCGTGGTGCAGGCGGTGCTGCGCATCGGCGGCAGGGCGCTGCGAACACCGGCGGCCTGGTGGCTTTCCGGCATGGCATTCGTCGCCCTGTATGTGTTTGCCGTGCCGTTTCCGGTCGTCGTGCTGGCGAGCGGCCTGGGCGGCTGGTTGCGGCCTGGCTGGTTTCGCGCCGGGCGGCATGGCGACGCGGCGGACACCGCGCCGGGGCTGCTGGAACTGGCCATGGCGGCCGACCCCGGCCGCCTCGCCCGGCAGGCGCATGCGGCGCGGCGGGCCGGCGCCATCGCGCTGCTGCTGTGGCTGGCGCCGGTGGCCTTGCTGAATGGCTGGGCGCCGGGGCGTTACGCCGACATCGCCTGGTTCTTTTCGAAAATGGCCGTCGTTACGGTGGGCGGTGCCTATGCCGTGCTGGCCTATGTCGCGCAGGATGCGGTGCACAGCTACCAATGGCTCAGCCCGCAAGACATGCTGGCGGGACTGGGCCTGGCCGAAACAACGCCCGGCCCGCTCGTGCTGGTGCTTCAGTTCGTCGGGTTTTTGGCCGGCTATCGGGCGCCCGGCCCGCTGCACGGCATTGCCGGCGGCGTGGCCGCAAGCCTGCTGACGCTGTGGGTGACGTTCCTGCCCTGCTTTGCCGGCGTGTTCCTCGGTGCGCCGCTGGTGGAACAATTGGCCGAAAACAAGCGGCTGGCCGCGGCGCTGGCGGCGGTGACGGCGAGCGTTGTGGGAGTCATTGCCAATCTCGCTGTGTGGTTCGGCCTGCATGTGCTGTTCGCGGCGACCGTGAGCTTGCGCGCCGGGCCGGCCAGATTGGAATTGCCGGCGCCATCGAGCGTGCAGTTCGGCGCGCTGGCGCTGGCCGTCGCCGCCGCGGTGATGCTGTTCGGACTGCGGCAGAATGTGCCACGCACCTTGGCGGTCTGCGCCGCCGTGGGATTGGCGGCAAAATTCTTGTGACCTGGCCCGGACTTGCGCTGTGCGTCATGGACAGCGGGCGAATTTCCGCCGCACAATGGGGGTGCCGTGGTCATGTCTCGCATCTTCACCGTGTTTGCCGCCGTGCTGCTCGTCACCGCGTTCGCGCTGATGGTGCTGCCACCCGACGGCATGACTCTGCTGGATGGCGTGGCCCAGTGGGGCCACGATGCGCCCACCACGCTGGAGCACAGCGTGCGGTCCACGCTGGGCACCACCGTATGGGTGAAATTGTTCGTGCCCGTGCTCATACGGCCGGTGTGGCTGATGCCGTTGTGCCTGGGCGTGCTGGCCGCCGGCCTGGCCGCCACGACGCTGCCACCGGCGGAGTCGCCGCGCCGGACGGGACGGCGGCTGTAGAAAGAAGCAGGCCAAGGGGCTTTGCCCCCTGGACCCAAGTCGTGCGCAGCGCTTGAGACGCCGGCGGCACGCCGGTCGGGGGTCCAGGGGGTGAAACCCCCTGGCCTTCCCCTTCCCACCACCGCGCCGCGGTCTCGCGTCCGGGGAGGGTTGGACCGCAATCGGCCCAGGGCAGGCGGCTTTCGATGCCGTAATGATGATCCGGCTTTACGCCGGCGGGATCGTCCAGGCTTCCGACGGTGAGTGCCAGGGTTTTCTCGGCGTCGCCGCCGTGGAACATCGGTAAGCCGCGGTGCTGACAGAAGCCGCGGGTGAGGACCGGTACAGGGCCGGCGATCCTTTTGTCCAGCGCACGGTGTGGCGCGGGATTGCGAGCCGCATGGCATGGAAGCCGCCGGCGTCCGATCCCGTTGCGATTTCGTAGCGGACCGCGCCGCACAGGCAGCCGCCAGTCAAACACGTTCCGCACTCCGCACCCAAATCCACGCACGCCAAAAAGCAAAAGTTTTTTGTTTCTTTTTTTTAAAAAAGAAATACTTTCTTCCCTTACTTGATCTCGCCAGAGGACCCAAGCCATGCCCTCGCAAAGCGTTCGGTTCAGCTATCGTCCCGGCCTGGCATCGCATCGCTTCGACAATGTTCGCCTGATGGGTAGCTGGGACGCAGCGGGAAGGCCGGCGGCGGCGTGGTCGTCCACGCCGATGGCGCCGGCCGCCGATCCCGACGCAAGCCCCTGCTTCGACGCGGCGGTGGATTTCGACGCCGCCGGGATCGGAACGACATTCCGGTGGGGCGTGCAACTCGACGGGCCGGCCGGCGACGGCGTGTGGGGCATTGCCGCGGAGGTGGATGACGCGGCCTCGGCCGACCGCGTGCGCCAGTTCGTGCTGAGTGCCGCAACGCCGGCGCAGATTTATTATCTCACGCAGTGCCGCCGCCTGGGTGCGGTGAAGCTGGCGGCGGGCGGTGCGGCGCCCGGCCTGCGCGTGTCGTTGTGGGCGCCGAACGCGCAGGCGGTCGATCTGGTCATGGCCGATCCGGCGCACGGCTACATCGCCAATGACGGCACCGGCGCGGTGCGGTCGGTGCCGATGGCGGCAGCCGAGCCCGGTATCTGGCGGGCCGGGCCGGAGCGGCCGGAACTTGCCGATTTCGGCGCGCTGCTCGGCATGCCGTACATGTTTCGGATCACCAAGGATGACGGCACGATCGCCTACCGGACCGACATGTATTCATTGATGCAGATCGGTGCGGGGGATTTCGACCCGCAAGGCCAGCCTTACACCGGTGCTGCGGGCGCGCTGCAGGGTCCGCAGAGCTGTTCGGTGGTGTGCGATCCGGACATCGTGCAGCTCGATACGGGCACGCAATCTGCCGCGGCGTTCTGGCGCGACGAGTTCGACCCGCGGCGCCAGCTGCCTTCCGTGCCGCAGGACCTGGTGATTTACGAGCTGCATGTCGGCGCGCTTGGTTTCGGCAAGGCCACGCCGGGGACATTCGACGACGCGATCGCGCTGCTCGATCATTTGAGCGAGCTCGGCGTGAACGCGGTGGAGTTGTTGCCGATTGCGGAATTCGAGAACATTGCCAACTGGGGTTACGGCACCGCGCAGTTCATGGCGATCGACCGGGCGGCCGGCGGCACCGACCGCATGAAGCAGTTCGTCAAGGCGTGCCACCAGCGCGGCATCGCGGTAATTCTCGACGTCTGCTACAACCATTTCGATCCGAATGCCGACCGGGCCGAATGGATGTACGATTCGAACGATCCGGCCAGGAACATCTATTTCTGGTACGAGGGGCAGCCCGGCGATTACGCGGACCCTTCCGGTGGTTACCTCGACAACGATTCCACCGGTTTTGCGCCGCGCTACAGCGAGGAAATGGTGCGGCAGCTGTTCATCAGCAGCGCCGCCTTCTTTGTCGAGGTCTGCCATGTCGATGGGTTCCGGCTCGACCAGACGTCGTCGATTCACGAATACAACGAACGCCACGCCGATGGGCAGACGGCCGGCACCGCCAACGCGTTCGGGGTGAAATTCCTCCGGCAGTGGACGCGGACGATGCGGCTGCTGCGGCCGGGCCTGTTCCTCACGGCCGAGGATTATTCGAACTGGTCCGAAATGACGGCGCCGAGCCTGGCGGGGGACGGCGTGGGGTTCGATACGACCTGGTATGGCGATTTCCAGCATCATCTGGTGCAGTCGCCCGGGTTTGCCGAGCTGGTGACGCAGGCGGGATTTGGCGATGACCGCAGCCTGCGCATGGATTTTTTGGCCGGCGCCCTGGGGGCCACCGGGGGCGGCAAGGTGGTTTATGCGGAGTCGCACGACGATTGCGGCAACCGGCCGGGCTCGGCGCGCACCATCGTGCTCGCCGTGGATGGCGCGTCGCTGCTGGTGGACGCGACGCGACGGTGGGCGGAGGCGCGGGTGCGTTTCGCCGCCGGTATTTCGTTGCTGTCGGCCGGCACGCCGATGTTCTTCATGGGCGAGGAGATCGGCGCGCAAAAGCCGTACCGCTACGACAATTTCCTGCTGAACCGCGAGGATATCGTGGGCGACGCGCGCGGCGTGGGGGCGAACCTGTTCGCCTATTTCAAGGCGCTGATCCGCCTGAGCATCGAAACCCCGGCCATCCGCTCCCGCAACATCGAGGTGGGATACACGGACAATGCCAATCGCGTTATCGCATTCCATCGCTGGGATGGGGCGGGTGAATATCTCGTGCTGGGTTGCCTTGCGAATGCGGCGTTCACCGAAGGTTACTGGGTGCGCACGGACCGGCTGGGGGGTTTTGGGTGGACCGAGATTTTCAACAGCGATGGCGCGGCGTATGGCGGCTGGAACGTGGGCAATGCGGGGCGAACCTTGGTGGCTGAGAATGGGAGCCTGAATGTGGTGCTGCCGGCTGCGGGGTTGGTGGTGTTGCGGAAAGGTTGAAGGAAGGAAGTATTTCTTTTTTGAAAAAAAGAAACAAAAAACTTTTTCCTATTGGTTTCGGACTCATATCGCTTATCTGGTGCGCCTTCAAGAGTAAACGTTTTTTGGTTCTTTTTTTCAAAAAAGAACTACTTTCTTGGATGTTGTGGACTCCTATTCGACAGGCGGCTCCCATAGCTCGATCGGGTTTCCCTCCGGATCGTTGACGCGAGCGAAACGGCCTGTTTCGGGTGCGTCCCAATCGGGGTTTGTCTCTACGTCCATGCCGGCCTGGCGCAGCTTGAATAGAAGCGCATCCAGGTCGGTGACACGGAAGTTGATCATCCACTGCTTGCCGTCGGGCCATTTATCGGTGCTGCTGGGGAATGGCATGAATACCGTGGGACCCGCCGCCTGCTGCCACGGCTCGTAGCCCTCCATGGTCACGCCGAAATGGGTTCGATACCATTCAAGCAATGCGTCAGGATCCTTGGCACGAAAGAACACGCCGCCTATGCCGGATATGGGCAATTCATCCTCCCAGGTAAGTTGGAAAACACAAGAAGAAGCAGTTCTTTTCTGAAGAAAAGAACCAAAAGACTTTTTCTCTTGCGCCGGCACACAGGTTCGGGGCATGGCCGATACGTTGGGGATTGCATCAAGAGCAAAAGTCTTTTGGTTCTTTTCTTCAGAAAAGAACGGCTTCCTTCTAAGGCGCCGGCGTTCGCGTCTGCTCCAGCCGATCCGTCAGCCGCTGCACCGTCTTGGCAACCACTTCCCCCGACTTTCGAACCGCAGGGTCGCCATGCGACAGCAACCGGTCCGTCACCATCAAGGCCGGCGACAGGATGCCCCGCAAATCATGCCGCAGCACGGCGTTGGCGTCCTGTGCGCCGGACGCGGGGGCCGCCACCACCGGCGGGGGCGCCGTCTTCGCCGCCGGCGCGTACCGCACCAGCCATCCGGCCATCCATCCGTACAGGGCCGCGGTGATCGCAATCGGCGCCCCGGCCATCGGGGCGACCAGCCAGGCGGCCACAACCATCACCACCCCGCCCAACAGAAGGAAAAACGCCCGCCTGCGGGGCGTGGAGGGCCCATGCAGCATGTCGGGCCCATCGATGCTCATGACGTCCAGATGTCCTATTGCCGCCGGCACGATACTCACCGCGCCGAGTCCGCGCGAAGCGCGTGCACGGAAAACAGCATGTCCGGGTCGGTCCATACATTCGCCGCGGACCATCCCGCCAGAGTTGCGAGCGCCTGAAATGCCGAAATGCTATGCTTGTAGCTGTTTTCCGTGTGGATTGTTTCTCCTTTGCCGAAATGGACCATCGTCCCCGCCACCCGCACGCTTTGCCGCGCCAGGCTGCGAAGGTGCATTTCGATGCGGCTTTGCGCGGCGTTCCAAATGGCCGTGTGGGCGAACCTGTCCAGCACGAAATCGGCGTCCGCCTCGCGGTTGAGGCGGTGCAACATGTTGAGATTGAACGCGGCGGTGACGCCGGCGGCATCGTTATAGGCATTCAGCAACGTCTGCGCGTCCTTGCGCAGGTCGGCCCCCACCACCAGCCAGGCACCGTCGCCCAGGGTGCGCCGCGCATGCGCCAGGAACGTTTGCGCCACCTCCGGTTCGAGGTTGCCGATCGTGGAGCCGGGAAAGAAGCCGAACTTCGGCATGCCGCGCACCGCGGCGGGCAACACCGGGTCATGGTTGAAGTCGGCACACAGCGGATACACCGCCAGCCCCGGCTCCTGCGTCCGCAACTGCGCCGCGAGCGCCTCCAGCGCGCCGCGCGCCACGTCGATCGGCACGTAGGCGGCGAAGTCGGCGCCCGCCGCATCCACCAAAATCCGCGCCTTGGTCGGGTCGCAGGCGCCATATTCCACCAGTGCGCTGCCCGGCGGCGCCAGCGATGCGATCTCCGGCGCGATCCGCTTCAACAGCGCCATCTCCGTCCGCGTGAGGTAATATTCCGGCAGCCGGGTAATTTCGTCGAACAGGCGCACCCCTTCGGCGTCGTAGAACAATTTCGACGGCAGTGTCTTGGGCGTCGCGGTCAGCCCGGCAAGCGCGTCCGCCGCGATGTCTTCATAGGCAACGAGTGCGTCGAGCATGGGCGGTTCCTATTGTGGTTGCCCCAAGCCGGTGCCGGCTTCAGGCGATATCCTGGGCCAGTCGCAGCCCGGAAAATTGCCAACGCCGGTCGGGGTGAAAAAAGTTCCGGTAACTTGGCCGTGCGTGACCCGGCGGGGTCACCGCGCTGCCCCCGCGCAGCACCATCTGGTTAATCATGAACTTGCCGTTATATTCGCCCACCGCGCCGGGCGCGGCCCGGAAGCCGGGGTAAGGCAGGTAGGCGCTCGCGGTCCATTGCCAAACATGGCTGTCGAATTC
This sequence comes from Acidobacteriota bacterium, assembly GCA_903970435.1. Taxonomy (GTDB): domain Bacteria; phylum Pseudomonadota; class Alphaproteobacteria; order Acetobacterales; family Acetobacteraceae; genus CAJCIS01. Next base: position 6,920 of record CAJCIS010000116.1, on the reverse strand, counting down.
GGCGATGTCGCCGCACGCCGCCTCGAGTTCCGCTTCCGTCGGCAGCCGGGCGCCGGACCAGCGGGCAAACGCATCGGCCTCGTACCAGCTGACGTGGCGGACCGGCGCCGCCGGATCAAGCGCCGCCAGGCCGCCCGGGCCGAATTGGTGCCATGCGCCGTCCCGCTCGCGCCAATACAGGGGCGCCTGCCAGCCCTCCGCCTGCGCCTGGGCAAAGCCCTCCGACATCCACAATGACGGGGTGCGGTAGCCGCCCGCCTCGATGAAATCCAGATAGTCGCCATTGCGCACCAGGCGGCTGGCCAGGCGGTATGGCGCCAGCAGCAAGCGGTGGCGCGGCCGTTCGTTATCGAAGGCGAAGTCGTGCCCGTCCTTGCCGGCCATGGAAGCCGCGCCGATCGCCGCGACGCCGCCCTGAAAATCCTTCCACCGCGTGGGTCCCGCCGCCCCGGCCGGTTCCGTCCAGCCGGGGATCGCGGCGGGCAGCAGCGGGCTTTGCCAGAACGCATGCACGATGTCGGTCGCCAGCAATTCCTGGTGCTGCTGTTCGTGCTGCAACCCGAGCGTGACCAGCGCCCGCGCCGCCGCGCTGGCGTGCGGCAGGAAATCCGCCATCGCGGCGTCCACATGGGCCCGGTACTCGCCCACGGCGCCGGCCGAAGGGCGGGTAAGCAGGCCGCGCTGCGGCCGCGGGTGCCGCGCGCCGACCGCGTCATAGTACGAATTGAACAGATACGAAAAGTCCGCATCGAACGGCCGGTATCCCGCCGCGTGCGGCACCAGGCAGAACTGCTCGAAGAACCAGGTGGTATGGGCGCGGTGCCATTTCGCCGGACTGGCATCCGCCATCGACTGGACGCACTGATCCTCCGGACTGAGCGCGGCGGCCAGGGTTTCGGTGTGCGCGCGCACAGCCAGGTAGCCGGCCGCCGCATCGGCGGTCCGCGGTTTCAGCGCTTTCATTGCTCCTCCGATCCCCACCCATCTAGGCGTGCTTTGCCGCGGTAAAAGGGGAAATGTGCCGCACCCGCGCCGGGACAAAGGAAGCAAGTATTTCTTCTTTGAAAAAAAGAAACAAAAAACTCTTTCTATGTCGAACGCGCCCCAGCAACAGGGGTACGCGCAAAGAGTAAAAGTTTTTTGGTTCTTTTTTTCAAAAAAGAACTGCTTCCTTCCGCTTGCCGCCGCAAATATCTTTTATGCAACCATAAGTTAATTTCTCTTTACATTCTACAACCTATAGGTGCATCTTTTCCCCCGTATTAAGCCTTGCCCCCCAGAACTGCCGCTTCACCGAACGGGAGCGGACCCCATGGTCTCCAGGGCTTTCACGTGGCTTGCAACGGGTGGTGGGTCGTGGTCGCTCGCATCCAACTGGGACGATGTGACGGACGGCATCGATCCGTCCCTCATCACACCCGGGCCGCAGGATAGCGTCAGCGTGACCGGTCCGGGCGGCACCTCGATCCAGACGATTACCGGCCAGGGCGCCGTACTGGCCGCCGCGTTTGCCGGCAACACGGCGCTCGCCGGCAATTTTGCCATGTCCACCCTCACCCTGGGCGTAAACGGTGCGGGCGGCTTGCTGGAGGTGACAAGCGGCAGCGTGGACGGCGGCACGCTCGGCATCGGGTCGGGCAGCGTCATCGCCAGCGGAGGCGGCGTGCTCTCGGTGTCCGGCCAGATTTCGCTCGGCGGCAGCTTGACGGGTGCGGCCGCCTGCAATCTGGACGCCACCTCCGGCGGCGAAATCATGGCGGGCACCCTGGTGCTCGGCGCCAGCACAGCCGCGCTCTACGTCGATCCCGACAGCAGCCTGGAGGTCGGGACCCTCGGCGGCGCCGCCCCGGGCACACTCACCATCGACGCGGGGGCCACGCTGTCGGGCCTGGGCGACGCCAACGCCTACGGCGCGGTGGCCAATAACGGCACCATCCTGGCCAGCGGCGGGGCGCTCATGCTGGGCGCCCTCACCGGCACCGGCACGCTCGGCATCGGCGCCGGCGCGGTGCTGGACCTGAACGGCGCCACCGGCGCCGGCCAGTCCGTGCAGTTCGCCGGCAGCCAGGCGACGCTCGCCATCGTCACCGAATTCGACGCGCCACAAGGCACAATCAGCCTGTTCGCGCCGGGCGACGCCATCGACATGCTGGGCAGCCCGATCAGTGCCGCGACCTACCAGTGGGAAAGCCCCAATCTCGGCCTGCTGACCTTGTGGTACGGCAACCAGGTTGCCGACACCCTCACCCTGGCCGGCAATTACAGCGGCGACGTGTTCCTCACCGCCGGCGACGGCGGCTTCGGCACCCTGATCACCGTCGCCCCCGAAACCGGCGGCACCGGCAATGCCAGCAAGGGCACCGTCAACCCGGACCAGTATCAATGGGTCGGCACCGGCAGCGGCAATTGGGCCAGCCGCTTCAACTGGACGGACCTCACCACCGGCGCCAACCCTGCCGGCATCGCCCCCGGCGTCAATAACCTGGTCAGCATCGACGTGGCCGATGCGGGCAGTTTCACCGTCATCGCCGGGCCGGCCAATGCCGCCGCCCTCAGCCTGGCGGGCGACGTGGCGCTGGCCGGCGCCTTCAGCATCGGCAGCCTCACCGTGGGCAGTGCCACCGGCTTGGCCGCCGCCACGCTCGACCTGCTGCCCGGCACCGTGCTCGCCACGCCCAACGCCGCCATTCAATACGGCGAAATATCGGTGTCCGGCAGCGCGCAGCTCGCCGTCGCCGGCACCTTGGTGCTGGGCGGCGGCGCCACCGGCGTGGGGCTGCCGACCACCGACCTGTCGGTCACCGCCGGCGGCACGGTCACCGCCCTGGGCCTGACCCTGGGCGGCGGTTCCGGCGACAGCATCACCACCGATCCCACCGGCGTGATCGAAATCGGCGCCACCGGCGGGGCGGCGTCCGGCGCCGTCACGATCGATGCCGGGGCCATGCTCAGCGGCAACGGCAGCGTCAATCCGTTCGGCGCCATCGTCGACAACGGCACCATCCTGGCGGCCGGCGGCACGCTAACGCTGGGGTCCGTCACCGGCGGCGGCGGGCTCGATATCGGCGGCGCGGCCGGCCTGGCCCTCGATGCCGGCAACGCCATGAATGTCGATTTCAGCGGCAACGGCGGCGCGCTGCTGCTGGCCGACGAGCTCGTCGCGCTCACCGGTACCATCACCGGCTTCACCCAGGGCGACGCGATCGACATCCAGAACGACCCGATTACCGCGACCACGAACAGCTATAACGGCACCAACACGATCCTGTCGCTCTATTACGGCAACGTCGTGGTCAACCGGCTCACCCTGGCGGGCGCCTATGCCGGCGAGCATTTCGTCCTCGTGCCCGACGGCGCCAGCGGCACCGACCTATTGGTCAGCGGCGGCGGCGGCGGCGGCGGTGGCGGCGGCCAGGGCAACACCGACACGCTGGCATGGGCCACCCCCGGCAACGGCGCCTGGGACACCACGTCGAACTGGTTCGATGTCACCACGAACGCCCCGGCGCTGGCGCCCCCCGGCGCGCAGAACAATGTGCTGATCGCCGGGCCCGGCGGCGACCAGTTTCAATCGATCGGCGGTCCCGGCCTGTGCGCCAGCCTCGAATTTACCGGCAACTCGCTACTCGTCCGCGCCTTCGCCGCCGGCACGCTCACCATCGGCGGCACAGCGGGCGGCACCCTCACCGCCGGCGTGGTCGAGGTGACCGGTTCGGGCCAATCCTCCAGCCTGACCGCCACCGCCCAGGCCGAAATCGCCGACGGCACGCTGGTGGTCGGCACCGGCGGCCTGCTCTCCATCGGCGGCGTCCTGTCGGTCGGCGACGGATCGCCCGGCGACAGCACCGCCTACAGCGAATTGTCGGTGACCAGCAGCGGCACCGCCGTCCTGGCGGGCCTGGCCCTCGGCGGCGGCGCCGGCGCAACCGTGCAAACCGACGCCACCGGCGTGATCGAAATCGGCAGCGCAGGCGGCGCCGCTTCCGGCGCGGTCACCATCGACACCGGCATGGCGGTCGCCGGCAGCGGGCTCGTCAATGTCGGCGGCCTGGTCGTGGATAACGGCACGCTCACCGCCGCCGGCGGCACGCTGGCCGTCGGTGCGGTATCCGGCACCGGCACCCTGGACATTGCGTCCGAGGCAACCTTGGCGCTGAGCGCCGCCGAACTGGTGCCCATCGCGTTCGACGGCGCCGGCGCGACATTGCTGCTGCAAGGCAGCGCGGAAGATCCGGCCGGCACGATCCTGGGCTTCGTGCAGGGTGACGCCATCGTCACCGGATCGAGCCAGGTGACCAGCGTCGCCTACGCCCCCGGCGCCGGCGATGTCGGCACCTTGACGCTCTATAACGGCGCCGAGGTCGCCGGCATTCTGCTGCTGGGCGGCGATTTCGCGGGCGAAAGCTTTACCCTCCAGCCCGACGGCGCCGGCACCGAAATCGGCGTGCAGGCCGGCGGCAGCGGCCCCTCGCAAGGCACCGCGACGCCCGACGATTACCTCTGGCTGGGCGGCGCCGGCACCGGCTGGAATACCGCCGCCAACTGGCAGGACGTATCCGCCGACCAGGATCCGGCGCAGATCGCCCCCGGCGCGCACGACCTCGTCACCATCCAGGGCGCCGCTGGCGGCAACTACACCAACATCGTCGGCCCGGCCGACGCGGCGTCGCTCACGGTGTTCGGCAATGTGTCGCTGTCCGGCACCTACGCGGTGGGCGCGCTGGCGGTCGGCGGCCCCAGCCAGGCCGGCGTGCTGGCGCTCGGCGCCGGCGCATCGATGCAGGCGGCCGCTTCTTCCGTGTCCGGCGACCTGATGCTGAACGGCGCCGACCTCGCCACCGCCGGATGGCTGACCCTGAACGGCGGCGCGCTGATCGCGACCGGCGGCGCCGCCGTCCAGGCCGGCACGCTGACCATGTTCAGCAACGGCACCAACGCCGCCCTGACCGTGGATGCCGCCTCCTCGCTCGAAATCGGCAACGCGGGCGACGCGGTGGCCGGCGAGGTCGTGGTCGACACCGGCGCGGTCCTGTCCGGCGCGGGGGCGCTGAACCCGTTCGGCGCCATCGCCGTTACCGGCACCATCACCGCCAGCGGCGGCACGCTCACCATCGGCAACGTCTCCGGCACCGGCACCCTGCTGGTCGGCGTCGGCGCCACGCTCGCGCTGGAGGGCACCGCCGCGGCCAGCGCGTTGATCGAGTTTGCCGGCCCCGGCACCCTGGACGCGCTCACCGGATTGCCGGCAGCCGACATCGCCGGGTTCGGCGACGGCGACGACATCATTCTGCCCATCGCCGGCATCACCGGATGCCAATACGCCGCGACCGGACCGAACCTGGGCGTGCTCAGCCTGCTCGCCGGCGCCGATGTCGTGGGCACCCTCAACCTGGTCGGTGTGGGCCAGGGCCAAAGCTTTGCCGCCACCTCAACCGGCGGCGGCACAACCATAACCACCCAAACAACCGATTGGGGTGGCGGAGGAGGTAGCGTGCGTAATCCCTACACCGGCGACGCCAGCGGCACGTTCGGCATCGTGCAGGACTATGCGTTCTGGCAGGATCTGCCCGCCGAGGCGCAGAACGTGCTCGCATCCGAGCAGGCGCAGCACGGCAACGAGGCCTGGGTGGACACCTCCACCGACGGCACGGCGTGGGACAATCCGGCCGTGGCGGTGGCCAATTTCGCCGTGCTCAGCACGCCGACCGCCTACAGCATCGTCGGCCTCCCGCTCGGCTACAGCGCCCTGCTGGCCCAGGGCACCACCCGCGTATGGCTGACCGACGGCGGCGCCGGCGACGCCCTCATCGTCGGCAACCAGGCCAACGACACGATCAGCAGCAGCGGCATCGGCGACACCCTGGTGGGCGCCGGCGGCAACACGCTGTTCTTCGCCAAATACGCATCCGACATTTTTGGCGACGGCAACGACACGGTCATTACCGGCATCGGCAACAACGTCATCACCACCGCGCCGGGCGCGCGGTCCCTGCTGTTTCTCGGCGCGGCGCAGAACAACGTCATTTCGCAGGGCCACGACACGGTGCTGGCCGCCCCCGGCTACGGCGCCAACGACACCATCTGGGCGGTGCAGTCCGACACTGTTTTCGGCGCCGCGGTCGGCCGCACCAGCGTGGTCACCGGCAACGGCGCCAGCGTGCTGGTGGCGGGCACCGGCGAAATGGACGTGCATGGCGGGGCGGGCAACGGCAGCCTGCTGTGGTGCAACAGCGCCAGCTTCGCGCAGTTCATCGGCGGCGCCGGCAGCGCCGAAATCGTCGGCGGCAGCGGCGATCTCAGCGTGCAGGGCGGCGCCGGCGCGCTGACCGTGTTCGGCGGCACCGGCAGCCTCATCATCCAGGGCAATGTCGGGCCGAGCGTGTTCGTGGTGGGCGAGGGCGCCACCACCGTCACCGCGGCCGCCGGCAATCATGTGTGGCTGGCGGGCGCGGCCAATGACAGCCTGGTGGCGGTCGGCGGCGACATCGTGCTCGAAGGCGCCAATTCGGCCGGCAACAACATATTCCAGGCCGGCAGCGGCCCTTGCACCATCTTCGGCGGCCACGGCAGCGACACCTACCTGGGCGGCGCCGGCGCCGCCATCATCGTCACCGGCAGCGGCAACGACGTGTTCAGCTTTACCAACGGCCTGGCCGGCGGCAGCGACACCGTCGACAACTTCAACCCCGCCGCCGACCGCATCGTGCTGAACGGCTACGCCGGCTACAGCGCCAACCTGGTCAGCGGCAGCGAAGTCATATCCCTGTCCGACGGCACCCGCATCACGCTCGCCGGCATCACGTCGATGTCCGGCGTCAACATCACCTGACGCCCCGCATTCCTGGACCGTATCCGCCGCAGGGTGGGCTTCAGCCCACCGAAAACCGACCCCGAATCGCCCGCCCCCAAAAAACACCGCC
>CAJCIS010000115.1 GCA_903970435.1 Acidobacteriota bacterium | reverse complement strand
TGCTTCGAGACGCTGACGCTCGCACCGATCGATCGCGTGCTGATCGACCGCGATCTGCTGCGCCCCGACGAAATCGCCTGGCTGGACGCGTATCACGCGCGTGTCCTGCGCGAGGTCGGCCCGCACCTGCCGCCCGCCGAACAGGGCTGGCTGGCGCACGCCTGCGCGCCGCTGTAGGCCGGCACGATGAGCACCACGATCGACCTCGCCCAGCGCGCCGCGTACACCTATTTTGAGGTCGAAAAAATCCGCTTCAGCGATACCGACATGATCGGCCACGTGAACAACGTGGCCTTCGCCGCCTTGCTGGAAAGCGGCCGCACCGCATTCGCGCATGAATGGCTGTTTCCGCATATGCCGCAGGGCGTTCTGGTTGTCATGGCACGCGTGGAAATCGACTATCGCCGCGAGCTGCACTGGCCGGCCGCGGTGGAAATCGGCAGCCGCATCGTTGCGATCGGGCGCACGTCTTATGTGGTCGGCCAGGGGATTTTTCTGGGTGACGCGTGTGTCGTGACGGGCCGCACGACCTTGGTGATGATCGATCGGGAGACGCGCAAGGCGGCGCCGTTGGGCGAGGTCTACCGCGGCGTGCTGGAGCGGCTGCTTTAGGACGGAAGTGGTTCTTTTTTGAAAAAAAGAACCAAAAAACTTTGGTAACAATATACTTGGCTCAGTAAGGGGCGTCAGCCGCCACTATGTGGGACTTGGTGTTGCAGTTTGGATGCTGCTGCCGGCAGGCGCTAGCGATGGAGCGGCCCTCGGCCCGACCCAACAATATATATTCGGCTCCCATTCCCCCACATTGCCCCTGTCAGAAGGCTTGAATCCATGGCCCAAGAGTAACCTGACGCCAGCGGATTCGAATGCCTTTATTACGCCATATGATTGTAGGTCGGATGACAATGCAACAAATGTATCGAATACGGTCAAATCTAAGTGCCACGTTGCCTTAAACCGCGCAGCTTTGACGCCTGACGCGCTTATGGCGGACAAGACGTCCCGCGCCAGCGCGTGCGCTTCTGGATCGCCTGTCTGGTATTCTATTATGGCCACGGCTGGTATTTCTGTGCCGCGCAAAGCTTCCGAAATTAACGCCTTCTGTTCCGGAGATAGTCGTCTCCATGCAGTTACTTTTTCGATTTCCGCCGTTCGCTCCCTTGCTACCGCCGCATCCCGCTCGGCGGCGGCGGCGCGCTCTATGGCTTTGCCAGCGACCTTCTGGGCTTGTGCAAGTTCGCTGTTTGAACGTCGAGTTAGTTCCCCTTGGACTACTCTGCCACGAGAACTGGCTAAAACTTCTCCGATTACGCCAAGGGCAACAAACCCGTCAGCTATTGGCACCCCCCATCTTTCTAATGGCGCGCCGTATGCGGGATTTACGATCGCTATGAGAACCTCAACCACAATCCCGAGAAACACCAGGGCTCCGCAAGCCGTCTCAACGTTCTCGATACCGGAAGCGAAGTTTTCTAAATCAATGTGGCTCGCGTCCCTGGCGCCCTTTGTTCGCAGAAGGCGCCACCAAACGAATTTTCGTTTGTTTTGGGGAGTGTTTATCGGGTTCGGAATGCTAACGGCACTCATCCTTTGGAGGGTTCATGCCCTCTAAAGGTAAAGAATGCTTCGGCTTCAACTTTCTTGCTCCCTTTGGGACACGTAATGGTCTCTCATCCCGCGCCTCATCATATCGCCGCTGCTGTTCCGCCAGTTCGTTAGGTTTCACTTTCAGGAGTTGCCCCATAAGACTCCGAAATGGCGTCATTGTCTCCTTCGCCCCTTTGGGCGGGTCGCGTCCCGCGACCTTGGCGTTCACCTCTCTATGCCGCTGGGGAGACATGGCCGATAAGCTCCTTGTAGGTGATGCGCTTGCCAGAGACGTTACCAAGCACGGAGCGAAAGCGGTTGCCGTCATTCGTCTTGCGCTCATTAAAGCGGAACGTCTGCTCTTTCACGTAGGCGTTCAAGTGCATCGGCTCCACGGCCACGTAGGTGCCTTTCAGCGCCCGCTTAAACAGGCTCCAGAAGTTCTCCATCCCGTTCGTATGCACGTTGTCGCGAACAAACTCCACGGCATGGTCAACGGCTTCATGAACGTAATCCGCCGCCAGCCCGGCATAGGACATGAGCGCATCGGTATAGATCGTGGAGCCCGGCTCCGCTGCGTCGCGAACTGCCGCCTGAACCTGAGACTTGCGGCGGTTCGGAATGTGCTTAGCCGTGACGGTGCTGGCTTCCGCCGCCGTGCCGCGCTTCAGCACGCCCATGACAACCTCTTTGCCCGATACGCCGCTTCCGGTGATCGTCTTGGCGCGGCGCGTGGCGGACATGTTCTTGGATTTGCCGCCAACGAACGTCTCGTCTGCCTCAAATGTGCCGCCGCTCTTGATAAAAGAGCCGGTCTGCATGGCGAGGCGAATGCGGTGCAGCATGAACCATGCGGTTTTTTGCGTGACGCCAATGCCGCGATGAATTTCATAGCTGCTCACGCCGTTTTTGCAGTTGGCGATCAACCAAATGGCTGCGAACCACTTGTCGAGGCCAAGCGGGCTGTCTTCAAAGATCGTCCCCACCTTAGCGGAGAACTGTTTGCGCGGATGCGCGCCCTTGCACTCCCACAGGCGGCGGGTGACGATGAACTTCACGTCACCCCGGCCGCAGGTCGGGCAGGTCACGCCTTCCGGCCAGCGAAGCTCCACCATCGTGCGGAGCGTCACATCGGGGTCCGCAAAGTAGCGGATGGCTTCAACGAGTGTTTGGGGTTCGGTGCTCATGCGCTATCTTATGGCAGAGCCGAAACACTGAGTCAAGTATATTATTACCAAAACTTTTGCTATTGGTTCATGACGACGCGGCCTGCGCTTGGGTGAACCCGGCCATGTCGCGCCATTCCTGTTCGGTAACTGTCCGCACGCCGAGTTCGGCCGCCTTTTTCGCCTTGCTGCCGGCGTCCGCGCCCACTACCACAATGTCCGTCTTTTTCGATACGCTATCCGTCACGCGGGCGCCAAGTGCCTCGGCCCGGGACTTGGCTTCGGGGCGCGTCATGGTTTCCAACGTGCCGGTAAAAACAATGATCTTGCCTGAAAGCGCGCCGTCTGCGCCGTCGGCCGGCGCCGCATCCTCCACCGTCAGTTCGCCGAGCAGATCATCCAGCACGGCGAGATTGCGCGGCTCGCCGAAGAAGTCCGTCAATTCTTCCGCGATCGCCTCGCCGATGCCGATAATGCTGCCCAGCGCCAGGCGCGCATCGGACCCGGTCGTTGTCGCCTCGATCATCTGCGTTCGCCAGTTGGCGTAACTGCCGTAATGCCGCGCGAGCAATTTCGCATTGCTTTCGCCGATGCGCCGGATACCGAGCGCGAAAATGAAACGCGCCAGGCCGATATGCCGGCGCGCCTCGATGGCGCGCACCAGGTTCGTCGCCGATAATTCGCCCCAGCCCTCACGCGTTGCGATTTCGGCCTCGTGCGCCGGCAGGCGGAAAATATCGGCCGGGCCGTGCAGCCACCCGGCATCATGAAATTCCACCACCGTCTTCTCACCCATGCCGTCAATATCGAAGGCGCGGCGCGCACAGAAATGGATCAGCCTTTCCACCGTTTGCGCCGCGCAAATCAGGCCACCCGTGCAGCGCCGCACCGCCTCGCCTGGCGGCCGCACCGCATGGCTGCCGCAGACCGGACAATGCGTCAGCGGCACGAACTCCGCGGCGCCGGCCGGACGGCGATCCAATACTACCGAAACGATTTGCGGAATGACATCGCCGGCGCGCTGCAGAACCACTGTGTCGCCCACGCGTATATCCTTGCGCGCGATTTCGTCCTCGTTGTGCAACGTCGCCCGTGTTACCAGCACGCCGCCTACATTGACCGCCGCCAAAACCGCCACCGGTGTCAGGGCGCCGGTGCGGCCGACCTGGATGCGAATAGCCTCCAGCACGGTGGTGGCCTGCTCGGCCGGGAATTTCCACGCAATGGCCCAGCGCGGTTCACGGCCGACATAGCCGAGCCGGCGCTGCAGCCCGAGATCGTTGATCTTGTAGACAACACCATCGATGTCGTACTCCAACCCGGCGCGGGCAAAGCCCATCTCCGCCTGGAAGGCGGCGGCATCGCCGGCCGTGGCCAGCAGGCGTGACAGCGGATTGACGTCGAACCCCCAGCCACGCAGAAGTTGCAGATAATCCCAATGCGTTTCGGCAACCGGCTCGCTGCTCTGCCCCATGGCGTAGGCGAACAACGATAGTGGCCGCGCGGCGGTGATCCGCGTGTCGAGCTGCCGCAGGCTGCCGGCCGCGGCATTGCGCGGATTGGCGAATATTTTCCCGCCTGCCGCGGCCTGCGTCTCATTCATTTGGAGAAAATCGGCCTTGCGCAAGAATACCTCGCCGCGAATTTCAATCAGCGCCGGTGCGGCGCCATGCAACTTCTTCGGGATCGCCTTCAGCGTGCGCAAATTCTCGGTGACATCCTCGCCTTCCGTCCCATCGCCGCGCGTCGCACCGCGTGTGAAACGACCTCGCTCGTAAGTGAGCGATATCGAAAGCCCATCTATCTTCGGCTCACCCACGAAGCCGAGCAAGGCGTCCCCCGCCAAGCCCAGGAACCGCCTGGCGCGGGCGCAGAACTCGACAAAATCCTCCGCCGCGAACGCATTGCCGAGCGACAGCATCGGCTCACGGTGCCGCACCTTCCCGAATGCGCCGGCCGGCGCGCTGCCGACGCGCTTGCTGGGGCTGTCGTCGCGAATGAGATGCGGAAATCGCGCCTCGATCTCGGCATTGCGCCGGCGCAGCGCATCGTATTCGGCATCGGTGATGACCGGTGCGTCATCGGCATGGTAGGCCCGGTCGTGCCGGGCAATGTCGGCCGCCAGCTGCGCGAGCTCCGCCGCGGCCTCTGCCTCGCCCAGGCTGTCGGGTGGTGTAATCGTCGCCATGGCACCACGAAGCACGGGCGCCAGCCTGAGTTCAAGGGCTTGCTGGTCTTACCGTGAGTGGCACCGGCCGCTCGCAAATCGGGCTGACGCGCGGGCCAAGACCCATCAGGCGTTGGCGGGCGAGGAAGTACGGCGGCCTAGCCGACATCGGCGACGCATCGGTGGCTCTTGACGCAATCCCAGATTATCGGCCGTGGCTCGAACATTTGTGCAGGCGCATAGACAAAAGTCTTTTGGTTCTTTTCTTCAGAAAAGAACATTCTTCCTTCTCAAATCATCACGCGTGGAGCCCAGAATCGCTACTCCACCGTGACCGACTTCGCCAGATTACGCGGCTGGTCCACATCGGTGCCTTTCAACACCGCCACATGATACGCAAGCAACTGTACCGGAATGGTGTATAATAGCGGCGCGGCGAACGGATCGACCGCCGGAAGCGTAATGCTGTCCACCGCAAGGTGGCCCAGGCGCGACACGCCGTCCGCGTCGCTCAGCAGGAAAATCTGGCCGCCGCGGGCGTGCGCTTCCTGCAGGTTCGATGCGGTCTTTTCGAACAAGGGGCCGCTGGGGCAGATGCCGATGATGGGCACGGATTTGTCGATCAGCGCGATCGGGCCGTGCTTCATTTCGCCGGCCGCATACCCCTCCGCGTGAATATAGCTGATTTCCTTCAGCTTCAGCGCGCCTTCCATGGCCACCGGGAAGCAATTGCCGCGCCCGAGATAGAGCACGTCGCGCGCCTCGGCCACGCGGGCCGCCATGCGCTGCACGGCGGGGTCGCCCTCGGCCAGGATTTCGGCCGCGTAACCGGGAATTTTCAGCAGCGCGTCAGTCAGTTCGGCTTCGCGCGTCGCATCGATCGCGCCGCGGGCGCGGGCGAACGCGAGCGCCATGCAAGCCAGCACGGCAAGTTGCGCGGTAAACGCCTTGGTGCTCGCCACGCCGATTTCGGGGCCGGCCACGGTTTGCAACACCGCGTCGCTCTCGCGCGCCATGCTGCTTTCGGCCACATTGAGAATCGAAAGGATCGACTGGCCGCCGGCGCGCAAGGTGCGCAGCGCCGCCAGTGTATCGGCCGTCTCGCCGCTCTGGCTGACCAGCAGCCCCAGCCCATCCTTCGGCAACGGCGGATCGCGATAACGAAATTCGCTGGCGACATCGGCATCCACCGGAATGCGCGCCACCGTTTCGAACCAGTTGCGCCCCACCAGGCCGGCGTAATAGGCCGACCCGCAGGCCGAAATGGTAATTCGGCTGATCCGCGCGGGATCGAACGGCAGCGCCGGCAATGCCACCAGGCGCGTGCCGGGATCGACCATGCGATGCAACGAATCGCCGATCACCGCGGGGTGCTCGTGCAACTCCTTTTCCATGTAATGGCGAAAGCCGCCTTTGCCGATCGCGGCGCCCGACAGCGCGGTGCGGCGGATTTCCCGCTCCACAGAAGTGCCCGATACATCGAAGAATTGCGCGCCATCACGATCCAGAACGGCCCAGTCGCCGTCGTGCAAATAGGCCAGACGCTCGGTCAGCGGCGCCAGCGCCATGGCGTCGCTGCCGAGGAACATCTCGCCGCTGCCAAATCCCACCGCCAGCGGCGCGCCGTTGCGGGCGCCGATCATCAGTTCGGGGTGTCCGGCGAAAATCATCGCCAGCGCGTAGGCGCCTTCCAGCCGCGCGAATGCAGCGCCCGCCGCCGCCGCCGGCCGCATGCCCTGTTTGAGGTGCAGATCGACCAATTGCGCGACGGTTTCCGTATCGGTTTCCGTCGAGAACTCCTGGCCCTCCGCCTCGAGCTCCGCCCGGAGCAGCGCATGGTTCTCGATAATGCCGTTATGAACCACGGAAACGCGTGCGGTGGCATGCGGATGCGCGTTGCCTTCGGTGGGCGCGCCGTGCGTCGCCCAGCGCGTGTGGCCGATGCCTGTGGTTCCCGGGAGCCCATGATTTTCGAGCACCGCCGCCAGGTTGTTCAGCTTGCCGCTGGCGCGCCTGCGCTCGATATGGCCATTGACCAAGGTTGCAATACCGGCGCTGTCATAGCCGCGATATTCCAGCCGCCGCAGGGCATCCAGCAGAAGCGGGGTCGCAGGTTTGCTGCCGATGACGCCGACGATGCCACACATAGGAGTTACTCCAGAAGGAACTATTTCTTTCTTGAAAAAAAACTCTCTCACTTTTGCCGCGCAACCAAATCATCCGCTTGCCGCGCCCTCAAACGGATAAAAGTTTTTTGGTTCTTTTTTTCAAAAAAGAACTGCTTCCTTTCACTTCCCTTTCGCCGCCCGAAATTTCACACCCCCACCCGCCACATCCGCCTGCCGCGCCCGCCCGAACGCCATCGCGTCCGGCGCCACGTCGCGCGTAATAACGCTGCCGGCGGCCACAAAACTCCCGTCGCCCAGCCGCACCGGCGCCACCAGCACACTATCGGAACCGACAAACACGCGTTCGCCGATATCCGTCCGGTGTTTGGCAAACCCGTCGTAATTGCAGGTGATCGTGCCCGCGCCGATATTCGTTCCGGCACCGACGGTCGCGTCGCCGATGTAGGAAAGATGGTTCACCTTGGCGCCGCCGCCGAGGGACGACGCCTTCAGCTCGACGAAATTGCCGACATGCGCGCCGGGCCCCACCAGCGTGCCGGGGCGCAGGCGCGCATACGGGCCGACAATCGCGCCGGCCGCGACATGGCAGCCTTCGAGATGGCTGAACGCGCGGATTTCAGCCGGCCCTTCCACCACGACGCCGGGGCCGAACACCACGTGCGGCGCCACCATCGTATCGGGTCCGAGCGTTGTGTCCCACGCGAGGAAAACCGTCTCGGGCGCCGTCAGGCTGGCGCCACCCTCCAGGGCCGCCAGCCGCAGGCGCGCCTGCAGCTGCGCCTCCGCCGCCGCCAGTTCGGCGCGCGAATTGATGCCGCGCAATTCCGCCTCCGGTGCTTCCACGGCAATGACCAACGCGCCGTCGCGCCGCGCCAGCCCCACCGCATCGGTGAGGTAGAATTCCGCCTTCGCGTTGTCGTTACGGATAGCGCGGAGCCACGCCAGCACACGGTCCGCGGGGCCACACAGGGCGCCCGCGTTGCACAGCCGGATGGCGCGCTCCGCCGGGGTGGCGTCGGCCCATTCCACGATGCGTTGCACGGCACCGTCCGCGCACACAAGCCTGCCGTAGTGCGCCGGGTCCTCGGGCTGCATGGCCACCAGGGCCAGGCCGGCACCCGTCGCGCGCCGCCGGTCGAGCAGCACACGGAGCGTTGCCTCGGTCATCAGCGGATTGTCGGCGAACAAGATCGCCACCTCGCCGTCACCGAACGCGTCGGCAGCCGCCAGCGCCGCGTGCGCGGTGCCCAGCCGGTCGTGCTGCACGCGCACCGGATGCGGCGCGGCCAGGGCTTCGACAGAAGCCATGTCGGGCCCCACCACCACGACAATGCGGCCGAATACCGCGCCGCAGGTCGCCAGCAGGTGGTTCAGCATCGGCCGGCCGGCGATCGGGTGCGCCGCCTTCGGCAACCGCGACTTCATGCGTGTGCCCAGTCCGGCCGCCAGAATGACGGCGGCAGCCTGAGGATGCGAAGGCGGCGGATGCGCGGGTGACGCGAAATGGGCGGACATGTTTCAGGTCTTAGCGAGGCAGCGCGCCGCGCGGCAAGAAATGCCGGCAGCACATTTGGTTTCTGGCGATTTCGGTGCCCCACTGGGCGCCATCCGTGCCGGCCGGCCATGCTTGGCCGGATCTTTACCGAAATGGCTACACATTCGCGCGATACTCAGATCGAATGATGGACAATCGCGCCCGCGCGGCAGAGAAGCACCCGGTGACGTTAGGGGTATGTGCAAGGGTGCGGTACCTCATCACCGGCGGCGCCGGCTTTATCGGATCACATCTGACAGACGCGCTGCTGGCCGCAGGCCACAGGGTGCGTGTGCTCGACGATCTGTCCACCGGCGCACGCGACAATCTGCCTCGCGCTGCGGAGTTGGTGATCGGCGACGTGGCCGACCCGACCGCCGTGTCCGCCGCCATGGCGGGCGTCAATGGCTGCTTTCACCTGGCCGCGGTGGCCTCCGTCCAGCGCGCGACGGAGGATTGGGCGGGCACGCATCGAACCAACCTCGGCGGCTCCATTGCGGTGTTCGACGCCGCCCGCCGGGGCCGCCTGCCGGTGGTGTACGCATCGTCGGCCGCGGTGTATGGCGACCTCGCCGGCGCGGTGGCGACCGAATTCGCACGCTGCGCCCCGCAAACGGCCTACGGCGCGGACAAGCTCGGGTCGGAACTGCATGCGTCGGTCGCCTGGCGCGTGCATGGCGTTCCAACGCTAGGGCTGCGTTTCTTCAACGTGTATGGCCCGCGGCAGGACCCGTCCTCGCCCTATAGCGGCGTCATTTCCATCTTCGCCGCACGCCTGGCCGCGGGGCTGCCGATCACACGCCACGGCGACGGCATGCAGACGCGCGACTTCGTGCATGTCTCCGACGTGGTGGCCCATGTGCTCGCCGCCATGCGGCTGCTGAAGGCCAAGCCCGGCGCCAGCGTGCTGAATGTGTGCACAGGCCGCGAAACCAGCATTGCCGAGCTTGCCGATATTCTCGGTGCGCTCAGCGGCCGTCCCCCCGTGGTTCGGCCCGGCGCGCCGCGGCTCGGGGATATCGGACGTTCCGTGGGCGATCCGGGCCGGGCCTGCGCGGCATTGGGCGTCGCGGCCGGGGTGGAATTACGCGCCGGGCTGCGCGGGCTGATCCCGGCCGCGCGCCCGGTACCTTCTCCTATCACGGACGCGGCTGAGGCGGATCTGATTGTTCCGGATCGCGCCGCTTTGGCGGGGTAAAGCCCGCTTTGGCCGCGGCGATAAAGGCGCTGATCAGGGCGGGGGATTTCTCCCCGGGCGCGACCTCGACGCCGGACGATACATCCACCGCTTGGGCGCCGCTCGCCACAATCGCCGCGGCCACGTTGGCCGGCGTGAGGCCGCCGGCCAGCAACCATGGAAAACCCGGCCGCCAGCCGCGCAACATTGGCCAGTCGAGTGCGACGGCATTGCCGCCGGGGCGGGTGGCGCCTTCCGGCCTGAGCGGTTCGATCACCAGCGCCGCGGCCGCCCCAGGCCCGGACGGAAGATCGGATGCGGCGCCGACGGAGACCGACCGCCAGACCGGCACGTTGAAGCGCGCCGCGACCGCGTCCACGCGGTCGGCCGTATCATACAGCTGCAGCACGTTCAGCTTCACCGCGCAAAGCGCCGACGCAATGTCATCGTCGGTCGGGTTGACGAACAAGCCGACGCGCCGCGGTCCTCCCGGGCGCCGTGCGGACAGGGCGGCAGCCGCGGAAGGGGTGATGTAGCGCGGCGAGCCGGCGAAGAACACAAAGCCGATCCAGGCCGCGCCGGCTCCGGCCGCGGCGTCGAAGGCGGCCGCACTGTTCACACCGCAGATCTTGACGCGGGGCACCGTCCTGAATGCCGCGCTCAGCGCGGCCCGGCCAAAAGCTTCACCCTCGGATCGGGCGGCTCATGCGCTTTCAGCTTGGTTTCCAGCGTGGTGACGCGCTTCTGCGCCCGGTGCGCGCGCACGCGATGACCCAGCGCCGGCACCCATACGATCACGGCACCCAGGAGGAAAAACACCGCGGCGATCGCCAGGACGGCAATCGACAGCGGCACCTCCAGCGTCTCCTCGATCGGCCAAAGGCCCAACGACACAGGCTGCTGGTTGGATAGCGCGAAGGCGATCAGCAGCAGGAGGAGAGGGGCCAGGAGGAGCGCGCGCAGCATGGCCGCATCATAACCATGGACGCCGGTCCTGACAAAACCACCGGCGGCGCGCTTGGTCCGACGATCCACGCCGGGGGATAGCCCCCGGCGTGGTTATGTGGGCCGAGTCCTCAGGCGTTGCCGCTCAGCGGAACGGCCGCACGTGGTGCTGCGCGTGACGGTGGCCGTTCCGCGCGTTGGGCGGCGGCGGCAGCTGACACACGTCGGTGCCCGTCAGCGTCAGGTTTGCGACATTCGTGCCGGTGACGGTACCGATCGTCCCGCCGGATCCACTGCCTGTCATCACGCCGGCGCAGGCGTCGTTGATGGTGTTGTTGCTGACGGTATTGCCGGTGGAATCGACCGGGCACGTGCTGTCGAGATGCACCGCCGCCTCGTCCGACGCGTTCAATTTGTTGCCGGTGACCGTGGCCGAGCTGGCGCCACAGATATCGATGGCATCATACAGATAGGTGTCGCTCACGGTGTTGCCGGTGATCTTGGCGTTGTCCGCGTCTCCGTCGAAGCCCTCGGCGACGATGCCGTACTGGGTGGAATGCACCGTGTTGCCGCTCACCGTTATGCCGGCACTGTTGAACACCAGAATACCCGCGGCTGCGTCACCGGTGTCGCCGAACGTGTCGGGCGCCCAGATGTCGTCGCCCACCACATTCGACATCACGGAGCCGGTCGCGCCGAAGCCGACTTGCACCGAGTTCTCGGCGGCGCCATCCGTGGGGCCCATGCCGAGCACCGTGTTGCCCGTGATCGTCACGTTCGAGCCGGCATCGTTCGCGGTGATGCCGTTCTTCTGATAGTTCTCCACCACGTTGTTCTTGATCACGACGTTGTTCGATCCCGCGCTGCTCTGCACGTAGATGCCGAGGCCGCCCTGACAGCCGCCCAACGTGCCGAACGGCGCCAGATAGTCATTACGGACGACGTTATTGTTCAACGTGCCGCTGGCGTTCTGATAGATGATGCCGACGATGTCTTCGCCACAGCCGTTGTTCGCGCCCACCGTGTTTCCGGCGGCGTCGACAGTGACGTTGCTGATCGAGACGGTGGCACCTATCACGGCGATTTGGGCCGCGGTCGCGCCGCCGCCATCGAGGTCCGGGGCATTGTTCGTCATGGCGCCGCCGGCCGGCGGCGTGATCAGCACGAGCGAACTGTTGCTGGGACCCGGGTTGACGCCCACCAGCTTGACATTCTTGGTGATGGTCAACTGTTCCGGGTACGTGCCGGGACAGATGTCGACCGTGCCGTTGACCCCGACTGCGGCAATCGCCGCGGTAATGGTCGGCAGGATGGTGGCATTCGGGTTGCAGTTGCCGACATACACGGTGTGGGCGTGTGCGAGACTAGGCGCGAGCGCGGCCAAAGCCGCCGCGGCAAAATATATTTTCATGGCGTTCCCCTCGTTATCGGCCGGCGCCCCGCCTTTCAACAGGCGTTGACCCGGACGTATCCTTGTATGCACACATTACCCCGGTTGTGACGAGTCGGCAACCTCCGGGCTCACGAAATGTTCAACACATGCCGCAACGAGCCAGGATGCCCCGATAGCATTCATAAGAAAAAAGTTTTTTGGTTCTTTTTTTCAAAAAAGAACGGCTTCCTTCCTTATGCCTTCGCGGCCCGCGCGCCATGATTAACCCGCTCCCGCAACTCCTTGCCGGCCTTGAAGAACGGCACCGCCTTCTCATCCACCGGCACGGCGGCCCCGGTGCGGGGATTGCGGCCGGTGCGGGCATCGCGCTTCTTGACCGTGAAGGCGCCGAACCCGCGCAGCTCCACGCGCGAGCCGCGCATCAGCGCCGCGGATATCTCGTCGAACACCGTCGAGACGATCAATTCCACATCCTGCGCCCGCAGGTGGGGGTTCGCACCGGCCAATTCGGCGATTAGTTCCGACCTTGTCATGGTTTGCCCGATGCGCGCCCATCGGCGCACACGCCCTTCAATCCCGCGGTGGGAAAGGCTGCCAGAGCGACCAGGCGCCGTCAACGCGCAGGCTTTGTTCCGCCGACACGACGATGTCCGCCACCGAGTCGGCCAGCATCCGCTGCGACCAGCTGCGCCGGTCCGGCTCGCTCACAGGCAGGTCGGGCGAAATATGCCGGACGGTCTGGAGCCAGTGCAGGGCTGTGCTTTCGCCGCCGAGTTCATCCACCAGCCCGAGCGGCAATGCCTGCCGGCCGGTGTAGGCGCGCCCGTCCGCCAACTGGCGGACCCGGCCGGCGTCCATGTGCCGGCCCTGCGCCACGATTTGCACAAACTGGTCGAACAGATCGCCCACCATTGCCTGCAGCACGTCCCGCGCCTCCGGCGTCATGGGCCGATCGAAACTCGGCTGTCCCTTCAGCGGCCCCGAAACAAGCGGGTCCATCGACACGCCGATCTTGTTCAACAGGCCGCCAAAATTGCCGGTCTCCATAATGACGCCGATGGAGCCCGTAATGGTGCTGGCGCGCGCGACGATATGCGGTGCGGCGACCGCAATCATGTAGCCGGCCGAGGCGGCGGTGCCATCCAGAACCGCGACCACCGGTTTCTTGGCCGCCAGCGCCTGCACCTCGTCGTGAATGCCCTCGCCGCCCGCCACCGCGCCGCCGGGCGTGTCGAGGTGGAGCAACACGGCGGCGACATTCGGGTCGTTGCCGAGCTTTTGCAGTTGCTCGACGGTCTTCTGGCCGTCGCCGATGATGCCGCTGATGCGAACCCGCTCGATGTGCGGGCCAAGGACGACGTTGCCGAGCTTGGCGCGGGGGTTCACGCTGACGAGCAACGCCAGCACCAGCAGCGCAATGGCGGCGACGCGCCAGAATGTCAGGCGCCGCTTCAGGCGCTGACGGTCGATGAGCAGGTCGGCGTCTAATGGCATGGGTGCCTCGAATGATCTGAGAAGGAAGAATGTTCTCTTCCGAAGAAAAGAACCAAAAGACTTTTGTCGGTGCGCCTGCATAAAGGTACGGGCCTTGGCCCACTAGTCAGGAATCGCATCACGCGAAAAGTCTTTTGCTTCCTTTCGCCTCAAACCGTTGATTTCCCTGCTTCCTTCCTACACCTAGTGCGGCCATGCAGGACGCTCCCGCCGTGACGGCCGGCCATGTTACCGCGCTGCGATTGTTTGACGTTTGCAACGCCATCGATCTCGTGCGCGCCGAGGACCTTTGGTCGCGGCAGGCGCGTGCGGGCGCGCGCAGCCGGCTGAGCGGAACGCCGCCCAAGGCGGTGTCCTTTGGCGAGGCGCCGCTGGCCCTGGTGTTGCCGCCGCTGCCGCTTCAGCTCGGCGGCCGGGTGACCGAGGCGCAGGTGGCGGCGCGCTTGTATGTGTTCGGCGTGGTCACCTTGGCGGTGCGTGTGCCGGCCCAGGACCTTGGCTGGGCGGAATTCGTGGCCCTGGTGGGCGATCTGGACGCGGCCATCGGCCCCGGCGCCGCGGCGCCGCAGTGGGCGGCGTTGCTCACCCTGCTGCGCGAGGCGGTGGGAGCGGCCTGGGACCGGCCCAGCCTGTCCACCCTGGAGGAGGATTATCTCGTCGCCACGGTCCATCGTTTTTCGCGGCCGGTGGACGCGCCGACCCTGGGCGCGCAAATCGACCTGGTCCCGCTGCTGTCCGGCGAGCACCGGCGTCTGGCGGACGCGGCGCGCAACGATCTGCTCAGCCGGCGGTTCAGCTACTACACCGACGACCTGGTGGTGCTGACCTGGGACCGGGCGTTCATCTACGAGCCGACGCGCGATACCGATGTGGCCGACGTGCTCGAGGTGGCCAATGCGCAGTTGCTGGAAATGCGCTATTATGACGAGTTGCTGGATGACGAACTGCCCCGCATGTACGACCTGGTGGAGGCGACGCGGCGCTGGAGTTTTGCGCCGCGGCGGTTCGCCAGGCTTGCCCGGCGCCTGTATACACTGGTGGCCGAAGTGACGGAGCTGACGGAAAAGGTGGACAATGCGTTGCAGGTCACCGAGGACGTGTACCTCGCCAGGGTTTACACGGCGGCGCTCGATTTGTTCCGGGTCAAGCTGGTGAGCGCCGCGGTGGATCGCAAGCTGGCAATCATTCGCGATACGTATCAGGCGCTCTACGACGAGAGCGCCAGCGCGCGCGCGGGATTTATGGAAATGCTGATCGTGGCATTGATCTTGGTCGAGGTTGTGCTCGCGCTTAATCCCAGGCGCTGAAGGCGGAAGAAGCCGTTCTTTTTTGAAAAAAAGAACCAAGAAACTTTTGCTCTCTAGGCGACTCGCTTTTTGCTGGTGGACTGGGGCGTACGCGTGAAGGCAGTTTTGCATGCTTGATATTACTGAGGACGCCATTCGTGCCGCCGTG
The DNA here is from genome assembly GCA_903970435.1 of Acidobacteriota bacterium. GTDB lineage: Bacteria > Pseudomonadota > Alphaproteobacteria > Acetobacterales > Acetobacteraceae > CAJCIS01. The sequence continues at coordinate 14,710 of CAJCIS010000115.1, read as the reverse complement.
GCGCCCAATGCCTTCGCGGCGGCGGAAGCGTATGTACGCCAGGGCCGGGTGCGGCGCATCGAGGCCGACGAGGATATCGACCTGATTACCGCCAAGGTGCAGGGGTCGGCGAAAAAGCCGTACAGCCAGATGATCTGGCTGGAGCGTGACGCGCGCGGCAAATGGATCGTGGACGGCGATTGCAGTTGCCCGGTCGGCGTCAACTGCAAGCACGTGGCCGCGGTGCTGCTCGCGCACGCGCGTAACGAAAAAGCGATCTCCCGCGCTGGGGCAGCGCCTGCGGCGTCGTCCGCGGCGCCGGCGCCGCTGGTGATGCCGGGGCCGGTCGTGCTGAAGGCGTCGCGCGCCGCCGGCGTGATGCCGGCGGCAAAACCGGCGTTGGGGCTGCCGTCCAATCTCAGCGCATGGCTGCGCGGCCTGGCCGACGAAGTGGCGGCCGAATCCGAGGAATACCCCGACAACGTCTACAAGCGCCTGTACTATGTCCTGCAACAGGCGGAACCCGTCGGCCACCGGGCGCCGGCCCTGCAGGTGTCGCTGGCGGCGGCCGACAGCCGGCGCGACGGCACGATCAGCCACACCCACACCAATCCGAGCGCTCATCAACTGGTGAATGCCGCGACGCCGCCGAAATATCTGCGGCCGACCGATCGCGGCATTCTGCGCCAGCTTGGTTACAGTGGCATCGACGAGCGGGTGGCCGATCCCTCGGTGACGCTGCGCGCCATCCTGGCGACCGGGCGCGCCCGCATCGGTCCGTTTCCCGGCATTGCGGCGATCCGCGGCGAGAGCCGCCCCGGCGACGTGGGCTGGCAGGTGTCGGCGGACGGGATGCAGCACCCGGTGTTGACATTGGCGGATGGCGGCCTGCCGATCCTGCTGCCGGACCCTTGGTATATCGACAGGACAACCGGCGAAGTGGGTCCCATTCTGCTCGACGTGCCGCCGCGCGTGCTGCGCCGCCTGCTGGAGGCCCCTTCCGTGCCGCCGGACCAGGCGGCGGCGCTCGGCGAGGCGCTGCATGCCGCCCTGCCCGGCACCCATGTGCCTGCGCCCCGCGAACTGCCGAGCGGCGAGACGTTGACCGGCACGCCGGTGCCGCACATCCATTTGCGCGACCTGCCGCTGCGGGGCGCCTATTACGATCCGCGCAACCGCCCGGCGCCGGGCGGCATGCAATTGAGCTTCCGCTACGGCCCCGCCCTGGTGCCCGTGGACCACCAGGGGCCGGAAATCATCCTGGACGGCATCCGTCATAAGCTGGCGCGGGATTACGGGTCGGAATCGACCGCCGATGCGATTCTGCAGAAGCACGGCTTGCGGTGGCTGCACCGCGCGCTGCCCTATCTGCGTCAGGCGGGCGCGCCGGACAGCCTGGTGATGATCGGGGGCGATCCGGTATCGAAATGGCTCGACTTCATGCTGGACGGGCTGCCGGCCCTGCAGCGCCTGGGCTGGGAAATCGAAGTCGACGCGGATTTCCCGCATCGCGTCATGACGCCCACCGCGCCGTTCCAGGCCGAACTACGCGAGTCGACCGGCATCGACTGGTTCGAGTTCGATCTCGGCGTCGTGGTCGGTGACGAGCGTATCGATCTGGTGCCGCCGCTGCTGACCCTGCTGCACCGTCCGGGCACGCCCGAAATGATCCGCGCGATGCGCGATGACCAAACACCCAAGGCGCGCCCGCTGATCCTGACATTGGCGGACGGGCGGCGGCTGGCGCTGGATATCGCGACGATCAAGCCGATGCTGCTGACTCTGTTCGATCTGTTCGGCGCCGGCGGCGTCACCGAGGGCAACGGCGTGCTGCGCGTCTCGCGCCATGGTGCCGCGGATGTCGCGGCACTCGAGCAGGCGGGCCTGTCGGCCGACATGGTGTGGCGCGGCGGCGATGCGCTGCGCGCGCTCGGCCGCATGTTGCGTGACCATGGCAGCATTATCAAGGCGGAGGTGCCGTCCTGGTTCGAGGCGTCGTTGCGCCCGTATCAGCAGCGCGGCGTGGACTGGCTGCAATTCCTGCGTACCGCGGGCCTGGCCGGCGTGCTGGCGGACGACATGGGGCTGGGCAAGACGGTGCAGACACTGGCCCACCTTGCGGTGGAGAAACAGGCCGGCCGGCTGAACAAGCCGGCGCTGGTGATCTGCCCCACCAGCGTGGTGGGCAACTGGGCGCGGGAATGCGCGCGGTTCGCGCCCGGCCTGCGCGTGCTGCCGTTGCAAGGGACCGACCGTAAATCGCGGTTCGACCAGATCCCCGGCAGCGACATCGTCATTTCGACCTATCCGTTGCTGACCCGCGATGACGACATCCTGACCGCGCAGGAATGGCACAGCCTCATTCTCGACGAGGCGCAAACAGTCAAAAACCCGGCCGCCACCATGGCGCAGACGGTGCGGCGCCTGCGCGCCGGCCAGCGCATCTGCCTGACCGGGACGCCGATGGAGAATCATCTTGGCGAGCTCTGGGCCCTGTTCGACTTCATGATGCCGGGATTTCTCGGCACGCAACGGGAATTCGGCAGCCGGTTCCGCACGCCGATCGAAAAAGGCGGCGATACCGTTCTGCATGCGGCGCTGGCCAAACGCGTCGCGCCGTTCCTGCTGCGCCGTACCAAGGCCGAAGTGGTCACCGAACTGCCGCCGCGCACCGACATCGTCGAAACCGTGCAGATGGAGCCGCCGCAGCGGGCGATCTACGAGGCGATCCGGCTGGCCATGCACACCCGCGTGCAGGAGGCGATCGCCCAGCAGGGGCTTGCCAAATCCGGCATTGTCATACTCGATGCGTTGCTGAAAATGCGCCAGGTGTGCTGCGATCCGCGGCTGCTGAAAATCGATGCCAAGACGCGGCAAAAAGCCGGATCGGCGAAACTCGAACGGCTGGTGGACATGCTCACCACGCTGCTGGACGAGGGCCGCGCCATTCTGCTGTTCAGCCAGTTCACCAGCATGCTGGCGCTGATCGAGGAAACCATTACCAAGCTGGGGATCAAATACTCGCTGCTGACCGGCGATACGCGCAACCGCACCGCCCCGGTGGATGAGTTTCAAGGCGGCCGCACCAAGCTTTTCCTGATCAGCCTGAAGGCCGGCGGCGTCGGCCTGAACCTCACCGCCGCCGACACGGTCATCCATTACGATCCCTGGTGGAATCCCGCGGTGGAAAACCAGGCGACGGATCGCGCGCACCGTATCGGCCAGACCAAGAAGGTGTTCGTGCACCGGCTGATTACGGAGAATTCCATTGAGGAGAAGATGGAGGTTCTCAAGGCGCGCAAGAGTGCTTTGGCCGAGGGGATATTGTCGGGGGCCGGGGCGAATGCGCTGAAGATGACGGAGGATGATGTGGAGATGTTGTTTAGTTAGGCGAAGAAAGGAAGCAGTTCTCTTTTGAAAAAAAGAACCAAGGAACTTTTGTCTGTGACGGGGCACGCCCATGCCGAGCGACCTGCCGATCCATCTGCCCCTGGAAAACGCGTCCAACCTGCGGGACCTGGGCGGCTGGCCGACGGCGGACGGACGGTTTGTGCGGACGGGGCTGGTGTTCCGCGCGCCCGCGCTGGTCGGACTTTCCGACGCCGACGAACGGACCGTCGCGGCGTTGGGCATCCGCACCGTGTGCGACTTTCGCGGCGTGCGGGAGAGCGCGCGCAACCCGGTGCACATCCCCGGCGCGGCGGCCCACGAAAAATTGCCGATCGAGCCGTCGGTGGGCGCCAGCCTGAAGGATATCATGCGCACCGGCGTGGCGACGGGTCATGTCAGCGCCGGGGAGATGCTGGAATTGTTGCGGGAGGCCTATCAGGCCTACGCGCTGCAGAGCTTCCCGCAATACCGGGCGATGTTCGCGCGGCTGCTGTCGCAGGACGGGCTGCCGCTGCTGATGCACTGCTCGGCGGGCAAGGACCGCACCGGTTTCGGCGCCGCCTTGCTGCTGACGGCGCTCGGCGTCGCCTGGGACGATGTCATGGCCGATTACCTGGCAACCAACAGGCTGTGGCGGCGTGAAATCCCGAACGCGCTGGAGTTGCCCCCGGTGGTGAAGGACACGTTGCTGACGGCACATGCGACCCTGCTCACCTCGGCTTTCTCCGCAGTGAATGGAGCCTATGGCGCGGTGGATGCTTATCTGGAACGGGCGATCGGGCTCGACGCGAGGGGAAGGGCCGATTTGCAGGCGCGGCTCACGCTCTGATACCGGGGCCTGATACCGGGCCCTGATACCGGGGCTTCGTTTGTGGCTGTGTCCACTGGTCGAGGATGCGTTGTGCTGCCGCTGAAAACCTCACTCTCGCCGCTGCTGCTGTGGGCCGGTCACGCGCCGCTGCTGCAAGCGGTGGCGGTGATCGCCGGCACCTTCGTGCTCGAGGACGCGACCACGGTGGGCACCGCCATGGCGGTGCAGGACGGACGGCTTGCCCTGCCGACCGGCCTTCTGGCGCTGTACGCCGGCATCGTCCTCGGCGATCTGGGACTGTACGGCCTGGGGCGGCTGGCCAGCATGGTGCCCTGGGCCCAGCGGTTGATCCCGCCGCCGCGCGCCAAGCAGGGACGCACCTGGCTGGAGCAGCACGTGTTCCGCACCGTCTTCGTGGCGCGCTTCATGCCCGGCGTGCGTCTGCCGACCTACACGGCGTGCGGCTTCCTGCACGCGAGCCTGGCGCGCTTCGCGCTGGCGGCGGGGGGGGCCACGCTGATCTGGACGAGCCTGCTGTTCGGCGTGTCGTTGCGCGTCGGCAAGCTGCTGATGGACCATCTGGGGGCATGGCGATGGGCCGGCGCGATCGGCTTCGTGCTGGCCGTCGTGCTGGCGGGGCGCCTCGGCGCCCGTGCGGTTGCCGAACGTGAGTGAACTCGTCAGCGACGGTCTTCTCGACCGGGCCGCGGCTTCCGACGCCGACACGCCGGCGATATCGCGGCTCGAATTCCTGCCGGGCTGGCTGGTGTATGGGCCGGTGATTGCGCAATGGGTGGCGCTGGGCCTGTGGCATCGCGACCTGTCATTGCCGACCGCGGCGAACCCGCTCATTTCCACCGGCGGCCTCTGTGGCGAACGAAAATCCCAGATCCTGGGTCTGGCCGGCCCGGCGGCGCGGCAATGGGTGGCGCCCTGGACCACGCTGGTGACCGGACAGGACGATTTTGCACGCGCGTCATGTGCGATGATGGATTCCGGCCTGGCGCTGCCGGTGGTGGTGAAGCCCGACATCGGCTGCAACGGAACCGGCGTGCGGCTGGTGCGCGACCTCGCCACCCTGGCGGAGGCACTGGCCGCCTTCCCGCGTGGCGTCACGCTGGTGCTGCAGGCGTTTATCGATTTGCCGGGCGAAGCCGGCATTTTCTACATCCGCCACCCCGATGAGGCGGCCGGCCGGGTGACGTCCCTCACGCTGAAGCGGCCGCCTTCCGTGGTGGGGGATGGCGTGTCTACGCTGCGGGCGCTGATCGACGCCGACCCGCGGCACCGGCGTCTGATCGATCTGTACGGGGCGCGGCTTGGCGCGCGGCACGGCGAAATCCCGGCCGCGGGTGCCCGCGTGCCGCTCGTTTTTGCGGGAAACCATTGCAAGGGCAGCATTTTTACCAACGGTGCCGCCGAGATCACGGCGGCGCTGACGGCGCGGATGGATGCGATCGCCAAGGATATTCCGCAATTCCATTTCGGCCGGTTCGACGTCCGGTTCGGCTCGCTTGCGGCGCTGCGGCGCGGCGAGGATTTCTCCATCATCGAAATCAATGGCGTGGGTTCGGAAGCAACGCACATCTGGGACCCGGCGACACGGCTGGGCGCGATATGGGCCGATCAGCTGCGGCATTACGGCGCGGCGTGGGCCATTGCCGCGGCGCTGCGCAAGGAGGGTGCGCGGCCGAGCGGGCTGCGTGCCATGTGGCGGGATTGGCGGGCGCAGATCCGGTTAATGGCGTCGTACCCGGTTAACGACTAGAGCATTATCAGCCTGACTGGAATCGTGCCTATCGAGCCGGCGGCCTGAGGGCTGATGAACATGCTCGCTCAAACAAAGAGCTAGAGCGGCCTGACGGAGGGTGCCGATTTTCCAGTCAGAGTGAAGCCGCTCTAGCGCCGCCGCGGACCGTCGTTTAAGCGGGCGGTAACGCAATTGTGATCGGCTATTTATGACGTCAGGCGACTGAACGGCGCCTGGGCGCTGATCTTTCCAGCGAGTTCTGCTAGAAAGGTCCCATTGGATGGGACTTCGATTTTGTTTGCAACTTCGATCCCACGGGCAGATCAACATTTGGAGAATGCGGCATGAAATCCTTTTTCGTGCTACTTTTGGAGCGGCTCGGTTACACGGGCGATCCTTCGGGCCTTTGTATTTCCGCCCTGCCACCTTGGCCACTTCTGTTCGTGACCGGCGCCTTCGCCCTGCTGGCCGCGAGCGTGCTGCTACGGTCGCTGGTGGACATCGCCCTGCCGCAAACCGTCGTGCAGCGCCTTTCCGGCAGCAGAAGCATGACGCAATGGACCACCACCCTGACGCTGCTGGCGGCGCTCGCGGCGTCCATCGAGGCGGTCGGCGGCCCGCAGCGTATCCTGGCGGCCGAGTGGCTGCAGAGTCTGGCGCCGCTCGACCATCCCATGGCGGTGACGGGTCTGGCTGCGATTGCGGCCGGCGTGCTGGTGGCGGTGCGCGCCATGACGCTCATGCAATTGGGCATGTTCCGGCGGGCCGAGCTGTCCCCCGGCCCGCGCGCCGTGATGGCGGACGGCGCTTTTGTGCCGACGGGCGGATTCTCGTTCGGCGGCGCTGCCGGCGGATTGCTGCGCCGCCCGGGCGGCGGCTGGCCGGCCATGATACTGGGTGCGATCCTGGCGGCCTACGGCCTGGAGTTGCTGCGCCGGGCGGATCTTTGCCTGTAAGTTCGGCTGCATCGCTAAAAAGGCGTTAGGAAGGCGTTCTTTTCTGAAGAAAAGAACACGCTTCCTGCTCTCCTTGTGAAAATTATCGAAGTCACCAACGTCGATTTTTCCTTGCGGCATTTTCTGCTGCCGCTGATGCGCGGCGCCCGCGACCGCGGCCATGACGTGATCGGCGTATGCGCCGACGGCCCGCTGCTGCGCGAGGTGCGGGCGGAAGGCTTTCGCATCGAAACGCCTCCGCTCGAACGCCGTGTTTCGCCGGCCGCCCTATGGCGTGCCTATCGCGCGCTCGAGCTTATATTCCGGACCGAAAAACCGGACCTGGTACATGCGCACATGCCGATCAGCGGCTTTTTGGCGCGGCTGGCCGCACGCCGCGCCGGCGTGCCCCGTATCGCCTACACGGGCCACGGATTTCTGTTCAATCAGCCCGGCCCCTGGCCGCGCCGCGCCGCGAGCCTGGCGATGGAATGGCTCACCGGGCGGGTCACCGATATCTACACCACCGTCTCGAGCGAGGAGGCCGCCGACGCGCGGCGCCTGGGCATCGCCAAACATGCCGTGGCCGTGGGCAATGGGCGCGACCCGGCACAGTACCGGCCCAACCCGGCCGCCCGCGCCGCCATCCGCGCTGGCTTGGGCGTCCCGGACCACGCGGTGGTGGTTGTCGCCGTCTCGCGCCTGGTGCGCCACAAGGGCTACCCCGAATTGCTCGCCGCCATGCGGGACGTGGCGGCCGAGCTCTGGGTCGTGGGCGAACGCCTCGCGTCCGACCATGGCGAGGACATGGAGCCCTATTTCGCCAACGCCGGCCTGGGCGGCCGTTTGCGGCGGCTCGGCTATCGCACCGACGTGCCGTCGATCCTCGCCGCAGCCGACATCTTTGCCTTGCCCAGCCATTTCGAGGGGCTGCCGATGAGCGTCATCGAGGCGATGCTGACCGGCCTGCCGGTGGTGGCGACCGACATAAGCGGGCCGCGCGAGCAGGTGGTCGCGGGAGAAACCGGGCTGCTGGTGCCGCCTGCCGATGCGCCCGCGCTTGCGGCCGCGCTGCAGCGGCTGAGCGCCGACGCGCCGTTGCGCGCGCGCATGGGGCACGCGGGCCGGGCGCGCGCCATGGCGCTTTATAGCGAAGCGGCGGTGGTAAATCGGACCTTGGATTTGCTGCGATTGTGAAAGAAAAAAGCAGTTCTTGTTTGAAAAAAAGAACCAAAGAACTTTGGCTATGTTAAGGGGCGCGCCATGGCCGCACCCGACATCGTTCCCATCCGCCGCGCCCTGATTTCCGTGTCCGACAAGGCCGGACTCATTGCCTTCGCGCGAGCGCTGGCCGCCGCCGATGTCGAAATCCTGTCCACCGGCGGCTCAGCCCGCACCTTGCGGGACGCCGGCGTGGCAGTGCTCGAGGTTTCGGATCACACCGGCTTTCCCGAAATCCTCGACGGACGGGTCAAAACCCTGGTGCCGCAAATCCACGGCGGCATCCTCGGGCGGCGCGACCTGCCGGAGCATCTGGCGCAAATGGCGGCGCACGGGATCGCGCCGATCGACCTCGTCGCGGTCAACCTCTATCCGTTCGAAGCCACCGTCGCCGCTGGCGCCAGCTTCGAGGATTGCGTCGAAAACATCGACATCGGCGGCCCGGCGCTGATCCGCGCCGCTGCCAAGAACCACGATTTCGTCGCCGTCCTGACCGAACCGGACCATTACGACGCCGTGCTCGCCGAACTGGCCGCCCACCGCGGCACCACGCACGCGCTGCGCCGCCGCCTCGCCGGCGACGCCTATGCCCGCACCGCGTCCTACGACGCCGCCATCGCCACGTGGTTTGCCACGTGCCAGGGCATCGGCTTCCCCGATCGGATGATCATTTCGGGACAGTTGCGCCAGACCCTGCGCTATGGCGAAAACCCGCACCAGGAAGCCGCGTTCTATGTCAATGGCACCCGGCCCGGTGTTGCCACAGCGCGCCAGGTGCAGGGCAAGGAATTGTCCTACAACAACCTCAACGACACCAATGCGGCGTTCGAATGCGTCGCCGAATTCGACGCTCCTGCGGTCGTCATCGTCAAGCACGCCAACCCATGCGGCGTCGCGATGTCCGGAACGCTGGAGGTGGCCTGGGATCTGGCGCTGCGCTGCGACCCGGTGTCAGCCTTCGGCGGCATCGTCGCCGTCAACCGCACGCTGGACGCGGCGGCCGCGGAGAAAATCGCTGGCATCTTCACCGAAGTGATCGTCGCCCCCGACGCCACGCAAGCCGCCCGGCAAATCCTGTCGGCAAAGAAAAATCTGCGCCTGCTGCTGACCGGCGGCATGCCGGACCCGTCCGCCCCCGGCTGCGAGGTCCGCACGGTGTCCGGCGGAATCCTCGCCCAGAGCCGCGACGCCGGCCGCATCAACGCCGCCGATCTCAAAATCGTCACGCAACGCGCGCCCACGGACGCCGAACTGGCCGATCTTCTGTTTGCGTTCCGCGTCTGCAAGCACGTGAAAAGCAACGCAATCGTCTATGCCCACGCGGGCGCCACGGTCGGCATCGGCGCCGGCCAGATGAGCCGTGTCGATTCCGCCCGCATCGCCGCCTGGAAATCCGCCGAAGCCGCCCGCGCGGCCGGCCTGCCGGCGCCGTTGACCCATGGCAGCGTCGTCGCCAGCGACGCGTTCTTTCCGTTCGCCGACGGTCTGGAGGCCGCCGTGGCGGCCGGCGCCACGGCGGTCATCCAGCCGGGCGGCTCGATGCGCGACGGCGAGGTCATTGCGGCGGCGGATCGGGCGGGGGTGGCTATGGTTCTTACCGGGATGCGGCATTTTCGGCATTAAGGAAGTCGTTCTTTTTTGAAAAAAAGAACCAAAAAACTTTTGCTCGTTGGAGGCGTACTCAGCAAACGAGGTGATTGCGCCGGCAAAATGAAAAAAGTTTTTTGTTGCTTTTTTTCAAAAAAGAAATACTTCCTTCCTACTGCTCGAGCCCAGCCGCAATTTCCTCCGCACGATCCGCCAGCATCGCCAGCCGGCGCGTGTTGGCCGCCTCGGCTGGGGAACCTTGCTGCAGCTCGGCTTTCAGGCGCTCCAGCAGGCGGCTTTGGTCATGCAGCTCGTCGGCCATCAGCAAGGCGGCCAGCACCAGCAGTTTGGCTTCGCCGCTTTGGCTGCCGAGCGCCTTGATGCTGTCGATGCGTTCCTCCACCCGCGCGGCCATGGCGGCGAGGTGGGATTCCTGGCCATCCTCGCAGCCGAGGGTGTAGGCGTAGCCGTTAATGCGAACTGTTACCTGCGCCACCGCGGGCCCTTCCCGTTGTCAAATCTCTGTACCCAGCACGGACCGCAAGTCGGCGATCAGTCCGTCCAGCCTTGCCGCGATTTCCGATCCGGACGGCACGGTGCTTGTGGCCTGCTCGTGGCTGCGCTGCAATGCGGTTTTGGCCTGTAGGGCGGCGGCGCGGGCAATGCGATCGAGCGCCGCCTCCAACCGTGCGGCTTCCTCCGGTCCCTTTTGCCCCGACATCGCGACGCCCTTGTGCTGTGACGGCGGAAGAGAACGCCGCCATCGCGCGGCGGGTCAAGCATGCAACTGCCGCCGGCGGTAATGGTGCACGGCCTTGCGCAGGCGCGTGCCGCGCTGGCGCCGGGGTTGCCCGTCACTTTGCTGTCGGCACCGGGCGCCGCGCTGTATGCCGGCGCCGGCTGGTGGCGCGCGCTGGTGGCGGCGGCGTGCGACGGCGCCGAGCCGCCGCCCGATATTCTCGACTGCGCCGATGCGCCCGGCCGCGCGCTGGAGGCTCTGCGGCACGGTCAGCAAATTCTTGTGCTGCGCGCACCTTCGGTGTTCGCTGACATCGCGGCCCGCGCGGCGGCCCTGGGCGCCAGATTGTTGCCCGAGGCGCCGGAGTCCCTGGATTTGGCGGCGCGCGGGGCGGAGCGGCATCTACGTGCATGGCTTTCAGGAGATGGCGGAAGTCGGCTAGGGTGAGCCGGACGCGACGGCGCGAGCGGCCTTGCGCGACAATCCTTGGCATCTATCGCTGGAGATGGTGACACATGAGTGGAAATCCGATGCATATCGCGGCTGTGTTCGAGACCCTTGCCGCGGCGGAGCGGGCGAAGGCGGCGCTGACCGCCGCCGGTGTTCCCGCCGGCGCGGTATTGGTGCTGGACCGCTGCGACAACCAGGCCACCGAGCCGCATCCGCCGGCCCATATCTGGGCGAGGCTGAAGGCGCGCCTGCTGCCGAGCCACCACATGCATCATTACGCCGAGGCCATAACCCGCGGCCACCCCTTACTGCTGGCCGATGTCGATGACACCACGCGCGATGCCGCGGTGGCCGCCTTGCAGGCGCAGCACCCGATCGATCTGCAAACGCGGGTGGACGAATGGCATGCCGAGGGCTGGAGCGGCACCTACGAAGGCGAGGAAACCTGGGACCGGCAGAACGCCGGGCCGGCCGGCAGTGACGGCATGGTGGGCGGCGACCTGATCGCCGGCGATTACGGCGCGGTCGGGGCGCCGATCGGTGGCACGCGCGTGGACACCAACATCCTGCGCGGGACCATGCGCCTTTATACCATTGGCTGAAGGCAGGGTGACCGGCAGCACGGCTGTGTCCGGTTGCCGGCTTTATCTGGTGGCGCCCGACCCTGTGCCGGACGATTTTGGCACCAGCCTGCGCGCCGCACTGGCGGCGGCCGATATTGCGGCGCTCCGCCTGACAACCACGGACCGCGCCGTGGTGGCGCGGGTGCTGCCGATTACGCGGGCGCATGGCGTGGCGTTGATCCTGAATGGTCCGCCGGCGCTTGCCGCCGCCACCGGTTGCGATGGGGCGCATGTGCACGACCCCGGCGACGCGGCGGCGGCGCGCCGGGTTCTGGGTGAGCTGCAGCTTGGTGTTTTCTGTGCCAACAGCCGCGATGCGGCCATGCGCGCCGGCGAGGCGGGGGCGGATTACGTATCCTTCGGTCCGCTGACGGCGGACGCGGACGGCGATACCGAGCTGATTTCGTGGTGGGCGGATATCATGGAGCTGCCGGCGGTGGCCGAGTGCGCCGAGGGCGGGCTCGATTGTGCGGCGCTGGCGCGGGCGGGCGCGGATTTCCTGGCGGTGGGCGACGCGGTGTGGAACGATCCACGCGGGCCCGACGCAGCGGTGCGGGCGCTGCACGCGGCGATAGCGTCCGCGATTTAAGCAGCAGGAATGTTGTTTTCTGCAGAAGAGTTCGACGAAAAGGATTGCCGCGTAGCCCGTCATGGAACGCAGCGGAATGCGGGGGTCGCATGCCGGAAATGAGGCTTAGATAGTGGCGGTGGCATTGGTGGCGTGGCGGGCATTTGCCGTTGGGACCTCGACCTGAACGGGCGCGCCATCTGGGTGGGACCGCGGCGGCCGCGCGATCGGGCCTATCGCGCCGCGTATTGGCTGGCTTTCCGGGTCATGCGGGCATGGTGGTTCGTGGCGCGGCCGCATCATCGCGGCGCGCTGGTGGCGGTGTGGGTGGAGGACCGCGTGCTGGTGCTGCGGCAAAGCTATCGCGTTCATTTGAACTTGCCCGGCGGCGGCCTGGGGCATGGCGAGACGCCGGAATTCGCGGCGCGGCGCGAATTGCGCGAGGAAGTCGGGCTGGAGTTGCCGCCGGACGCCTTGCGGGTGGCGTGGGAGGGCGAGTCGTTCTGGGACTGGCGGCGCGATTACGTGACCATTTTCGAGGCGCACCTCGATGCTGTGCCGGATTTGATGCCGGACGGGCGGGAGGTGATCGAGGCCAGGCTGATCCATCCGCTGGCGGTGCTGGCCGGCCCGCAGGCGCCCTTCGTGGAGAAATATCTGCTGCAGCGGTTAGGGCAGGCGCGTGAATAGCAAAAGTTTTTTGGTTCTTTTTTTCAAAAAAGAACTACTTCTCTTGCTCTTGTTCCCGTTTCAAACGCTGGCCGCCGACCGCACCTTCATCACCACGGATGGCGTCCGCCTGCACTACATCGACCAGGGACAAGGCCCGGAGATCGTCATGGTGCCCGGCTGGACCATGCCGGCGTGGATATTCCGTATCCAGATCGACGATCTGTCGCGCCATTACAGAGTGATTGCTTTCGATCCGCGCGGGCAGGGCGACAGCGACATTCCGGCCGGTGGATATGAACCGTTCCGGCGCGGCCGCGATATTGCCGATTTGCTGGACCATGTGGGCGGCGGCCCGCCGGTGCTGCTCGGCTGGTCGCTTGGGGTGCTGGACGTGCTGGCCTACGTGCATCAGTTTGGCGACAGCCATGTCGCGGGGCTGGTTCTGGTTGATAACTCTGTCGGCGCGGGTCCGGCGCCGGTGCCGACGGCGCGCGGGCGAAGATGGCGGCGGATGCGGCCGGAAGTGTCGCGCGAGGCTTCGATGCGGATCTTCGTGCGCGGCATGTTCGTCGAACCGCAGCCGGCCGATTACCTGGCGCGCCTGACGGATGCGGCGTTGCGCACACCGCCCGATGCGGCGTACGCCTTGCGGCATTACAATGTGCCGCGGGAATTCTGGAAGGACGCTATCGATGCGACGGCCAAACCGATTCTGTATGTGGTGACGCCGCATTTCCAGGCGCAGGCGGACGATCTGAGGGCGCATCATCCCGGCGTCGAGGGCGTTGTGCTGCGGGGTGTGGGGCACGCCATGTTTGTCGACGACCCGGCCGAATTCGACCGGCTGGTGATGGATTTTCTGCGCCGGCGCGTGTGGCATTGAGTGCGCCGGCAGGCGCGCCGATGCGTGCCCCCTGGGGGGCGCTGTTTCTTGTTTCGATGGGCGCACTCGGCTTCGAAATTGCGCTGACGCGCTACTTCGCGGCGGCGAAATGGTCGGAATACGGCTACTGGGTCATTTCGATCGTGCTGGCGGGCTTCGCATTCAGCGGCGTGGCCATGGCGCTTGCGCCCGCCTGGTTCGCACGGCATCGCGCGCGCCTGCTGGCCGTGCTGCCACCGCTGCTGGTGCTGAGCGCTGCCGCGGGATATTGGCTTGCCACCGCCAACAGTTTCAATCCGCTGGAATTGCAGAATGGCGCCACGCTCTATGCGCAGTTGGAGAATATCGGACTTTATTACGTCGCGTTGCTGCCGTTCTATATGCTGGCGGGCTTGTTCATCAGCCTGTGTTTCCAGGCCGATCCGGAACGGCTCGGCCTCGTGTATGGCACGGACCTGATCGGCGCCGGGGCGGGTGCGCTGGTTGTCCTGCTGTTGATGTTCCTGGTCACACCGTTCCGGCTGGTGGCGTGCCTGCTGGTGCCGCTGGCGGCGGCCGGCTATTTTGTGACGCCGCGCGGGCCGGTGCTGCTGGCGAGCTTCGTGGCGCTGGGCCTGGGCGAGGCCGCGCTGCTGGGCAACGATCAAGCCAGGATCAACGAATTCAAGGCAATTTATGCGCCGCTGCATGTGCCTGGCAGCCGCGCCGCTGCTTCGCTGCCACGCCCGAGCGGCCTTTACACCGTGCTGGATGATTTCACCGAGCGTGTCGATACCGATATCTCCAACAATGCGGGCCTGCTCGGCCTGCCCGATCCGCCCCCCGCGCTGGGGCTTTATCGCGATGGCAACCGCCTGGCCGGCTTGCCGCGCGGGCGTATCGATGCGCGCTACGCCGGTGCCACGCTCGCGGCCCTGCCGTATGCCATGCTGCTGCATCCGCGGGTTCTGCTGGGCGGCAGTTCGGGCGGCTTTCGCGTGGCCGAAGCGCATGCGCTCGGCGCCGTTGCGGTGGACGCTTCGGAGCCGGAACCGATCCTGCGCCGCGCGGTGCGCGACGGTTTGGCGGGCAGTGCCGCCCTCGCGGGTTCGGCCGGAACGCG
>CAJCIS010000114.1 GCA_903970435.1 Acidobacteriota bacterium | reverse complement strand
ATGGTGCCCAGGGGCGGAATCGAACCACCGACACTGCGATTTTCAGTCGCATGCTCTACCAACTGAGCTACCTGGGCGCCTTGGGAGCCGGGACGCTTACCCCACGTAGGAGGTCATATCAAGCATCCTCGCCCGGCAGGTCCTCAGGCAGCGTAGGGTCGCCGGGGACCACATACTGGCCGGTGATCCAGCGGCCGAGATCCACGTCGGCGCAGCGCGGCGAACAGAAGGGGCGGTATTTCGGGTGGGGCGGACGGCCGCAGATGGGGCAGGGGGGTTCAGCCATGCGCGGAATCGATCAGCCACGCGCCGGCTGCCAGCGTGGGGTCGCTGCGCACGGATAGTTTGTAGGTCATCACGTTCGCCAGGGCGGACAGCGCGGCGGCGTCGGCCTCCAGGGCCGCCGCGACGGCGGGTGAGGCGCGGAGGTGGAAACGCGCACCGGGGTTGGCGGCGGCCTCGGCCTGCACGCGGCCGATGGCGGCCAACGCGCTGGCGTGCGGCCCGGAAAGCCGCTCGTGCAAGGGCGGCCGCAGACGCGGGCGCTGAATTTCGGCGAAGCCCAGGGCGCTGAAGCCGGCCAGGCGCGGACCGAGCCGGTCCGGCGCCAGCGCCGCGGCGAGGTCGGCGGCAAGCGCGGCGCGCTTGCGGGTCGGCAGTCCCGAGAGGTCGATCAGGATGGCGCCGGAAAGGTTGCGCAAGCGGATCTGTCGGCCAAGTTCCGGCAGCACGGCGCGGTTGGCGGCGAACTGGGCATCCTGCTTGGCGGCCCGCACGCCGGTGGCGGCCGCGCTGTCGAGGTCGATGGCGGTCAGCGCCGGCGTGGGCACGATGCTGGCGCGCATGCCGCCGGGCAGCGCGACGTCGGGGTCGGCCAGGGCGTCGAGCGCGGTCTGCAGGTCGGCTGGGAAGGGGCCTTCGTAAACCGGGGCGTCCGGGTAGGCGGCGCACAGCTCCTCCAGGGGCGTGGGGCCGGGGTGCAGCAGGCGGACGGGGCCCACGCCCTTGGCGGAATGGGGCACTGCGAATTGCCGCTCGGCCGTGGTCAATCGGGTGGTGACGCGGGGACCCTTGTGGCCCATGGCGGCGCGGGTGACGCGAACCGGCACGTGATCGCCCGTGTGAGCGGTGGGCTCGCCTTCGGTGTCCGGCAGAAATCCTTCGGCGCCGGGCAGGGCCACGAAAGCGCCGGCCATCGCGGGCACGCGGGCGGTGATGCGGGCCCAATACAGGGCGCCGTAGCCGTCCGGCGCGGCCGGGCGGTGGATATAGTATTCCACGGGCGTGCCGTCCTGCAGCAGCACCACCCTGGTTTCGCCCGGCCCGTGCGCGGCGTGCAGGGTCAGCACGCGGCGCGCTCTGCCGCCAAGGCGGCATAACCGCGGCCGCTCAGCAGCTGGGCGGTTTCGAACAGCGGCAGGCCCACCACGCCGGAGTAGCTTCCGTGCAGGGCGCGGACAAAGGCGGCCGCATGGCCCTGGATGGCGTAACCGCCGGCCTTTCCGGCCCATTCCCCGGTTTCGAGATACGCGTCGATCTGCCGCGGTGTGAGCCGGGTGAAAATGACCTGGCTGTCGCTCAGCCGATGGCTCTGGGCGCCGTCGGGCGCCACCAGGGTTACTGCCGTCAGCACATGGTGGCGCCGGCCGGACAGCAGGGTGAGGCAGACGCGGGCGTCGTCCGCGGTGTCGGCCTTGCCGAGGATGCGGCGCCCCACGGCAACCACGGTATCGGCGGCCAGGGTGAAGCAGCCTGGCTCGGCCACGCGGGCGGCCTTTTCGCGTGCCAGGCGCGCGGCGTGCAGGCGCGGCGGCTCCGCACAGTGGGGTGTTTCGTCGATGTTGGCGGCGATGACGCGGTCCGGCACGATGCCGATCTGGGCCAGCAGGGCGAGCCGGCGCGGGCTGGCCGAGGCGAGGATCAGCGGCGCCAAAGGAAGGACTTCTTTTTTGAAAAAAAGAAAATTATGGGGAGCCTGGCGGCGCCTAAGAAGGTGCCGTGGTTCGGCATGGGGCGTGCCTCATTTTCTTCTTGAGCGCCGCTAGGCTCAACATAATTTTCTTTTTTTCAAAAAAGAAGTCCTTCCTTACTTAAACCGAAACGTAATCCGCCCCTTGCTCAAATCATAGGGCGTCATTTCCACATTGACCCGATCCCCCGCCAGCACGCGAATGCGATTCTTGCGCATCTTGCCGCTGGTATGGGCAAGTATCACGTGTTCGTTACTGTCCAGCTTTACCCGAAACATCGCGTTGGGCAGCAGCTCGGTCACGATGCCGCTAAACTCGATCATATCCTCTTTTGACACGCAGATTCCTTAGGCAGTGGCGATTTTCGCCGGCGGCCGGAACATGATGGGCGGCCATGGCCGGGTCAAGTTCGGCAGGCAGGTATCAGGTATCAGCATCAGTATGGATGCGCAGGGCGAGGCTGCGTGCATGCGCGCCCAACCCCTCGGCCTCCGCCAGTGCCACGGCCGCCGGACCCAGCGTTGCCAACGCGCCCGCGTCCGCTTCCATCCACGTCGTCCGCTTGAGGAAATCGAACACCGACAATCCGCTCGCAAAACGTGCTGTCCGGCCAGTGGGGAGCACGTGGTTCGGCCCGGCAATGTAGTCCCCGAGTGCTTCCGGCGCGAAACGGCCGAGGAAAATTGCCCCCGCGTGCCGCACCGACGCGAACAGAGGCGCCGGATCGCGCACCATGATCTGCAAATGTTCGGGTGCGAGGCGGTTTACCAGTCCGGCCGCCTCGTCCCAGTCCGCCACGGTAATCACTGCGCCGTGCCGGCCCCAGCTCGCGCCGGCGATGGCCGCGCGCGGCAGGGTTTGCAGCGCGCCGGCCACGGCATCCGCCACCGCGCGTCCGAAATCCGCGCTGTCGGTCATCAGGATGGACTGCGCCGCCTCGTCGTGTTCCGCCTGCGCCAGCAGATCCATGGCCACCATGGCGGCGTCGTTGTCCGCATCCGCCAGCACCACGACCTCGCTGGGGCCGGCAATGCTGTCGATGCCGACGCGGCCGAATACCTGCCGTTTGGCCTCCGCCACATAGGCGTTGCCGGGGCCGGTGATGCGGTCGACCGGGGGAATGAGCGCGGTGCCGTAGGCGAGGGCCGCCACCGCCTGCGCGCCGCCGATGCGGTAGATTTCGGTCACGCCCGCAAGCTCGGCGGCGGCCAGGATCAAGGGGTTCAGCACGCCGTCCGGTGCGGGGACACACATTGCGATGCGGGCGACGCCGGCAACGCGGGCCGGGATCGCGTTCATCAACACGGATGATGGATAGGACGCCTTGCCGCCGGGGACATAGATGCCGACAGCGTCGAGCGGGCCCCAGCGCAGGCCCATGGTGGCGCCGGCGGAGTCTGTGAGTTGTAAGTCGTTTGGCATCTGGGCGCGGTGAAACGCCTCGATCCGGTTGGCCGCGAGGGTGAGGGCGGCGCGCAGATCGGCCGGGACCGATGCCGAGGCTTCCGCGATCTCGGCCGGGGTGATCTGCAGATCGGCGATGCCGAGGTTCACCCGGTCGAACTGGTTGGTGAGGTCCACCACGGCCGCGTCGCCATCGCGCCGGACCCGCGCGATGATCTCCCGCACCGTGTCGGTGACGGCGGGTTCGGTGGCGGCGCGGGCGAGCAAGGCGGTGAAGTCAGCCTCAAAACCGGCGTCCGCCGTGGCGAGGCGTTTCACGCCGCCTTGCCTTGGGACTGGTGGGCTAAAGCCGCCCGGAATTTTTCGATCCAGGCGGAAATTTCGTCGGGGCGGGTTTTGAGGGCAATGCGGTTTACGATCAGGCGGGAGGAAACCTCGGCAATGATGCTGGTCTCGACCAGGCCGTTGGCTTT
>CAJCIS010000113.1 GCA_903970435.1 Acidobacteriota bacterium | reverse complement strand
AGCATTTTCATCAGCCCTCAGGCCGCCGGCTCGATAGGCACGATTCCAGTCAGGCTGATAATGCTCTAGTCGCCGGAGTAGACTGTGGTTGTGTCGACCACCGCCGAGCAGCCACCGCCGATCGGTGCGTTCGCCGGAATGGTGACCGTGGTGGTGCCGATGGCCGAGTAATTATCGACCACGATCGAGGTGAACGAGAACTGCACCCCCGCGGTCGGGATCGCGCCGTTCGCGGTGTAGATAACGCAGTTCGATGTCGCATTGAAGTTGTTCAGCCCGCCGGACGGCACGTTCGGAAAGCTGTTGCACAGCTGCTCGGTTCCGGACAGCGGCACGTAGATCGTCAGGCCTGCATTTCCGTCGCCGGGGAAATTCAGCACGCTGTCGTTCGCCGCGCCCGGCACCAAGCCGATTGCCGAACAGTTGGAATTGCCGTTATTGGAAGCCACCGTGCCGGTCGACGAATAGAAGCCGGCCGTCATGGTTTGGGCATGAGCGGCGCCGGCGGCAAAAAAGCCCACCGCCGCCATCATGAGTATAAGTCTGGTCATTCATATCCTCCCGATATTTTCTGCAAGCCCCGGAACGCGCACGCGCCGGGACAAATCCTTGCGAAGCCTTGGCCCTTGCCAAGCCTGGGCCCGCTCATTTCGGGCCAGAAAATACCGTGGTTGTATCGACCACCGCGGAACAGCCGGCGCCCACCACCGCGTCGTTGGAAATCGTCACCGTATCGGTGCCGATCGACGAATAGACGTCATTGACGGTCGCGGTGAACGCGAAAGTCACGGCTGCGGCCGGCAGGTTGCCATTCAGCGTATAAACCGTGCATTGAGCCGTGGCGGAGAACCCGTTCAGGCCCGCCTTCGGCACGGCCGGAAAACCGTTGCAGAGTTCCTCCTCACCCGACAGCGGCACATAGATGGTCAGGCCGGTTTTCTTGTCGCCGGGAAAGTACAGAACGCTGTTGTTCGCGGCGCCGGGCGTAAGACCCACCTGGGCGCAACTGGCATTGCCATTGTTGGATGCCACCGTGCCGGTGGACGTATAGAAGCCGGGCTTGAGGTTATCGGCAGAGGCGGAGCCGGCGGCAAAAAGGCCAAGCGCAGCCATCGCGAGCGTGAGACGAATCATTCTTATTTCCTCCCGAGATTACTTCGACGCCGGGACGCCCCTGCGCCGGGGCGATCATTCGCACATATTCACGCCGACGTCAAAACCCTCCCGCACGCGGAAGGCTGCCCTCCCCGCAATCGCGGCAGACGCAAACGTTACCCGGAGCATGCGTATGTAGAGCGAGCCAAATGGCTTTGCTTCAGCTTGCTTCCCAGGCCGTTTTCAACAACGCGGCGATGTGCGGGCCGGCGTCGCCGGGCGCATGCAGAACGATTGTGCTTTTGAGGCGCTCCGACCACCCTTCGTTGCGCGGCGGTTCGAGTCCGACGGCGGGGTCCGGCGCGATGGCGAGGCCGAGGCGGGCGTGGCCGCCTTTCATGGGGCGCATGGCGGCGAACTGGTAGCTGCGCGACCAGGCGGAAAAGCCGCGGCGTTGGCCGGCGACGATGGCGGGCAGGGCGAGCGCCATCGTTTCGACGGCTTCGAAAATCGCGCGTGCGGCGCGATCGGTCCAGAGTGCGTCGCGGAGCGCTTCCGGCTCGCTCCAGCCCGCGGCGGGCGGAAATGCCTCGGCGAGCACGTAGCTCGCGCGGTTTTGCAAGAGCCCGTGTGTATCCTTGAACCATTTCAATCGGGCGCGCGGCGCGGTCGCCGGACAGGTGTGGGCGATGGCCACCCATTCGGTGAGCGACTTGCCCGTATCGCGCTGCAACCCTTCGCGCACCGAAGCAAACCACTTCCGCTGCGCCGTGGTAAGATGTTCCGCCTGGACCTTGGGCATGTCTTTTTCCATAGCAAAGGTTTTTTGGTTCTTTTTTTCAAAAAAGAACAACTTCTTCCTTTATTCCAGCCCGCTGACGGTCCCCCTCATGACGGTCAGGCTGCCTGCGGGTAACGTGTAGGTAGTACCCTCACCGCCCGCCTGCGTGGTGACCGCCGGCGGTCCGTCCGGCTGCGGATGGCTCTTGGATCCGTCCCTGATCCATCCGTATTGCGCCGCGCCGAACACCGTCTGGCGCACGTTCCCGTTATAATAGGCCGGGCCGCCGGCGCCGTCGAATATGATTTGCACCTGATGCGGGCGGCCGAGATCGCGATTGACCAGCAGGACGGCCCATGCGCCATCGGGCCGTTTTACCGGATAGGCGGTGACCCAATCAATGGCGTCGGCGGGGCCGTCCTTCACCGTGGCGCCGTACAGCGCGCCGGGCTGATCGGCCTGTTCGGCCCAGTCGCTGGTCAGCATGCGCGCGGCGAAGAATTGCGAGAGCGGCGCCTGCGCCTGATATTGCTTGTTGCCGAGCAGCACGCCGTAGGTGCCCCAGCCATGACAGGGAAAGGCGGGGCTGAGCGGAATCGGCTCGTACTCGTACAGGAAGGCCCCCGCGCCCCCCACCGACAGCAAGGTTGCCGCCATGTCGGCATACCACAATGCGCCGGCGATTTCCGGCGCCGCATCGGTTTCGTTCTGCGAGTAATTGGTTTCGGTCACGAATATCGGCGTGCCGGGTGGCAGCCCGTCATGCCGCCAGACATTCACGATATCCGCCATTAGCTTCGGCTCTCGTAACAACTTCTCCTGCGCGCGGCTGTATTTGCAGGAAGCGAACGGATAATGCTCGAATGAAAAGAAGCTCAGGTCGGAGAGATGTCCGTGGCTGGCGAGATAGGCGAGATACCGCTTGGTCCAGGATGTTTCCCCGTTCGCGTCGGGCCACGCCTTCACGTCGGTGAGGTTGCTTTGGAACACCGGGCCGCCGAGCTTGAGGTTCGGGTCCACCGCGTGCAGGGCGGTTGCGAATTCGCCATAGAGTGCGGCGTCGTCCTCCGGCGTTACGTATTGCCCGTCCGGTTCTTCGCCCATTTCGACGCGCGCGATGTTGTCGCCGCGCGCCTCGAGATACGCGATTTCCGCCGCCGCATTGGCCGGCGTGCTGTACAGCATCGGGATCGGAACGGTGGTGGGAAGGCCCCGGGTGACGCCGCTGCGGAACACCGTATCGAGCCCCGGCTGCTCCTGGTTGCCCACCCGGTCGGACGCCGCGTGCCACGGATCGACGGACGATGCGTATGTCACGGTCTGCCGGCTGTTGTCCGGCGCATGGCGCACCAGGTCGGTGAAATTGCCGCCGTGCAGCGTGCCTAGGCCGACCTCGCCGATGGCGTAGCCGGCGCAATCGCGCGGATCGGCACTGTGCGGCCGGGTGCAGGTGCCCGAGCCCGCGGTCATGACGATGCGGATATATTCCGCCGGGTGCGGCGCGTCGCCCAGCGGCAAGGTTACGGTGCTGCCGGTGCCGTTGGTGACGGCGCCGTTCGGAAAATTCACCCAGTTGCCATGGGCGGGGTCGTAGATTGGATCGTCACCGGTCCAGTATTGCACCGCATATTGCGCGGCAAAGGGCGCGGCCCAGGCGATGCGCGCCGCATTCACCGTCCGGCGGCCGCCGAGGTCGAACAGCACCCATTGCGGGTGATCGGCGTCCGGGTCGCCGGTGTAGGCGGTGGTGAGATAGGGATTGCTCTTCCAGAACGTTTCCGGATCGCCATCATCGAGGCGCGAATAGCCGCCGTCGTTGCCCTGGTCATGCGTGAAACCGCGCCGCGGCAGGGCGTAGCCGAACGTATCGACCGTCCTGGCGCGTGGCGTGGCGTCGCTGGTCCAATAGCCTTTCGTTGCTGTTTCGGAGAAAGTGCCGTTTGGGTTCCAGTGCCAGTCCTGTACCGAAAGCTCGGTGTAGAGCCGGTAGGTGACGGCGCCCAGGCCGGCGCCCAGCATCTGCCGCACGTTGGATGGGGTGTATATTTCACGGACCGCGGGGTAGGGGACGCTGTCGACGCCGACGCCCAGAGCGGCGCTGGGGGAGAAATGGTTCAGGATTTGGGTTTGATGGGCGTTTACGGTGACAACGAAGGCAGTCAAGGGAAGCAAGGACTTCTTTTTTGAAAAAAAGAAGCAAAAAACTTTTGCTCGTTTGTGCCGCATTGGGGGGCCTACCTTTCAGAGCGATGCGCCTCGCCGTTAGCCTTGTTCCCGTACTCCTTGCCACCGCTTGCGCCTTGGTGTCACCCGTTTGCGCGCCGTCCGGGCATTGGGTCGGGGCGGCGACACTGCAAATTGTTCCCGATCCCGTCCCGGCCGCGCGGGGCGTGGTGCTGCTCGGCGAGGCGCATGACAGGGACGAAGACCATCGCTGGCAGCTCGTAACGATTCAGCGTCTATACGCTGCCAATCCGGCGCTTGTGCTCGGCTTCGAAATGTTTCCCCGCGCCGACCAGCCGGTGTTGGATCGATGGATCGCCGGGCGGCTGACGGAGGCGGATTTCCTCAGCCAGGCCGACTGGACGCATGTGTGGGGATTTCCGCCTGCGCTCTACATGCCGATCTTTCGTTTCGCGCGCGACCATCGCATTCCCATGGTGGCGCTGAACGTGTCGCGCGGACTGGTGCACCGGGTGGCGCAGGCAGGGTGGGCGGCGGTTCCGGTGGCGGCGCGGGAAGGGGTCGGCACGCCGGCCGCCCCACCGGCGGCGTATCGGGCGAGCCTGGCGGCGGCGATGTCGGGACATGGCGGCGCCGCCATGACGCCGGCGCGGCTACAGCATTTCGTCGAGGCACAGTCGGTGTGGGACCGCGCCATGGCGGAGGCAATTGCGGCGCGGCTTCCGCGCCAGGTTGTGGCGATCATGGGCGCCGGGCATCTGGCGGACCGGAACGGCGTGCCGCACCAGCTTCAGGCAATGGGCGTCACGGAGGTGACTGTGTTCCTGCCAGCGCATGACCTTTGCGCGCCGCCAGGGCCCGGCTACGCGGACGCCGTCTTCATCGATTAGGCCTGCCGGCGCTTAAGAAGAAAGCCGGGCTCGGCGCAGCCCGTGTCTTCCGACGGGCACAGGAGCCAAATTTTTTTGGTTCTTTTTTTCAAAAAAGAACGGCTTCCCAACTCAGCTCGCCATCGCCCGATCCGCCGCCAACTGGCTTTCGCGCACGACCCGCTCATGTCCGTCGACCATGTGCTTGACGCGATACTGCATGTCGCGGGTTTCGCTCGGCAGCAGGCGCTGCACTTTGTAGCGGCCGCGGGGGATGTTGCCGTCCTGCGGGCCGGTCAGGAACTGCACCACCTGGCCGATGGCATATTTGTGGGTGTTGGTCACGGCACCTCCCGTAAGCGAAATGCCGCCGCCGGACCCGGTCCTGCAGCGGCTAAACAGCACGTAATATCAAAAAGTTAGTCCGGCAGCTGCGCCATGCGCCGAGGCTTGTGGCGCAGCGACCGGTGCGTCTTAGACGGACTTGAGGTTCGTCGCCGACATCTTGCCTTGCTGGCCGCGCTCGAGGTCGAACGCCACCTTCTGGCCTTCGTTCAAGCCGCCCATGCCAGCGCGCTCGACCGCGGAGATATGCACGAACACATCCTTGCTGCCGTCATCGGGCTGGATGAACCCATAACCCTTCTGCGCGTTGAACCACTTCACAGTACCTTCAGACATTTCTGTCTCCAATCAGCCGGCGACCCGCACTTTACGGGCCGGATTACTTTTCCGTTGAGGGAGCACCGAACGCGGCTTGCCGCGGAAGAAGGCACAGGACTCAGGTCGAAAAGCGCCGTGTGTGGCATATGGACCCCAATGCCAGGGATTACCAGCCCTCAAACCCCCGGGCGCCGGGGTGCGGCCCGGTGGCGGCTTGAACTGGCCCCGGACTGTTGCAGGGGTTAGGATTGGTCATGGAGTTGCCGCCGAAACCGCTCCCCCCGGGGCTCGACCCGCGCGCCGCCGCGGTGCTGCGCGAAATTGTCGAGCAATACGTGGAAACCGGCGAGCCGACCGGCAGCCGCACGCTGGCCCGCCGGCTGCCGATCACCGTGTCGCCCGCCACCATCCGCAACGTCATGGCGGACCTGACCGACGCCGGCCTGCTGTTCGCGCCGCATACCTCGGCCGGGCGGCTGCCGACCGATCGCGGCCTGCGCCTGTTCGTCGATGGCCTGCTGCAATTCGGCGAGCTGCGGGATGATGAGCGGGAGACGATCACGCAGTCGCTGTTGGCCAGCGGACGCAGTCTGCAGGACACGATGGCCGACGCTTCCGCCATGCTGGCCGGCCTGAGCCAGGCGGCGGGGCTGGTGTTGGCGCCGAAATCCGATAGCGCGATCAAGCACATAGAGTTCGTGCCGCTGGGCACCGGGCGCGCGCTGGTTATTCTGGTGAGCGCCGACGGCAGGGTGGAGAACCGGGTGATCGACGTGCCGGCCGGCATGCCGCTGAGCGCGCTGACGGAGGCGGCGAATTACCTCAACACCCGCGCCGCCGGCCGCACGCTGACCGATTTGCGCCGCCACGTCACCGAGGAGATGGCGGCGGACCGCGGGCAGCTCGATGCCCTGACGGCCACCGTCGTGGAGGCGGGCCTGGCGACCTGGTCGGAGGCCGGGCGCGGCGGCGCGCTGATCGTGCGCGGCCAGGCGCGCCTGCTGGCCGACGTGACGCAGATCGAGAATTTGTCCGCGATCCAGCGCCTGTTCGAGCGGCTGGAGACGCAGGAAACGATGCTGCGTCTGCTGGACCTGGCGGAATCGAGCGAGGGCGTGCGCATCTTCATCGGCGCCGAGAGCGGCTATTTCGGCATGAGCGGCGTATCGATGGTGGTGGCGCCGGCGCGCAACGAGGCGGGGGGGATTGTGGGCGCGATCGGGGTGATTGGGCCGACGCGGATTAATTATGGGCGGATTATTCCGGTGGTTGATTATACGGCGCGGGTGATTGGGCGGTTGCTGGGGTAAGGGTTTAAGTGCCCGTCGAAGAACAAGCTGCGTGAAATCAATGACTCAAGAAAGCAAGCAGTTCTGTTCTGAAGAAAAGAACTAGAGCGGCCTCAGCCCGACTGGAAAATCGTCGGGGGCACAGGCGCAAAAGTCTTTTGGTTCTTTTCTTCAGAAAAGAACGGCTTCCTTAAGTCCTTGCTTCCGGCGGCGATGTCGCGGAGAAGCGTTGCCTGTTGCTACACAAACGTGACGAACTGCCCCCCGTGCCCGTCGGTGCCCAGCGAGAAATCGGCCTGGGTGTAGGTGCCGGCGAAGTGGAGGCTGGCTTCTACCTTTTTGCCATCCATGACGGTCAGCACGCCGTTATTGTAGTTGTAGCTGGTTTCCTTGGTCTTCAGCAGATCGATCACGTCGCTGGCGCCGAAGCCGGCGATGACGCCGGCGAAGTCGATCGGCTTGGTCAGATCGAGAAGTCCGGTGCCGGCGAGGAAATCGACCGTCTGGCCGCTGCCGGCGCCGAGCAGCAATGACAGCGTGCCGGACGATCCGACGTCGAGCGTGCCGGTGCCGCTCACCGTCTCCTTGATCGACAGCACGCCGGCGGCCTGGTCGATGACGCCATTATTGGTGACCGCGCCCAGGAACGACAGCGTGCCGGCGCTGACCGTTACGTTGCCGCTGTTGATGAACGCGGTGCTCATTTCCGCCTTGCCGACGCCGTTGGCCACCAGGGTGCCGGCGTTGGTGAAGCTGGTTGAGCCGGGCCCGCTCAGCGACACGGTCGCCTTCTTGGCGGCGGTGACATCGAGCGTGCTGCCCGTGGCCAGCAGCAGGTTGGTATTGGCGGCCAATGTCACGTTGGCGGTGTCGATGACGGTGGCGGCGGTGATGTTGGCGCCGGTCGAGAGGGTCATGGCGGCCGCGATATCGACGGTGCCGAGGCCCGCCAGGTCGCCGCCGAAGCTGCCGCCGCCCAGCAGGTCGAGCACCGCGCCGGATCCGGCCGCCAATGTGCCGGCGCCGGAGACCGCGCCTTTCACGGTGAGCGTTCCGCCGGAAGCGGCCAGGGTGCCGGCGTCGGCGATCGGGGCGGTGAGGGTGCCCGCGCCGCTGAGCGAGGCGCCGGCATCCAGCGCCAGCGCGGCCATCGTCAGCGCGCCGCTGCCGAGCAGCCAGGCGCCGCCGAGTTCCAATGTGCCGGCGCCGCTGATGGCCTGGTTGAGCGTGCCGCCCGCCGTCAGGTCCAGCACCGCGCCGGCATTGGCTTGCAGCACGCCGCCGCCGGACAGGGTGCCGGACAGAACCAGCTTGCCGCCGGTGGCCACGATGGTGCCGCTGTCGGTCAGGGCGCCGGCAATCGTGCCCGTCCCGGACAGGGTGACGCCGGCCGCGACCGACACGGTGGCGACCGACACGGTTTCGCCGGCCAGCGTGTAGGTGGTGCCGCCGGTCAGTTGCAGCGTGCCGGCGCCGGAAATCGCCTCGGTCAGCGCGCCGCCGGCGGTAAGGTCGAGCACCGCGTTCGCCGCGGCCGACAATGTGCCCGTGCCGGAAACCGCGCCGAGTAGCAGCGTGCCGCCGGACGCGTTCACGGTGCCCGCATCGGCGAGCGCGCCTTGCACGGCGCCGCTGCCGGACAGGGTCGCCCCGGCATCCACCACGACATCGGCAATGCCGAGCGTGGCGGCGGCGAGCGTGTAGGCGGCGTTGTCGAGTTGTAGCGTGCCGGCGCCGGAGATGGCTTCGGTGAGCGCGCCGCCGCCGGCCAGGTCGATCGTGGCGCCGGACGCGGCGATCAGCGCGCCGCTGCCGGACAGGGCGCCGGTGATTTGCAGCACCGCTTCCGTGGCGGAAAGGCTGCCGGCGTCGGTGACGTTGGCGCTCAAGGTGCCGCTGCCCGACAAGGCGGCGCCCGCATCGATGGTGATGGTGCTCATGGCGAGGGTGGCGCCGGCCACAATGTAGGTGCCGCCGTCGAGCTGGAGGGTGCCCGCGCCGGTGATTGTTTCGGTCAATGCGGCGCCGGTCAGCAGGTCGAGCGTGGCGCCGGCGGCCGCCGACAAGGTGCCTGCGCCGCTCACCGACGCGAGGGTCAGCAGGCCGCCCGCGGCATTCACCGTGCCTGCGTCGGCCACGCTGGCTTGCACCGCGCCGCTGCCGGAGAGCGTGGCGCCGGAGTCCACGGCGAGCGACGCGACCGCGACCGTGGCGCCGGCGAGCGTGTAGGCGCCGGTATCCAGTTGGAGCGCGCCGGCGCCGGATATGGCCTCCGTCAGGCTGCCGCCGCCGGTGAGGTCGAGGGTGGCGCCGGCGGCGGCCACGAGCGCGCCGCTGCCGGACGTGGCGCCCAGTTGCAGCACGCCGCCGGCCGCTTCGATGGTTCCCGCGTCGGTGACCGTGCCGGTGATGGTGCCGAAGCCCGACAGGGTCGCGCCGGCGTCGACCGCGACCGCCGCGAGGCCCACCGTGACGCCTGCCAGCGTGTAGGTGGCGGCATCCAGTTGCAGGGCGCCGGCGCCGGAAATGGTTTGGCTCAGCGTGCCGCCGCCGCGCAGATCGAGCAGGGCGGCGCCGGCCACGGTGAGGGCTCCGTTGCCGGCCAAGGCGCCGGCCACCAGCAGCGTGCCGCCGGTGGTGGTGAGGCTGCCGCTGTCGGTGACGGCGGCATCGATCGTGCCGGCGCCGGAGAGGGCGGCGCCGGCGTCGATTTTCAAGGTGCCGAGGGTGAGCGTGGTGGCGGCCGCAATCGTGTAGGCGGTGGCGCCGTCCAGTTGCAGCGTGCCGGCGCCGGTGATGCTGCCGGCGAGGCTGCCGCCTTGGGTCAGGTCCAGCGTGGCGCCCGCATCGACGACCACCGACGCGGTGGTGAGCGACGCGCCGGCTTGCAGCACGAATTGTGTGCCGCCATCCAGTTGCAAGGTGCCCGCACCGTTGATGGCGCCGGCGAAACTGCCGCCGCCCGCCAGATCGAAGGTCGCGCCGGAGGCGGCGGTCAGCGTGCCGCCGCCGGTGAGCGCGCCTGTGAGGGTGCCGGCGCCGGCGAGGGTCGCGCCCGCATCGATCTGCACCGTGGCGATGGCGATCGTGGCACCGGCGGCCAGCGTGTAGGCGGTGGTGCCATCCAGTTTCAGGGTGCCGGCACCGGAAATGGACTCCGTCAGCGCGCCGCCCGTGGTGAGGTTTACGGTTGCGCCCGCGGCGGCGGTCAGGGCGCCGGTGCCGGATATCGCTGAGGACAGTAACAGTGTACCCCCGGCGGCCGCGACCGTTCCGCTGTCGGTCACCGCGCCCAGCACCGTGCCGTTGCCGGACAGCGTGCCGCCCGCCGCGACCGTCAGCGAGGTTGCGGTGAACGTAACGCCGCCCAAATTCAGCTCGCCGCTGTCGGTGAACGCACCGCTGTTCGCAACCACCGTGAAATTGCGCCCGTTCAGCAGGCTCAGCGTGCCGCCGGCGGCGATGCTGTACAGGGTGCTATCCAGCAGGACCTGCTTGCCGGTACCCGAGTTCAGCGCCTGGATCGATGATGCTGCACCCGACAGCGTAATACTCGCCGAATCGGTCGCGATGACGGTATTAGTGGCCAGTTCGACCACCGAAGCGGCGCCGACCACGAACGCCCCGCCGAACGCAAAGCTCGTCGCGGCCGTGCTGAACGTGCCGCCGCCGCTGACGCTGATGGTGCCGGCATTGACAAAAGTACCGTTCACAACGGTCAACGTGCCGCCACCGACCGATATCGTGCCGTCGTTGACAATTTCATTGTAGTAGTAGGTGCCGTTATTGGAGTAGTAATAGTCGTTATATAAGTAATTCGATCCACTGCTTTGCCCGACTATAAAGGCACTCCCGAGCGTCAGTGTGCCTTGGTCGGTTTTGGACGTACCTGTGTACGAGCTACGAAGAAAGCCGTTGTAGCCTCCGAACGTCAGCGTGGCATTGTTTAGCGTTTCGCTGTCTCTCACATAAAGATATGAGTTATTCCCGGCACCGTCGATGTTCATTGTTCCGGCCCCGCTGCCGCCAAGGCCCGTCAGCGTCAGCCCGCCGATAACGCTCACCGATTGCCCGCCCGTGCCGACCGTCAGCGCACCTTCCCAGGTCACGCCGTCCAGGTAGCCACCCGCAAACTGCGCGGTCAGGCTGGCTGCGTTGACCGTGCCGTATAGCGAACCGCTCGAGCCGAGGAGAAACACGCCGCTGCCCGACGTGCTTATGTTGCCGGCGTTGCCACCGGCACCGAATGTGAGCGTGTCGTCCACATAGAGGGTGCCCGTCCCGCCGATCGTAATGGAACCGGAATTCGTTACCGCGCTGTAAAGCGTAAATGTACCGGCACTGATGCCGATCGAACCGGCGTTAAGGAAGGTGCCGTTCTCAACGGTCAACGTGCCGCCACCGACCGATATCGTGCCGTCGTTGACAATTTCGTTGTAGTAGTAGCCGTTATTGGAGTAGTAAATGCTGTTATACAAATAATTCGAACCGCTGCTTTGTGTCACCGTAAATCCGCTGCCCAGCGTCAACGTGCCTTGGTCGGCTTTGGACGTGCCGGAGTAGGCGCTTTCCAGATAGCCTTGCGTCCCGCCGAACGTCAGCGTCGCATTGTTCAGCGTCTCGCTGTCCCGGATGTAAAGATAGGAGTTATTTGCGTTGGTGCCGTTAATATTTAACGTGCCGGTGCCCGTGCCGCCGGCACCCGTCAGCGTCAGGCCGCCGATAACGCTCGCGGACTGGCCGCCGGTTCCGATCGTGAGCGCACCATCCCACTTCACCCCGTCCAGATAGCCGCCTGCCGCCGAAAACACCGCGCTGCTGCCGAAGCTGATCGTGCCGCCGGCGACCTCACCAGCTAGTAAAAATGTGCCCGCCGTCACCGCCAGCGTCGTGGTGAGCGATAGTGTACCATCATCGGCCACGGTGGCGCCCGTGTCGTCGACCGTCAGCGAGTTGGCCGCCACCGCCGAATTGATCGTGACGGCATAGCTGCCCGACACCGCGATCGTCGCATCGTTCGACGCATTCGGGGCTGCCCCGGTGCTCCAGTCCGCCGCTGTCGTCCAGTTGCCGCTGACCGCGCTCTTCCAGCTATCGGGCGTTGCCGGGGGCAACGTCCGCGCGTTGTAAGCGGCCTCGAGGGCCAATGTCGGCGATCCGATGACCGTCGCCTCCGCGACGGGCGCCGCGATCGGCGGAAAAGTTGCGTAGGATTCGCGCGGACTGGCTCCGGGAGGCCCCGGTATGGTGCCAACTCCCGTTGTAAGGCCTGAAAGTGACCCGGTGTCCCATTGCGCATTGCCTGACCAGATCGGTCTGATACCGTACTTTGCACCGAACGCGCCCATGGAGCCCACCCACGCTTATGCTTTGGGACCGTTACGTATCGCAGTAGGAGCGAATCGTAAAGACCGCCGCGTTTCATATTCAAAAGTTTTTTGGTTCTTTTTTTCAAAAAAGAACGGCTTCCTTGCCTTCGCGCTTGGGCCGAAGAGGG
>CAJCIS010000112.1 GCA_903970435.1 Acidobacteriota bacterium | reverse complement strand
TGGTGCTGCTGGCGGTGGGCACCGGCTGGATGCTGTATGTGAAGGTGGGGGGGGAATATTTTTTCAACGGGGCGGCGCAAACGGCGTTTCTGAGCTTCGTGTCGGCGTTATGCTCCCGGAATTATACGGCGACACAATATGCATTGTTGTCGTCCCTGGCGGCCATACCGTTGCATACGCTGGCGGGAACGGCCGGCTATGCGGCCGAGGCGCTGGGCTGGGGTCCGTTCTATGTGTGCACCATGCTGGCGGGTTTGCCGGCCTTGGGAATATTACTCTGGATTAGGAAAACATTTGAAAATAAGTAAAAGTTTTTTGTTTATTTTTTTCAAAAAAGAAATACTTCCTTCGCCCTGGGCCCATCCGCGGCCCAGGGCAAAGTCGCCAGGAAGTTCCTACTTCAGAATGATTTCCACCCGCCGATTCTGCGGCTCGCGCACGCCTTGCGCCGTCGGCACCAATGGATTGCTCTCGCCATAACCATGGATGTCGATTTCGTTCTGCGCCACGCCGTCGCGGATCAGTTCGGCTTCGACGCTCTTGGCGCGCCGCACCGATAGTTTGTCGTTGTACGCGGCCGTGCCGGAAAGGTCGGTGTAGCCGTTGACCTCGATCTTCGTCGTCTGTATGTGCGTGCTGGCTTGCGCGGCTTCAGCAACGATCTGCCGGGCGCGGGCGGTCAGGTCGGCGCGATCCCAGTCGAAGAACACCAGGTAGGTGCGGCTTTCCACAACCGGCGGTGGCGCGGGCGGTGTCGCGGCAGGCGCCGGCGGCTTGGGGGGCGCGGGCTGCCACAGGGCATAGCGGAAGCCGACCATGATGTTGTGGCTGGCATCCTGCGAGAGGCTGACATTGCCTTCGTTCACGCCGTAAGGCTGATAATGGCGCCCGGAAAAGGCCCGCTGGTTCAAGTCGCCTATGTAACGATATTCCACGGTCAGGTCGAGGCCGGGCATGACCATGTTCAGGGGTACTGCCGCGCCGACAATGCCTTGCCAGGCAAGATTGCCCTCGGTGCCGCCGATGCGGTCCACCGTGCCGTCATAATTGTCCGAGGTGATCGGCGACAGGTGGGTCCATTCGTAGCCGGCGCCGACGCCGACATAGGGGACGATTCCCGCTGTGTTGATGCCGTACTGGCCGAGATCGAGGTCGTAGAGAACGTTGCCGAATCCACCATAGCTGTTGCGGTTGCCGGTGGTGTTGCTCGGAACGCCGGAGCCCGGCCGTGATTGCACGTTGCTGTAGCCCCAAAAACCTTCCACTTCGGTGCGCAGGCCATTGCCGAAGCCCCAGCCGACGCTGGCTTCAGCCGTGGCGCCTGGGCCCCAGCGAAGTCGGGAGGCGTTGCCGCCGGGAATTCCGGTGATGCCGGTGTTGGTGTGCAGGAAATTGTCCTGCTGGATGTCATAGCCGCCACCGAGGCTGACATAGGGGCCGGTGACTGGCTGGGCGAAGCCGGATGCGGGAAGCGCCAGGATGGCGGCGAGGCCGGCGCCGGCGAGGAGACATTTTTTCATAACGACGTGACGTCCTTTGATGTGGGCGCGCGACCAGGTGGGCGGCCGCGCGAAGTCCGGGCACAACGAGGCCCGACCGGGGGGGTTGCCCAAGCCGGTTGGGAACCAGGGCCGCCCGTGGCAAAAAAGGCGCATCTGACCGGGCCGCCTTTTTGAGGGCCACGGGCCCCCGCAAGGTCAAAATCACCTGCGAATGGATGGAACGTGCCGGCCTGCTTGCCCGCCGGTGGGCACGGCGTGAACGCGGCGCGACAAAGTGTTACCGTGCGTCACGCTGGGCCAGACGCCTTGGGCATGATGCCCTGAAGTGCGCCGCTTGCAGGCCAGCCATGGTGGCGCCCCGAGGGTTGCTGGTGACGCGCTCCGGCTGATTCAGGGAGCCGGCACAACACGGCTCCCGACGCCACTTCATAAAGGCCCCGCGGCGCGCGCAACGCTGGCGAGGCGCCGCGGTTATGCGCTAGAGTTGGCGTCACCGGAGCCGAGCGCATGCGTCTACTCACTCTTATTTCTCTGTGCGGTGCCTTGTCCGCCTGTTCCGCCATGGATGACGCGGCGCCGGGCAGCAATCCGTCGGCGATACGCGATGCGTACTTGATCGCCCACGGCATGGCACAGGGCTATAAGGACCAGGCGCATGCCGATCCGCAGGTTTCCGCGGAATTGTCGCGCCTGGATGCAAGGGCGGCGGCGGCGGTGCGTGGGATGGACGGCACCGGTAGCTCGGACGACTCGGCCCGCGCGGTTGCCGCGCTGACCGATTATGCGGCGCGGCAAACGACGATGCAGCAGTGAAAAAGCAGTTCCTTTCTGAAGGAAGGATCCAAAAGACTTTACGCTTGATGCAATCCCCGACTTGTCGGCCCTGGCCCGAACCTTTGTGCCGGCGCAGGCGCCAAAGTCTTTTGGTTCTTTCGAGATGTGCGCTCAGGAATCGTAGGAAATCAGCGATTCCACCGGCACGTCGAGCGCATCACGACCGTGCAGAAACGTGAGTTCGATCAGCGTGCAGGCTGCGGGCACATAAGCGCCGATTTGCCGCAGCAGGGCGACGCTGGCGGCCAGGGTGCCCCCGGTCGCCAGCAGGTCATCCACAATCACCACGCGCTGGCCGGGCGTTATCGCATCGGCCTGAATTTCAATGTGGTCCGCGCCGTATTCCAGCCCGTATTTCAGGCCGACCGTCTGGCCGGGCAGCTTGCCCTGCTTGCGCAGCATGACGAAGCCGCATCCCAGAGACAAGGCCAGGGGGGCTGCCAGCAGGAAGCCGCGGCTCTCCACACCGGCCAGCAGATCCGGCTGGTGGCCGCGCACCATGTTCGTCATGCCATCCATCGCCGCCCGCCACGCCGCCGGGTGCCGCAGCAAGGTGGAGATATCGTAGAACAGGATGCCGGGCTTCGGAAAATCCGGTATGCCGCGAATGTGGTCTTTCAGATTCATGGTGCGTCTCCGCCCGGCCAAGGCGCGCTCTATAGAGGCTGCGTGCTGCACCGCAAGATGGAACCGCGGCCGGCCGCCGTTCGAGCTGGAGGGCGCGCATGACGTGGCGGGTGCCGGCGGCCACGGCGGTTGGCCTGGTGTTCCTCGCGGCCTGGATCGCGGGCGCCGTCGTGCTGGGCGATGCGGTGCATCATCTGAGCCCCGTCATTCAGTTTGCCTATTTCGCAACCGCCGGGTTCGTCTGGGTGTTTCCGATACGCTGGCTCTTGCTGTGGGCCGCGCACATGCGGTGATTGCTGCGCTGCGCGGAACGCTGTTAACTTAAACCTTCTCGGACATGAAAAAGGCGGCCGCCATGGACACGCTTTCCGGATTCGACTTCGACAACCCGGTGTTCCGGGCCAATCCCTACCCTGCCTATCGTTTTCTGCGCGAAGCGGCGCCGCTGTGGCGGGCGCCGACCGGGCATTGGGTGCTCACCACGCACGCCGACTGTGTCGCGGCCTTGCGCGACAACCGCCTCGGCCACGGCAACCCGGACGCCTCGGTGCCGGAGGAATTCAAGAACGAGGCGGTCGTCAGCCAGTTGCGCAAGACCATGCTGCTGGTCGATCCGCCGGCGCACACACGGCTGCGCGGTTTGGTCAGCAAGGCGTTCACGGCGCGCCGGATGGAGGAACTGCGTCCGCGCATCGAGGCCATCGTGGACGACCTCATCGACGCGGTGATCGGCCAGGGCGGCATGGATGTCATCCATGATTTCGCCCACAAGCTGCCGGTGACGGTGATTTGCGACATGCTCGGCATTCCCGAGCAGGACCGCGCGCCGTTCCTGGAAGAGTCGAAGGTGCGCGGCCGCATCCTCGACCCCGTCGCGCTGACCCGCGAGGAGATGGACGCCGCGAATGCGGGCAGCCTCGAATCAGCCGCCTATTTCAAGACCTTGTTCGCCTACCGCCGGGAGAATCCCGGCGATGACCTGACGTCGGCGCTGCTCGCCGCGCGGGAGGCGGATGACCGGCTGACCGACGAGGAGGCGCTGGCCAACATCTCCCTGCTGTTTGGCGCGGGCCACGAGACCACCACCAACCTGATCGGCAATGGCGTGTTGGCACTGCACCGCAATCCGGCCGAGCTTGCCCGCCTCGCGGCCGATCCGTCGTTGCTGCCGAATGCGGTGGAGGAACTGCTGCGCTACGACAGCCCGGTGCAGCTCACCGGCCGTGTCGCGCGCGAGGATCTGGAACTGCGCGGCGAGAGGGTCGCCGCCGGCGAGCAGGTCATTGCCCTGCTCGGCGCGGCCAACCACGATCCGGCGGCGTTCGAGGGCGAGCCCGACGAACTGGATGTCGGGCGCCCCGGTGTGCGGGCGCTGAGTTTCGGCGGCGGCATCCATTTTTGCCTGGGCGCCCAACTGGCCCGCATCGAGGGCGAAATCGCGTTTCGCAAATTGCTGGAACGCCTGCCGGGCATGCGCCTGGTGGATGCGGACAATGTGGACTGGAAACCCACCGTCACCTTGCGCGGGGTGAAATCGCTGCCTGCCGTCTGGTAGCCGGAAATCGGCTGGTCGGAGTGAGAGGATTCGAACCTCCGGCCCCTGCGTCCCGAACACAGTGCTCTACCAGGCTGAGCTACACTCCGGCCGAGCGCGGGCGTATAGCGGCGGCGGCCCGACCGTGCAAGGCGCGGGGTTGGCGTCCGGTGCAGGGTGAGGCAACCTGCCGTCCCGAAGCCATCGCCGGAGACACCATGAGACGAAAGCTGCCAGCCTTGATCTTTCTCTTCGCGACACCCGCCTTCGCCGGTCCTGTCACCGTGCCGTCCGACACCATTATCGCCGCCCGCCAGACCGCGTTCCTGCTCTCCGGCAGTGTGTTTGGCGCCATCAAGGCCACGGTGACATCCGGCGGCGACGTGAAGGGCCAGGCTGACAATGCGGCAGCCCTCGTGGAATGGGCCGGTTTGATCACCACGCTGTTTCCGCCCGGTACCGACAAGGGGCACGACACCAAGGCACTGCCGAAAGTCTGGACGGACATGCCGGGCTTCCAGAAGGCCGCTCAGAACTATGCGGACGCGGCGAAAACCTTGCTGGACGCGGCCAAGGCGGATGACAAGAAGGCGTTCGCGGCGGCGTTCAAGCAGACCGGGAAGGCTTGCGGTGCTTGCCACAAGGCTTATCGGGCCAAGGAAGATTAGGCGGAAGGAAGCCGTTCCTTTTCGAAAAAAAGAACCAAGAAACGCTTGCGCCTGCGGCACGGCCCCGGTTCGGGTAGGGGGTCAGTTTAAGGCGGCGCCGGGCCGGCGCCGCCTCAAACTGACCCGCGACGCTGGTTCGGCCCTTGTTTGCGGTATCGCCCCCGCCTGTTAGAGTCTACCGCCACACGACAGGCCGGCGAGTCGCCCGGCCTCCCCGGGGAAATTTTCGATGAAGCTCAAGGCCGATCGCGCCACGTTGCTCAAGGCGCTGGCGCACATCCAGTCCGTCGCCGAAAAGCGCAACACCATCCCCATTCTGGCCAACGTGCTCATCGCCGTGCGCGACGGACGGCTGTCTTTCACCGCGACCGACATGGAAATCGCCATCGTCGAGGAAGTCGCTGCCAGCACCAGCCGCAACGGCGCCACCACGGCGCCGGCTGCCACGCTGTATGAAATCATGCGCAAGCTGCCGGAAAGCGCGGAGATCGAGCTCGACCATCCCGGCGGCGACGCGCAACTCGCACTTCGCGCCGGCAAGTTCGCGACCAGCCTGGTCGTTTTGCCGGTGGAGGATTTCCCGAGCATGACCGCGGGGCAGTTGCCGCATCATTTCTCGCTGCCGGCGCTCGTGCTGCGCGGCCTGATCGACCGCACGCGCTTTGCCATCAGCACGGAGGAAACACGCTACTACCTGAACGGCATCTATCTGCATGCCGCGGTGGCCGATGGCACGCGCACGCTGCGGGCGGTGGCGACCGACGGGCATCGCCTGGCGCGCGTCGAGGAGCCGTTGCCGGAAGGTGCGGAAACCATTCCGGGGGTGATCATCCCGCGCAAGACGGTCAACGAACTGCGCAAATTGCTCGAGGAGGAAAGCGGCAGCGTGGAGGTGGGGCTGTCGGATACCCGTGTTCAATTCAAGCTGGGCACCGTGACCCTGACCAGCAAGCTGATCGACGGCACATTTCCTGAATATGAGCGCGTTATTCCGAAGGACAACGACAAGGTTCTGCACGTCGGCAAGAAGGATTTTGCCGATGCGGTGGCGCGCGTATCGGCGATCAGCAGCGAGCGGTCGCGTCCGGTCAAACTGGCCCTGCAACGGGATGTTCTGACTTTGTCGGCGGCCAGTGCCGAGCAGGGCACCGCCAGCGAGGAGCTCGACGGCGACAGGGTCAAATACGAGTCGGGCCCGCTGGAAATCGGCTTCCAGGCCCGTTACTTGAACGATATAACCGACCAGATCGCCGATCAGGTCGAGTTCCGGTTTGCCGATGGCTCGGCACCGACGTTGGTGCAGGACGCCAGTGATGGTTCGGCACTTTACGTTTTGATGCCCATGAGGGTTTAAGGATTGCAGTTCTTCTTTGAAAAAAAGAACCAAAAAACTGTTATCTGGGAAGCGGTTCGTGGAGCATCTCGGGCCACATCGGGGCAAGATTGTGCGCTTGGAAGGATAACCATGCGGCAGGGTCCGGCGCGCCGGACGAAAAGCCGACATCGGTGCCGCCTTGGCCGTCCTGTGCCAGGGTGAAATCCGACAGCGTGTAGTCGCCGGCAAAATATAACGTATCGACAGCGGTGGTTCCGTTCTCCAGCGTGAGCGTGCCACCCATGAACGTCATGGTGGTTGCCTGAATCGTCCGCAGATCGATCACGTCGCCGGCGCCAAAGCCGGACAGCACGCTGGTGACGGCGGTTGGCGTGTCCAACTGCAATTTTTCATTCGTTCCGGTGCCGAATACGACAGCGGGCGTGAGGCGGCCGGCAGCTTCCAGGGTGGCGCCGGCGGCGATCGTTGCGGTTCCGCCACCCGATACCGCGGTCTGCAGAATGAGGCGGCCGCCCTGCGCGGTGATCGTGCCCTTGTCGACGATGTCCGCGCCGCCGATGGCGCCATGGCCCGTCACCGTTCCGTCGCCTCTCACGGTCACCGCGCCCGTCTTGGCGCCGTTCAGGCTGGTGCCGATTGCGATGGTGCCGGTGGCTGTACCGGCAAGCGTGCCGCCGGCGAGAACCAGGCCGCCCAGCAGCAGCGCGCCGCTGCCGCTGGTTTGCAGCGTGCCCTGCCGGTCGATCGTGGCGCTCGCCGCGTCGCTCAATGTGCCCGCCACGTTCAGCACGCCGGCGTCCAGCAGGGTTGTGGCGCTGCCGAGCGTGTTGGCCGCCGCCAGGGTCCAGTCGGCATGCGCGGTCTCGGCAATGGTGCTGAAGCCGGTATAATCGGTGCCCAGGCCGCTTAATGTTGCCGCCTGGCGGCCGGCGAGTTCGAGCGTGTCGTGGGCGGCCGCGTTGGCGGCAACCAGGCCGTCGAAGATGGCGCCGGGGTCGAGTACGAGGCGTGACGCGGCCGAACCGAATTGCACGGCGTCGCCATGTTGGCCGTTCGCGCTGCCGCCGACACCGCCGGCGCCGCCTGCAATCGTGCCCGAGGTGGTGAGGGTGCCACCGTTGAGATACACGCCGGCGCCGCCATTGCCGCTGGGATAATTGTTTCCGCTGCCATTGCCGCCGGCACCGCCGCGAATGGCGCCCTGGTTGGTCAGGATGCCGCCTTGCGCGAGATCGACGCCGATGCCGCCGGTGCCGCCGAACCCATTGTCCAGCCCCATGCCGCCCGCGCCCGCGGTAATTGTGCCCGTGTTCGCTACATCGCCCGTCGCCGCCACATAGACGCCGTCGCCCGCGGTGGCGCCGTAAAGCGGGGCGCCGACACTGCCGGCCACGCCGCCGGTGATGATGCCTGTGTTGGAAAGCTTGCCGCCTTGCGCCAGAAACACGCCGTTGCCGCCATTGCAGCCGCTTGCGAAGCCGAAATCATTCGCCGCGGCGCCGCCGGCGATCACGCCGTGGTTGGAGATCGATCCGTCGGCGCCCAGATAGACGCCCACGCCGCCGTTCGATCCGCCGTCGTTATGCGGGCCGCTGTTGGCCCCGGCCCC